>CAVFXW010000038.1:0-61101 GCA_963626675.1 Clostridium sp. CAG:452 | reverse complement strand
AAACGCTTTCATCTCTGTAATTGAATTACCGAGGATTCCCGCTTTTTTTCCTAAAAAGTTGAAGAATAGATTTTTGGTCAATCAGAAAAATATTCATTTGCTGCTACGATAAAAGTTTGTAATTCAATAAGTTGCAAGCGTTTTACTTAGTTTCTAGCTTCGAAAGCCAAGACACACGAGAACAACCGGATTTACAACAATATTTTTCGTGATTACACTGAGCCCATTCCTAAGGCGACAGAATCATAAAGACCCGGAGGTGGTTATCCCCGGGCCTAAGTATCAAAAAGAACTTCAGATTACATTGTATTCTTTTAGTATCTTTTCAATGTCTGTTCCTTTAATTTTCTCCATCACCTTCTTGAGAGCAAAACGTTCAATCCAGTTGAATTGCATATCTGTAAGTTTCTTTCCATCTCTAAGCTTTACAGATGCATCCATTAGAGCTCTAACGTCATATACACTACCCCATACTTCAGGAACACCCCTATCTATATTAAGAAGTGTATAGACTGCCTCCATACCTGTACGCATTGAATATTCTGTTGTGAAGATTGTATCCCTCTTTGTCTCTGCAAACTGGCCGAGGAATGCAAAGTTAACAGCTCCTTTCGGTACGACATCGGGTCTATCTCCATAAGAACGCGGCATGAAGAATGCGTCGATATAAGGCATCATAACAGGAACGGTATTTGCATGGTTCTGAGCTAGCTCATCGATTTTATCTACTGGAACTCCAATATGATAGAGCCACTCCTGGCAGATTTCTTTACCAGTGCACTCCCTCATAGGCTTCTTGATGTAGTCGCCGTCCTTGTCTGTAAAGAGAGAATATACCCATACAAGACAATGGCCGTTTGGCTGTGACCTAAACTGAGGCTGACGATTGATTGTCCAACTCATAAGCCATGAAGAATCCTTAACTGTTACGATACCTCCCGTTACAACCTTTCCTGAGAGAGGATCTCTCTTACAAATGTTCTTTATGTAAGGAAGAATCTTATCATCAAGAGTCTCAACAGTAGCACTCATCCAATTGGTCTGTTCTGGGTCATAACAGAACTTGTCCGGGTGTCCGAAAGAAGGATCTTGAGATGCGATCCTACGCCACATATCCCAGCCACCGCCTTCCTTGATTAATGTATCGTACTCGGCCTTCTCATTCTGACTTCCCATTGTGGAGTTCTCCACACAACCACCGTTGGTTATAAAGACAAGATCATCCTCTGTAAGGTCAATTTTATCTTTCTTGCCATTCTCGATGATGTCGATACACTCTGCGACCTTCTTCGATTTTGTGCACTTGAACTCTACATTTGTAACTTTGACACCAAAGTGGAACTGTACTCCTCTCTCTCTGAGCCACTTTTCCATAGGAAGAATCATTGATTCGTATTGGTTATACTTCGTGAATCTGAGAGCTTTAAAATCCGGAAGTCCTCCAATATGGTGGATGAAGCGCTGAATGTAAAGTTTCATTTCGAGAGCACTATGCCAATTCTCGAATGCGAACATTGTTCTCCAATATAGCCAGAAATTTGACGAAAGAACTTCATCATCGAAATAATCTGTGATCTTCTTATCCTGTAACTCTTCGTTTGGAGTAAAGAAGAGCTTCATTATCTCCATTGCACCTTTATCAGAGATATCGAATTTACCATCTGTGTGCGCATCTTCACCCCTGTTTACTGTTGCACGACAGAGCGAATAGTTCGGGTCTGCCTTATTGAGCCAATAATACTCATCAAGCACGCTGACGCCCTCAGTCTCGATTGAGGGAATTGATCTGAAGAGATCCCACATGACTTCGAAATGGTTATCCATCTCTCTTCCGCCACGCATTACATAACCGACATTCTCGAACTTCCATCCGTCGCATGCCCCGCCTGCTGTCTCTCCCTTCTCGAGGATATGGACTTTTTCACCTTTCATCTGGCCGTCACGCACAAGATAGCATGCAGCAGTAAGTGCCGCGAGTCCGCTTCCAACGATATAAGCTGACTTATGATCAACTCCCTCTGGTTTCTTAGGCCTAGCAAAAGCCTCATAGTTACCGCTTGAATAATACATATCTTTTTCCTCCAGTATTAATCTTTTTGTAAGAAGAAAAATAATGGAGGAAAATAAAAGTGAAAATTTACAATTTGACTCGTCTGTTCTATTTTTTTACAGAAACAAGAAAGTGTATAACTTCAACCAACACGAAATCTCAATAGAGCACTCTTGAAACAGCCGGAAACGACCTTATCGAGTTTTGAAATAATCGTTTTAGGGTCTTCAAGCATATCTTTATTTATCCAATCAAGCATAACACCGACAAAGGCATATTTATAGGTATTTGCAATAAACACCCTATCATCTTCTCTTACGACCATATCCTTCGCCTCTTCATCTACTACAGCTTTTAAAAGATCGAATGTCAGACGAAAGAGATAGTTTTCAATCTGTTCACGGCTTACGGAGTGGTAGACATTAAGAATAAAGGGCTTATTCTCCTTTACAGCATCGAATATCTGCAGGAAACCCTCCTGCCAATTGTCATAGTGTTTTTTACCCTCAAGAGCACGGGATGCATCCTCATAACAAGCCCACTCGACGAGCTCATATACATCCTTAAAATGATAATAAAACGCCGCCCGGCTGATTCCACAATCATCTGTTATGTCCTTCACCGTTATGTGACTCAAGCTCTTCTCGAGCAGAAGTTTCTTCAATGAATTTTCCAAAGCTAACTTTGTCAGACGACTCATATGCTCTCCTAAGAAAAAGATAGCAGAGAGATTTAAAAACGGAAAGTAAGAATTCTCTCTTTCAAACATTCTCTTCTTTTGTATAATGTTTCCATAGGAGAGGCTATGAGTGACAAAAGAACAGATTATATAAACTGGGATGAATATTTTATGGGAGTAGCTGTACTCTCTTCCATGAGGAGCAAAGATCCTAACACACAGGTAGGTGCTTGTATTGTATCAGAAGATAAGAAGATAATAGGTGTCGGATACAATGGATTTCCATCAGGATGCAGTGATGACGAACTTCCATGGGCAAGATGTGGAGAGTGGAAAGAGACAAAATACCCATATGTGTGCCATGCAGAGCTCAATGCTATTCTTAATGCCAACAACCCTTCTCTTCTTAAGAATTCAACCCTTTATGTTGCACTCTTTCCTTGTAACGAGTGTGCAAAGGCTGTAATACAATGCGGCATAAAGAGAATCGTCTATCTATCAGATAAGTACAAAGAGAGTGACGCGACAAAGGCAAGTAAGAGAATGCTTGACGCCGCAGGTGTGACATACCAGCATCTCGAGACGAATAGAAAAGAGCTTACCATCAAGCTCGAATAGTTTTTCTTTACAAATAAGTGAAATATAGGGAAAATGAAGATTAGGTTGGTATCACAGACCGCTGCCACGCCAGACAGAAGCTAAGGGACCTCCTTCAGGGGAAAGGTAATGTCTCGATTCGTTGTTAATGGAAATATAGTTAATCAAGATGAAAACAAGAGTCTTTTAAGGTATCTCAGAGACGACCTCAGACTCACAAGTGTAAAGGACGGATGTTCAGAAGGCGCTTGTGGAACATGTACCATACTCCTAGATGGGGAGGCTGTAAAAGCTTGCACATATACAACAGGTTCTGTTGACGGAAAGACCATCATGACAGTTGAGGGCCTTACAGAAAGGGAGAAGGATATATACACATATGCCTTTGGAGAGGCAGGTGCAGTTCAATGTGGTTTCTGTATCCCAGGGATGGTCATATGTGCAAAGGCCCTCCTTGATAAAACAAGTAATCCTAATGAGAAAGAAATCAGACATGCAATAAGAAACAATATATGCCGGTGCACTGGATATGTCAAAATCGTTAAGGCTATAGAGATCGCTTCATCAATATTACGTGGCGAGGATGAAATAAAACCAAAAGATGTCAAATGGAAGATAGGTGAACGCGTACACAGAGTCGATGTCAGAGAAAAGGTGACAGGAAAGGGAAAGTACCCAGATGACCTATATGTAGACGGAATGCTTCACGCCTCTGCTGTGAGAAGTAAATATCCTAGGGCAAAAGTTCTCTCTATCGACACTACTGAAGCGGAAAAGATGAAGGGAGTCGTAAAAATCCTTACAGCAAAGGATGTCCCCGGCAACAAGGTCGTCGGACACCTTTCAAAAGACTGGGATGCCCTCATAGATGTGGGCGAGATAACCCATTTTCTCGGAGATCCAATAGTTTTAATTGTGGGAGAGACACGTGAGGAAATTGAAGAGGCAAAGAAGAAGGTAAGGATTGAATATGAGGTCTTGGAGGCTGTAGAGAGCCCAGAAGATGCAATGAAGACGGGAGCTCCCCATGTACACGAAAACTGCCCCACGAATCTTGCCGTTGAGAAACATGTGTCACGTGGGAATGCAGAAGAGGCAATAGCGAAAAGCGACTATGTCTACTCATCTCACTTCTCCACACCATTTACTGAACACGCTTTTCTTGAGCCTGAATGCGCACTCTCTGTACCATATAAAGATGGGGTTAAAATCTACTCGACAGACCAAGGAGTATATGACACTCTTCATGAGACAGCACCACTACTGGGTCTTCCATACGACAAAGTCATAGTACAGAACTGTCTTGTCGGAGGTGGTTTTGGAGGAAAGGAAGATGTAACTGTACAGCATCTTTCAGCTCTTGCAGCATATATATTAAAGAGGCCTGTAAAGATGAAGCTCTCACGCGCAGAGTCGATTCTATTCCATCCAAAGCGGCATCCAATGGAGATGGATTTTACTGTCGGTGTAGATAAAAACGGAAAAATACAGGGCGTTAAAGCACGTGTCATTGCAGACACCGGGGCCTATTTGTCACTAGGAGGTCCTGTACTAGAGAGAGCATGTACCCATGCCTCAGGTCCTTATAACTACCAGAACTTCAAAATCGATGGATATGCATACTATACAAACAATCCTCCTTCTGGCGCATTCAGAGGATTCGGTGTTACACAAACATGTTTTGGCATGGAGAATATGCTTAATTCTCTTGCACGTGCCGTCGGAATAAGTGAATGGGATATCAGATACATAAATGCAATACGCCCGGGAGATGAGCTCCCTAATGGTCAGATAGCAGATGACTCGACAGGGCTAGTTGAAACACTTCTTGCTGTAAAGGATATATACGACAGGGAGAGAATCAAAGGCATAGCCTGTGCAATGAAGAATGCCGGAGTCGGAGTCGGTCTTCCTGATTGGGGAAGAGTAAAACTCAGAGTAGAAGACGGGAAAGTACATGTGCACTCCGCAGGATCTTGTATAGGGCAGGGACTATGGACTGTATTGAAGATGATTGTTTGTGACATAACAAATCTAGACGAGAGAGTGATAGTTGTCGAGAAGGCATCAACAAATGATCCCGACAGCGGAACAACAAGTGGAAGCCGACATACAACAGTAACAGGAGAGGCCGCAAGAAGAGCCGCCGTAATGCTTAAAGATGCTCTTGAGGAGAATACGCTATCTGAACTTGAAGGCCGTGAATTCTATGGAGAATGGCTTGCCAAAACAGATAAACTCGGATCTACAGTTCCACACCCTGTAAGCCATGTTGCCTATGGCTATGCAACACAAGTTTGCGTCCTTAATGAAGACGGGACAATAAAAGAGATGGTTGCGTCTCATGATGTCGGTCGCGCCATAAACCCCACGAACGTTGAGGGCCAGATTGAAGGCGGAGTTGTCATGGGGATGGGATATGCACTAAGAGAACGCTACAGAGTTGAAAATTGTAAACCAATTGAAAAATACGGCTCGCTAGGACTCTTTAGGGCAGATGAACTACCACCAATTAAATCGATTATCATAGAAAAACCAGGTCTTAAAACAAGTAATGGAGCAATCGGAATCGGGGAAATAACATCAATACCGACAGCACCTGCCATAAGTAATGCATACTATCACCTTGATCATGTACTTCATCATTCTCTTCCACTTGAGAGTACTCCATATATCTTAAAGAAAAGTGAGAAGAAGATACTAAAAAGTGGAAAGAGACTCTTTGTCAACAAAGATGCTTCCTGCATAGGATGCCTGGAATGTGTACGGACATGCTCAGATATGTTCTATAAAGAAAAAGACAGACGCTACAGTGCACTAAGAATCGAAGAAAAGTTTGGTAAATGGCAGCCTGTAGTATGCATTCAATGTGGAAAATGTATTCCAGCATGCCCCAGCGGCGCCATCAAAAAGCTCCCGACCGGTGTTGTAACAATAGATAAGAAGCTATGCACAGGATGTGGAGAATGCCGTAAAGTCTGTCCACTCTCACTTCTTGTTACTTCCCCTGGGGGAGAATATACAAGTAAATGCATAGCATGTGGAAAGTGTGTTCAAGTCTGCCCTATGGATGTACTGCAAATAGCAACAAGTCAATCTTGAGTAATCGCCTTCCACAGCGCTTCTTCAATGAGACGTCGAAAGCGCTCCGAAACGTTTTCAAGTGCACATTTGAGTTCATCCCTACTCTTAGGAGGATTAAGAGCTAAAGAAAGAAGGGTATGTTTATCCATAACACGTGAGGACGGGACATTAAAGCGACGTGCGATATTATCGCGTTCAATATAAAACTTCTTCAAATTCTCCTTCTCACTTTTTTTCATCTTCCTCCAATCACCTATATGGCGCCATCCGGGAAGAGGCTCTTTTAATCGGCAATGTGCCCTCATGGAAGATTCCATCTCTTTTTCGAGGTTCTTCTTTTTTATCTCATTCACCAATACTTCTTTTAGATCAAATAGGTATTCTACATCATTGAGAGCGTACTCGATGAGTTCTTCTCTAATCGGTCGAATGAGCCAATTAGCCGTCTGGTTCTTTTTCTTATCCATCTTGATTTCTTTACCCAAGAAAACTTCGATAAGAGACAGAAGATTTCCTTTATATCCTAGTAAAATAGCGGGTACTCTTACATCAAACACATTATTTATCTTAAGTTTGTATTTCTTATAAATAAGTGAAGCATCACCCTGTATATCGAACCAAATCTTCTCGTTTTTTGATGAGAAGAAATATTCAAGCCCCTTTTCTGTCACAAGGGGATTTCTGTTATCTATTATGTAATAATCTTTTCTATCATATATCTGGATAATCGAAAGGTGTTCCCCGTATATATGAAGATTGAATTCGCACTCAAAGTCACAAGCTAGTGGAGTGAGGGACCATTCATCAACCTTAGACTGTATTTTCTCATCTGAATCAAGAACAGTGTAGACCATACTAACTCTTTCCTTCTATTTTTCTCGCGCATTCTTTAATGATCGCCTTATAGCGTTCTACAAACTCTACTGGAGCGATAGGCTCACTATCGGGGGCAAATGAGAGTAACTTCCCCATTACTTCGATATCACTTACAGATGGAACAGATAACTCATATGAAGAAGAATCCAGCCAAGAGCCAATCTGCTCAGTGTGCCATATTTGATTCGAGACTATATTTGCGGCAACAGAGTAAAAACGCATCGTATACCACTTGGGCTCTTCTTTTCCTGAAAAGATACCGTAACTGCCCTCGCTTTCATCTAATTTATCTTTGTCATAAACAAAGTGATTCTCTGTATATACGACATCGCGTATACGTGAAAGTGAGTATGTGCGTATACTCCCATATATTGTCTCGGCTCTCAAGTACCATATCTGAGAATAGTTTATCAAAACCATAGGATTTATATCCTGAACAGTCTCTTTGCCGGATGAGTTTGTATAGCTCAACTTTACAGTACGCCTCTCTTTAATTGCATTTACAAGCTTTGTAAAGACACTGTAATTAACCTTTTCAAGGGCAGAGTACATATATCTTACAGGAACTATTTCATCTTTCCCCGATTTTCTATCTATTCCCTCGAATTGCTTTAGGAGAGTATCACCCCCGGCGCGCGAGAGAGCAGAAGCAATCGTCGAGTTAACAAACGCCTCATTGAGTTTGGGTTTGTCTCCTTTATATACGTAATAGTTGCGTCCGCCTTTTCTGAGGTATTCGACAGAGGAGAATTTATCCATATAGCCGATATCTGTCAGTCTTTCCCTGATGAAATCGACATCTCTCCTGAACTCTCTGTTCGATATTCCATATTTGTCTCTTATATAGCCATAATTAAGTCTTCCATCATCAAGACAGAGGATATTAATCATGTCCATTATGCGTTCTAATCTGCTCACAAGCCCATTATAAATAAAAAAAGGACAAAGATAAAAACCCTTGCCCTCATAATTAAACTAATTCAAGCTTATCTTAAGCCGAAACGCGCTACAAATGCCTCGGCATTCTGTATAGAACCACCAGCTGCACCTTTGACGATATTATTAACAAGAAGGCAGAAGCCGATTTTTCCATCTTTCTTCTTAAGGCGTCCAGTGTAAACAACCATTCCTTTCGGAGTTCCCCAAAAAGCATACTTGGGCTGAGGGAATGTATTTTCTGGTGAGTATTGTACAGGCTGACTTGGAGTAGAGGGAAGATCCACCTCATTTCTAAACTCTGACCATGCTGAGATTATATCTTCACACTCAACATCTTTCTCAAGATCAAGCCATACAGTCTCAAGGTGACCAAACATAACAGGAACACGAACTGTAAATGCATATACAACAGGGTCGATTGAAAGAATCTTCCTAATTTCCTTATCGATCTTCTCCTCCTCTCCCTTAATGAATGGAATACAGTTATCTGTTATATCGAAGGAAGAGAGTCCTGGGTAACCTGCACCAGAGACACTTTGGTAGCTATTGACAGTAATTGTCTTTATCCCGAATTTTCTCAGTGGAGCGAGTGCCATCGCAAGTCCAGTCGTTACACAATTTGCATTTGTTACACAGAATCCAGTTTGAGGATATCCCTGTTCACGAATGAGGTCGAGCTGCTCGACATTAGTTTCAGGAATAAGGATAGGCACATCAGAGTCATATCTCATGGCAGCAGCATTGCTGAAAACATAGAAACCGTTTGCTCTAAGCTGCGGTTCTGCTTCTCTAGCAACTTCAGCAGGGAGAGCTGAGAACACAATCTTCACTCCTTCGCTAAGCATTGCATCATGATTGAACTCTCTAATCTCGAGGTTTTTTATCCCCTCGGGCATTTCAAAAGGCATAACCCAATGAACAGTCTCAGAATACTTCATTCCGACTCTTGCAGCACTTGCTGTAACATAACTGAGCTCGAACCATGGATGATCGGAAAGCATCCACATAAAGACCTGTCCGACAGCTCCTGTAGCGCCCAAAACAGCGACCTTAATCTTCTTGTTCTCCATTTTCTACTCCTCCTTAGGAGAAAAAATTAACTAACTATATCTAATGGGAAAAGAAAGGACAATAGAATATCAAGAAAAGCTTTGAAAATTTTAACAAAAAGTTATTATTAAAACATTTTCTCTCATTTTGTAAGTATTTAAATAGATATGATTGAAAATGAAAACTCCTATTATTGCCATGGTTTATCAAAATTGTTAAACTTTCTACTCGTGGTGGTATGGCTTTTCTCTTTATGGAGCTAACCTCTAAGGAGTTACAATTGTCTAATAAGAAAGAAAATCTTGTTCTTGGTTTAGGTTGCATCTCATGTGCTCACAATAAAGACATCAATCTTTATAAGGATATGTATAAGAAGTCAACGGAAAAAATAGCGTCCCACGCAGAGGAAGGCTTGGAATTTTTCAAGAATCTTCAAAGAAACACTCCGACTCGCACGGAATGCAGATTCTACAACAGCGATGACGGCCTCTTATGCGAATATTTTGTAGAGCGTGATTATGATAGAGACGGAAATTGCCCGGATTATCTCGAAGTTAAATTCGAGAAGGCTCCTCAAACAAAGTCGAAAGCAACGGAAGAAGAAAGAGAAGTTATTGCAGAAGGAGACATACGCGAAGTTGAAGAAGAGATGGGCGAAAGCGAAGATGACGAGCCTATCGAACTCCTGGACGACGGCAATTACGAGGAAGATAACTAATATATCGGCTAAGAGAAGGCTAAGAGAGGACTTGTGTCCTCTTTTTTTGTTGCATTTACTCCTCTATAAGATAATATGAGTATAAGGGGTTGGGAATTAAAAGAAAAAGTAGGGACTTGGAGGTTGTTCATCTATCACGCTGTAGAGACAACCTCTTGGTTTTTAAAGCAATCAAAATAATCGATAGAGAATACATGTGGGCTATTTCGGAAGTGGATGTAGCTAGTAAACTTGGGGTAACTCCTCAACACTTCTCCTTTCTCTTCCACTCAGTTCTTGATGTACCGTTTGTCTATTATTGCAATGCATACAGAATCAACAAATCCCTCGAACTTCTTCTTAATACAGAAACAAAACTTGAACAAATAGCAATTAGGGTCGGTTTCAATTCCGTATCCTACTATATAAAGATGTTCAAGAAGATCAGTGGAATAACACCACGCGAATACAAGAGAAAAGCTAATCTAATGAATAGATTTCGATGACATCGATAAACCCGAGCTTCTGCAGGGCCGTTATTATCTCTGCAGAATTATTCATGTTCATCGATATTATGGATGCTGAAAGTATAACATCTCCATTCACATCCTTAGCTATCGAGATATTCTTCAGAAGTAGGCCCTCTTTTTCTATCTTACCTTTTGCCTCTTCGACCGAAAGCGAGTTCTTCGTAAGATTGATTTGAACCGAACCGTTATTACTGTTGAAGGATTTATGCTCACCTCTATGAACTATAAGCTGGATCAATATGATGAGGGCTGTACAGGAAATTCCAAGAACATAGAGTCCAGAGCCTATTGTGAGACCTATGCCGACAGTGGCCCAGAGTCCTGCAGCAGTCGTAACACCCACTATGTTATCCTTCTTTACGAAGATGACACCTGCTCCCAAAAAACCTATTGCCTGTACAACTCCAGCAGCGACACGGGAAGCATCGACCTGTACAGAGGAAAGATATACAACATCCATGAATGCATATTTGCTAATTACCATCATTAAACTCGAGGCAAGCGCCACAAGCATGTGAGTTCTGAGACCTGCACTTTTAAGACGACGCTCTCTCTCCCAACCGATGAACATTCCACATACAGATGCAAGGATAACGCGAAGAACAAACTCCAGCTGCATATAATTGGTAACAACAAATTCTGGCATATCATACCTCTTTAGACGAAGTAACATTTTTAGTTAGCTCAAGCAACCCGTCAAGTATTTTCGTTAAATTTACTCAAAAATCCCGCCTATCATAACAAGTATTAATCCAACCATAATCCAAAGTAATGATACCTTCTTCTTTTCACTATGAATTATATCTCCAAGAAGTTCAAAAAAGAGAATATATATAACCATACCCAGCGTCACTGAGGTGAGAATTTCGACCACATATTCTGTCACTACACTCTCGAGCAAAGCCATCATTATTCCTCCAAGAAAAGTCGAGAAGGAAGAGACAAAGATAATAATTATCCTTTTTATCGTTTTCTCACTTTTTGTCGTCGAATAGATGAGCATTCCCATCGGAATATTATGTAGAGCGACCCCGAGAGAGAGCATTACTCCTGCTTGAAGAGAGGAATGTGAAATAGAATATACACTCATCCCTTCACAAATATTGTGTATAGCAACTGCAAGAGTTGCCATTATCCCTATATGAAGAAGGTTCCCTTCTCTTGTCTTTTCGCTTCCTTCATGTTCAGGAACAAATCTATCGAGAAGAAATAAAAGAAAAAACCCCATAGCGACGAAGAGAAGAGCCCAAAAAGCCGTTATTTCGTCGCTTCTAATTCCCTCTATTATATGTGGAGCAATATCTAATACAGCCACACTCAACATCGCTCCAAAGGCAAGGCAAACGGAAACCGACTCAACCTTCTCACCGTTTTTATTCAATGCTCCAAGTATAATACCCAAGAGAAAAATAATACTTAAACCTAGATTGACCAATAGTGCCATATTATCCGTCCTTTCTTCTGCATTCTGCACATCTACCTCTGAAAAGAGTTCCTAGCGTATCTGAAAAACCATATTTCTTCTCAATCATTCTCTCTATCTCGACGCTTGTGTTTTCATCTACATGTATCGTCTTTCCACACTCCATGCATATGATGTGCATATGCTCCGGACAGGTCAATTTTTCCGCCAATTGATAAAGAGTACACCTTTTCTCACTTACTTCGGTTTTACGTATGACACCGTCCTTCTCAAGAGAGTCCACAATACGATAAAGAGAGCTTACTGGGACACTAGGGAGAGCCGATATGATATCAGATATAGAAAATGATGAAGAAGAGTTCTCTCTAAAGAGAGCTATCACCTTTCTCTGTGATGGGGTAGAATAATGCATGAAAATGAGAATAATTCTCATTTTTAAAAGAGTCAATCTGCACTACACAAAAACAACATGCTTTTGGTGTTGGAAATTTCCTAATTGAGGATTATCTTTAGTTCTATGAATTACTCGAATAACCGATTTTCTAGGCGCTATGGAGCAGATGAACTATCTGTCGCGCTCATTATCATAGGTATACTCCTCCTTTTAGCCTACCCTATATTCACAATTTACTACATACAATGGATTTTTATTGCACTTGGAGTGCTTATGATATCTTACGCACTCTACCGTTCTTTCTCCACCAATATTGCAAAACGACGATATGAAAACGACGCATTCATCGACTTCTTCAAAGAGAAGAATAAGGAAGAAAAGGAAGAGAGAAAAGAAAAGAAGGCCAAAAGAAAGGAAGACGAAAAAGTCTACGCTTATTTCTTCTGTCCAAGGTGCCGTAAGGAATTGAGAGTTCCAAGAGGAAAAGGAAAGATTAGAATAAAGTGTCCTCACTGTGCCAAAGAATTCATTAGGAAAACTTGAAAATGTTTGGTTATATTGTACTCTCATCGGGCGCCGAAAAAGAGGATAAGAAGATTTATAGAGAAGCATATTGCGGACTGTGTCACACTCTTAAGGAGAAATATGGAAAGAGTGGCATGATGGCTATCTCCTATGACATGACATTTCTTACTCTTCTATTAGGAGATCTTCTCTCTCAAGAGCGAACAAAAGGAAAAGAGAGATGTCCCATCCATATGTTCAAGGAGCATGATTTCTTCACTCTTCCTATTATGTCTTACACCTCAGACATGCAAATTCTTCTCACATACTACTCCATACTTGACTCTATCCATGACGAAGGAAAAGGAAAAGCGAGAGAAAAGCGTTATTCTCCACTGATCCCCCTCCTAGAAGAGAAGTATCCACGGCAGATGAATGCGATAAAAACAAATCTTGCTCTTATCACAGAGGAAGAAAGTAAGAAGAGTAATGACATAGATAAACTCTCACGCTATTTTGGAGAATTATTGGGAGAGATATTTGTTTATGACGAGAACAATTTCTTCAAAGATGATCTCTTTCTTCTCGGATGTAACCTCGGAAAATTCATATACATTATCGACGCATGGGATGATAGAAAGAAAGATAAAAAGAACCATGCCTTCAATCCCCTAAGTGACGATATAAAAGAAGAGACTGTTGAGAGCATTCTTATGGAAAGTGCATCTTCTG
This sequence comes from Clostridium sp. CAG:452, assembly GCA_963626675.1. Lineage (GTDB taxonomy): Bacteria > Spirochaetota > Spirochaetia > Sphaerochaetales > Sphaerochaetaceae > Ornithospirochaeta. The sequence goes on along the minus strand of CAVFXW010000038.1, from coordinate 47,546 downwards.
CAGCCATGAGCTATACTAAGCTTCCCTTAGACGAATATACTTCCATACTAGATAACATAATCTACAGTGGGATGTGGACCAAATTTTATAAAAAGAAAGAGAAAAATAGATGAACGATCCGTATTCAATTTTAGGCCTTAAAAATGGAGCGAGCGAAGAAGAAGTAAAGAAAGCTTATAAGAAACTCGCTAAGATTTATCATCCCGATGTATGCGGAAATGATGAAGAAAGTGCTAAGAAGATGCAGGAAATCAATGCAGCATATGACGCTATCATCAATCATAAAGACTACACGAGGGAAGAGAGCGGATACAGAAACGCTTACAATTCATTCTATGGATATGGGAGAGGCTTTAACGAGGAAAAAGAAGAAAGCAACGAGATAAAGGCCGCTCAAAACTATATAAACGCTCATCGCTTTAGAGAAGCACTACATGTACTCTCAACTATAAAAGAGAGCGAGAGAAACGGAAAGTGGTATTACTACTCAAGTATCTCAAAGTGTTATTCTGGAGATACCCAAGGTGCCTATAGTGATATAGCAGAAGCAATAAAGAGAGAACCTGGAAACCCCCAATACAAGGCATTTCTCGACTCTCTCAGATTCGGTCGTGCCCAATACAGTGAAAGAAGAAGCGCTTACGGAGAGAGCGAGAACTTTCTGTCATGCTGCCTTCCACTTATATTTCTGAATATCTTTTGTCCTGGATATTTCTGTATATGCTAGAATATCTCACTCAAAGCCGCACGCTGGGGTTTGAGAAGTCTTGAAACATAGTCTATGGAGTCATCAAGACTAACCGGAATTTTTTCAAGAAGTATATCTTCATAGACTGTGATAATTCCACTGATTGCATAATCAAGCACCACAACAAGAAGAGTCTTTTTGTCTTCCTGAAGACCGCCCCCCACATCTTTTAATATTCTGTTTATCGCAGATGAACGAGCATCATTGAGGACATCGTAAAATCTATCTGCTTGCAAAAGCTTTGCGTAATATGACGGGTTCTTTTTGAGAAATTGTGTCAGTGGGATAAGGAATGATTCAGGAGTTGCAATAACACGCTTACTGTCATAATTATGTGTAACAGCAGATGCAAGCTCGTCTACAACCGATGTCGATATACTTTTCAACACTTCGCTTGTATTTGCATAGTGCGCATAGAACGTTCCCCTATTTATATCTGCCCTTCTTACAATATCTGTAATGCTGATCTTCTCGAACGGCTTCTCAATCATGAGGCTAAGCAGCGCTTCCTTGATCATAGCCTTACTTCTTATCGAGCTGCGATATTCCGCTTTTTTTCTCTCTTTATCTGCCATAAAATGCCCCTAACCATTCAAAATTGTACAATCGTACACAATTAAGTTAAGGCATAATCGTTCATTCGGCAAGAGTTAAAACCGACAAATATATAAAACCTAACGTGTGTTGAATTTTATCGCATACTCAACGGCATTCTTAAATCCATCTTCTTCAACAGAGGAAGTAACCCAGGAAGCATAACTCTTCACCCTTTCCGGGGCATTCCCCATTGCTATACCCAATCCCACAGAAGAAAGCATTTCGATATCATTTGCACCGTCTCCTATGGCAACAATGGTTTTTTTATCCATTCCGACTGCATTCCTCAGCGCCTCAATTCCTGTCCCCTTGTTATATCCCTTGAGGCAGAGCTCTGCCATATCAGACTGGGGAAGTCCCACAGTATTATCTACAATATCGTATCTCTCCCCATAATCTTTTCTTAACTTATCAATTTCATGATGAGGTGAGAGAACTAATATCTTTCGCACAGTTGATAAATCCCTTTTTCTGTCCATATTTGTATATAGTGATGGCACATCTATGACACGACCTAAATTTCTCAGCATACTCTCACGAAAAAATGTGAGACACTCCTTACTCATATATGTTCCGTCATCACGCTGGAGCATCAACAGAAAATTATTCTTTTCCCCGTATGAGAGGAGCTCCTCTACTTCATCTCTCTCAAGCGATATATCGATGACTCTCTTTCCTTCGTATATAGCAATCGTCCCGTTTGAATAGACGCCGCCGGAGAATTTGATCTCATCTAACTCTGGAGGAACTTCACTCTGAGAGCGCCCCGTTGCAAGAAAGAACTTTCCTCCTAAGTCTTGAGCGTCCTCTATAACTTTTCTAGCACTTTCCGGCAATCCTTTTCCAAATGGAAGGAGTGTTCCATCTATATCACAAAAGAAGTTTAAATTCATAATCTGATTCTAGAAAAAACTAATTCTTTTGAAAAGCAAGAGCCCCTATTGACGAAAAGGATGTAGTCATATATATTTCGGTTAGTTAGTAAAAACTAACTGAAGGAACAGGATTGATGTTACCACTTTTTCTAGCAAAACCTGAAGAGGAAAACACAGTTAAGAAAGTATCAGGAAGCCCTGAAGTAAAGAGACACTTAGAGGACCTCGGCTTCAGTGTCGGGAGCTCTGTTACTGTCATCTCGACGAGCAGCGGAAATGTTATTGTCAAAGTAAAAGAATCAAGAATAGCCATAAGTGAAGGAATGGCTATGAAGATATATGTATAAAGGAAATTGAAATATGAAAACTCTCAAAGAAGTGAAAGTTGGCGAAAAAGCAACTATCAAGAAGCTTAACGGTGAAGGTGCCGTAAAGCGGAGAATCATGGACATGGGGCTTACTAAGGGTACAGAGGTTTTTGTACGCAAGGTTGCTCCACTTGGAGATCCTATCGAATTGACAGTAAGAGGATATGAACTCTCACTGAGAAAGGCTGACGCCGATTTGATAGACGTCGAATAAGGAGAAAGAAGCTATGAGTATTAAAATTGCACTTGCCGGCAATCCTAATGCCGGAAAAACCACTCTCTTCAATGCTCTCACCGGTTCAAATCAGTTCGTTGGTAACTGGCCTGGTGTAACAGTCGAGAAGAAAGAAGGTAAACTCAAGAAAAATACAGATGTCATTGTAACAGACCTCCCCGGCATCTATTCTTTAAGTCCATATACACTTGAAGAAGTCGTTGCAAGAGACTATCTCAAAAACGAGAAACCAGATGTAATTCTGAATATCGTAGATGCGACAAACCTCGAACGTAACCTCTACCTAACAACACAGCTCATCGAACTTGGAATACCGATGGTTGTTGCCCTCAATATGATCGATGTCGTACGCAAGAACGGAGACAAAATCAACACAAAAGAGCTCTCAAGAGAACTCGGTGTTCCTGTTGTGGAGATTTCCGCTCTCAAAGGAGACGGCGTAGAAGAAGTAACAGAAAAGTGTCTTAGAGCTGCTACATCGGGTGCTCCCTCTACTCCACATATCTACAGCGGAGCTACAGAACACACACTCGCACACATTGAAGAAGCTGCCCTCCACTCATTAGCAGAAAACGAACAGCGCTGGTATGCAATCAAGATCTTCGAAAGAGACAAAAGTGCATATGAGAAGCTTAACATCGCACCTTCTACATTAAGTCATATCGAAGAAGATATAGAGAAGGCAGAAAAAGAGATGGATGATGATGCCGAATCAATCATCACCAACGAACGATATCTCTTCATTGCTGAGGTAATCAAAGGCTGCTATACAAAGAAGCAGAGCGGCCTTTCTACTTCCGATAAGATTGATAAGGTTGTAACAAACCGTTTCCTAGCACTCCCTATCTTCGCCGTCATTATGTGGCTTGTATATTATATCTCAGTCACTACAGTCGGAAGCTGGGCTACAGACTGGGCTAACGACGGTGTATTTGGAGACGGCTGGCATCTCTTCGGAATCGGCTCCTCCGCTTACAATGAGGCTCTTGAAACATACACTGAAGCCGATGAGGTTCTACAGGCATTCGCTGAAGAAAAAGGAATCGAAATCGACGAATATTCACCTGAAGTTGTCTCTGCAATTGTGAGCGCTGCCAAGAGTTCAGATACTGTAACATATGAAGTAGAAGACGAAGATACACTAGCTATCGAAGAAGAAGAAGCAACATACGAAGATCTTCTTGAAAGTGCAGAAAAGATGGCTGAAATTAATTATGCCGAGCCAGATAGTGGCGATTACGGCGTATGGATTCCTAGTATTCCTGTTCTTCTTGAGAGCCTTCTGGACAAAATCGGATGTGCTGATTGGCTCAAGGGTTTGATTCTTGACGGTATCGTTGCAGGAGTCGGAGCAGTACTAGGCTTTGTTCCTCAAATCTTTGTTCTCTTCATATTCCTCGCATTCCTCGAAGGCTGTGGTTATATGGCAAGAATTGCATTCGTCATGGATAGAATATTCAGAAAGTTCGGACTATCAGGTAAGTCATTCATCCCAATCCTCATCGGAACAGGATGTGGTATTCCTGGCATCATGGCTTCTCGTACAATAGAGAATGAAAAAGACAGAAGAATGACGATTATGACGACGACATTCATCCCGTGTGGTGCAAAACTCCCCTTTATCGCAATGATTGCCGGCGCAGTATTCGGTGGAGCAAGCTGGGTCGCACCATGTGCTTACTTCCTCGGAATGTTCGCTATAATCTCGAGTGGAATAATCCTCAAGAAAACAAAGCTCTTTGAAGGAGATCCCGCACCATTTGTTATGGAACTTCCCTCATACCATCTTCCGACTGTTGGATCAATTCTACGCTCAATGTGGGAAAGAGGCTGGTCGTTTATCAAGAAGGCTGGAACAATCATCACACTCTCAACAATCTTCATTTGGTTCACGACATACTTCGGTTTTACACAGGAAGGTTTCAGAATGCTTTCTGAGGATGAGATCGAGTACTCAATACTAGCAAAGATCGGTTCTGTATTTGCGTTTCTATTTGCTCCTCTTGGATGGGGAAATTGGCAGGCTGCAGTTGCATCAATCACAGGTCTTGTCGCAAAGGAAAACATCGTTGGAACACTCGGCATCCTATACGGTGCTACAGGCAATGCATACATGGGAATCAGCGAGGCATTTACTTCTGTCACAGGATTCTCTTTCCTTGCATTCAACCTTCTCTGCGCTCCATGCTTTGCCGCAATGGGTGCTATAAAGAGAGAGATGAACTCATCTAAGTGGACTTGGGCTGCAATCGGATGGGAATGCGGTTTTGCATATCTTGTTGCATTTGTCGTAACACAGGTGGGGAATATGTTCATAGGAAAAGGAAACGTACTTCTCTTTATCCTTGCTCTTCTTGTTATTGCACTCTATGTATATGAGCTCTTCATCAAGAAGGGAAATAGAAAGAAGGAAATAGCATGAACGCGGGCACTTTCCTTACATTGGTTGTTGTAGTGGCAATATGTGCATTAATCATCCATGTCATGAGGAAGGATAAAAAGAAATCCAGCTGCAGTGGAAACTGCTGTGGCTGCTCATGCTCGGCATGTCATAAAAAGTAAATTAAATAAGCCATAAGGGAGATTGTTCTACAGTCTCCCTCCTTTTTTTCACAAATCTCTTGAACTATGATATAGAATTATCATATGGCTCTCAAAATTATCTTTTCCGATATCACAACAATGAATACAGATGCTGTTGTAAACACAACAGACCAATACTACTCGGGTGGTGATGGAGTCGATAAAAAGATACACTCTATCTGTGGAGATGAGCTCAATAAAGCAACGTCTCTTCTCCCCCGGCTGCGCCTAGGAGAAGCAAAAGTGACGGAGGCTTTCGGCCTCAAGGCAAAATATATAATACACACATCTGCGCCTCATTGGCGAGGTAGTAGCTATCTAGCTCTTTCACTACTTGGTTCATGCTACAGAAACAGCATCTCTACTGCCCACGCTCTCGGTTGTAAAAGCATTGCATTTCCTCTTATAGCCTCAAGAGGAAAGCACTTCCCAAAGGAAATAGCATTTACAACTGCCGTAAATGCGATTAATGAGACAAAAATTGAATATCCTGATATGGATGTGTATCTTGTCCTTTATGATAGCCTAGATAACAGCAGAAACGAGCTTACTAGACTCATTAATGACGCAATCAATTGTCAATATATTCCTAAAGACGATTTTCTCGAGAATTTCACTCAAGATGAATGTAATTCAAGCATTAAGAGCGCCTCTCCGTCCATAGAGACAATTGTTAAGGAACTATTAAAAAAACCTACGGAGGCTGTTCTTAATAAGATACCGATCGATGAGACATTTTCCCAAATGCTGAAGAGAATAATGAAAGAGAGAAATATTTCAAACGCATATATTCAGGATAATATCGGAATTACAGGTCCCGGGCTATGGAAACTTCTCAGTGGTAAGAGCAACCCGACAAAGATGACGGCATTCGCCATAGCCATTACTCTTCGCCTCTCTCTTCCAGAAACCGAAGAGCTCCTTATGAAAGCGGGATATGCTATCAATAAATCATCCATTGAAGATGTAATTATCGCTTCTCTCATTCAAAACGGCATATATGACCGCTATACGATAGATGACCTACTCTATTCGCTTGATTTGACTCCTCTTCCTGGGGCCATAATCGATTAACTACCAGTTAATACATCAATTAATAGATACCTCTATACTGAGTTCACACTAAAGAAGAGGTAAAACAATGAAAAAAGATCTAACAGAACTCGTATTTATTCTAGACAGAAGCGGAAGCATGGCTCATCTAAGCCAAGACACAATCGGAGGTTTTAACTCCCTGATTGAGAAAGAAAAACAAGAAGGAGGAGAGTGCCTTGTTTCACTCGTCATCTTCGACGATAAAACCGAAGTCATATATGACAGGGTTAATATTTCAGATGTTCCTCCTCTTACAGAAAAGGAATACTATGCCCGTGGTGCAACTGCACTTTTAGATGCCATCGGAGGGGCTATCCACCACATCGGTAACGTACATAAGTATTCAAGAAAAGAAGATGTACCGCAAAGGACTATGGTAGTAATAACAACCGACGGTATGGAGAATTGTTCAAGAATCTACTCGAAGGAAAAAGTTAAGGCGATGATAACAAAAGAAAAGACAGTCTACGGATGGGAATTTTTATTCCTCGGAGCAAATATTGATGCAATAGAAACAGCACATAGATATGGAATAGACTCTTCCCGAGCCGTCAGATATAACGCCGACAGAAAAGGAGTCAATTTAAATTACTCATCTCTTAGTAGGGCAGTATCTGATTACAGGAGAAGTGGAAAACTGGATGAGAATTGGGCTGAAGAGATAAGAATCGACTACAAAGCAAGAAAGGAGGAAAAGTAATGCTTGGAGCAATAATTGGAGATACCGTAGGATCAAGATTTGAATTTGATAACATACATACTAAGGATTTCGTTTTCCTTAATAAAAATTGTTACCTGACAGATGATTCGATAATGACTATAGCTCTTGCAGAGGCCATCATGGAGTGGGAAGATGACGGACTGAGAGCAAAAAGAGACTATGAAGCACTCGGAAGATATGCTTCTTCCTCTATGCGGCAATGGGGGCGTCAATATCCAGATAGTGGATATGGCTCCCACTTCAAAAAGTGGATAGAAAGCGACACAATGGGCCCCTATAATTCATGTGGAAACGGTTCAGCAATGCGTATCTCGCCTGTAGGCTGGGTAGCAGAAAGCGAAGAGGAACTCAAGAAAATAAGCAAAGCTGTGACAGAAGTTACTCATAACCACCTTGATGGATTAAAAGGAGCCGAGGCAACAGCAATGCTAATCTATCTTGCACGTAAAGGCGCGACAAAGAATGAACTCAGAGAATATGAAGAGAAAGACTACTACCCTCTTACACATGACTACAAGTGGCTTATGGAGAACTATCATTGGCAAAGTCTCTGCAACGGGACATGCCAGGCTGCCTTTATAGCGCTATATGAAAGCGAAAGCTTTGAAGATGCCATACGGTCTAGCATAGCTATCGGCGGCGACTCCGACACAATAGCAGCAATCACAGGATCTATTGCAGAGCCTCTATGGGGGATAGATAAGAAGACACAAGAGAAAATATTTTCATTCATGGATGATAGTCAGAAGAAAATAGTGGCTGAATTTAGAAGCCGTTATGTGACAGAATAAGACTCTTTCCATATTGTCATAGATTCAAAATTTTATTTATTATCTACATATCCATAGAGAGTACGCGAGGGACAAGCCCAATGACCGTACAGCAACCTGTAGCTATAAGGTGCTAAAGCTTGAATGATGGGTATCCATAAGCTTCTCTATGGTAAAGGAGAAGCAAAAATGAAAAGTTATTTCACATCAGAATCAGTCACCCCCGGTCATCCCGATAAGATTGCAGATCAAATTTCTGACGCAGTTCTCGATTCTCTTCTAGAAAAAGATCCATACACGCGCTGTGCAGCAGAGACGACTGTCGAGAAGGGAAAAGCGAGAGTCTTCGGGGAGGTGACGACCTCGGCCGATGTCGATTACGAGAGCATCGTCAGAGAAAAGATAAAAGAAATCGGATACACAGACCCTTCTTCAGGTTTCTCTGATAAAAGCCGCGTGGAAATTTCACTCCACACCCAGTCTCCCGATATTGCACTCGGGGTCGACAGAGACGGGGCAGGAGACCAGGGTATGATGTTTGGTTTTGCTACAAACGAGACAGAGTCTCTAATGCCACTTGCTCTCTCAAAGTCGAGAGAACTCGTAATGGCCCTCGATAGATATAGAAAAACCCCAAGAGGCAGCTATCTTCGTCCGGACGGAAAGAGCCAGGTGACTGTCCTCTATGAAAACGGCAAAGCCAAGGCTATAAGTGCAATAGTACTTTCTTCTCAGCACAGTGAAGATATGGAGATTGATGATCTGAGAGAAGATTTAAAGAAGAATGTTATTCTTCCGACACTCTCGGGAAATCTTATAACAGATGAAACAAAGTTTTATATAAACCCAACAGGACGCTTTGTTCTCGGTGGTCCTGAAGCCGATACAGGACTTACAGGAAGAAAGATTATCGCAGATACTTACGGTGGCTATGCCCATCACGGAGGCGGCGCATTCAGCGGAAAGGACGGCACCAAGGTCGACCGTTCGGCTTCCTATATTGCGCGCCTCATCGCTTCGACTCTTGTATCATCCACTCTCTTTTCAGAAGCGGAAGTTCAACTCTCATATGCTATAGGAGTTGCAGAACCCATATCGATACATGTAGAGACAAAAGGAAAGAGCGTGGACGAGGAGAAACTTGTTTCCTTTATAAGAAACAACTTCGATTTAACTCCAAAAGGGATTATCGAAAGCCTCTCTTTAAGAACACCAATCTTCCAGGAGACAGCCCGCTACGGTCACTTCGGCTTTCCTTCCTTCCCATGGGAGAAGGTTGACGGGAAAATAGTTGACGACCTGAGACGAAAATTTTAGAAAAAAATAAAAAAATATTATTACTAGGACGCTAGATGTCCTAGTACCCTCTTTAAACTATAGTCATCACAAGGAGAGACAAAGATGACTTATTCAGAGACAAGAGAGATGTACACATTCTTCTACGTACGAGAAGAGAATGAAAGAAGAAAGAGAAACGCGAGGTTGTTAAACGCTTTAAAACTCCTTTATTCATGGTTTTTTCCATGGGCTGTGACGAGCCTCAGCATAATCAAAGTGAATTCACTTTACTCTATGAAGGGCTTTCTCCTTTCTTTCGTTATACTTACTCTATCTTTTCTTTTTTCATCCTCAAATATGAAGAAGAACAGAACGTATGCCCTCTTTTCTCTTTTCTTTTCCTACCTCATGGCACTCTCTTCATTTCTTTCTCTTTTGTTGTGATTTTTTTCTCCTTCTGCCGGGTTTCCCCCGGCTTTTTTAAATTGCTATTCTAGTTAAGAGAAAGGAATGAGCCTTTCACTTTTTATCTTTTAGGTATATTCTTTTTTTATGAGTAATTTAATTGAAAGATATAAGTCGTTCCTCGATAACGGAAAGACTGAAAGGGAATGTGTAAAGGAAGCTGTAAAAAACGCAGAAGAAAAGGGTTACAGAGATATCAGAAGTGTCTCGAGAATCAAGAGTGGAGACAAAGTATATGTTACGAACTATGGTAAAGCGTGTGCTTTCTACCATATAGGAAAGGGTGACATTTCCAAAGGAATGAATATCCTTGGAGCACACATAGACTCACCACGCCTAGACATAAAGATGAAGCCTCTCTATGAGAGTGATGGAATTGTATATCTTGACACACACTATTATGGAGGAATCAAAAAATACCAGTGGCTATCTCTTCCTCTTGCAATCCACGGTGTCGTATGTAAGACAAACGGAGAGACAATCAATGTAAGAATCGGAGAGGATGATGATGATACTACATTCTGTATCTCAGACATTCTTCCTCACATGGCTCAGGAACAGATGAAAAAGAGCGCCAGTGAGTTCGTTCCGGGAGAAGATCTCGACCTCATTGTCGGACTCGGAGAAAGGACAGCGGAGAGTGAAAACGAGGAGAAAAAGACCAAGGATGAAGCTAAAAAACACATCCTATCTATTCTCAAGGAAAAGTATGATATTACAGAGAAAGATTTTCTCTCATCTGAACTCGAGATAGTACCTTCCGGAAAGGCAAAATACCTAGGCTTCGATAAATCAATGATCCTTGCATATGGACAGGACGATAGAATTTGTTCTTTTACATCTCTAGATGCTCTTCTTGAGGGAGAGACAGAGGAAAGAACAAGCGTATGTCTTCTCGTTGATAAAGAAGAAATCGGATCAACAGGAGCAACGGGTATGGACTCAAGGTTCTTCGAAAATGCAACAGCAGAGGTTCTCGACAGAATGGGAGTATACTCTTCCCTTACTCTTAACAGAGCTCTCAAAAATTCTATGATGCTCTCTAGTGACGTAAACTCGGCTTATGACCCACTCAACGCATCTCTCTACGACAAGAAGAACTCATCGTTCCTATCCGGTGGCGTTGTATTTAATAAGTACACAGGGTCCCGTGGAAAGAGTGGTGCTAGTGATGCTAATCCAGAGTTCATAGCAATACTAAGATCAGCTCTTGAAAAGAACAACATCCCCTACCAGATGGCAGAAATGAGCAAAGTCGATGTAGGTGGAGGCGGAACAATTGCAAAGTTCTCTGCTTATTACGGCATGCAAGTCATCGACTGTGGAGTTGCAATACTATCAATGCACGCTCCTTGGGAGATTTCAAGCGTCTTCGACATCGAATGTGCTAAAAAGACATATAAAGCATTCCTCACCATAAAATAAATTAAATAACGCCCGGGCAAAACCGGGCTAATCTTTAATATTCAACATATAATGTTTATATACTTACAATGTATATATTAACTATAGAATAGAATATCTGAATAAGTCGGGAAAGGCCAATACTCCCTTGCTACTATAAGTTCCAATTCATCTGCTATTCTTCTGACGCTCTCAATACGTGGAAGCACATCCGAATGGTAATAATGCGATTCTTTAGAAAGTGTCAAAGAATGTGCTTCATTTATCACCATATTAAGTATGGTACACTCCTGGTAGAGAGAATTGGTGAGTTTTACCAACTTCTTAAGTACTTCCTCCTCGGCCGAAGTATCTATATCTTTACTTACACTTTTAATACTCATAATTGAAGAGCTGAGGTCTCTAGCATACTTCAAGCATTGAGGATAAATATCTCTTACGGCTATATCGTAGGTGGTGAGAGCCTCGATATTTACGCTCTTTGAGTACTCCTCATGATGTATCTCTCTACGAGAAACAAGCTCCTTTTCACTGTATATACCAAACTCTCCAAAGAGTTTTACATTCTTCTCTCTAGCATACTCATCAAATGCATCAGGAGCACTCTTGAGACACACCAGACCACGTCTCTCAGCTTCCCTCTTCCATTCATCGGAATATGAGTTGCCGTTGAATATTATTCTCTTATGTTCTTTATATTCTCTTGAAACTAGCTTTGTTATTGCACTTGGAAAATCACTACTTCCGTTGATTTCAGAATAGAACTGTTTAAGTGATGACGCGACAGCTGTATTGAGAACTACAAGAGGGCCAGAAACAGAAAATGAAGAACCAGGCATCCTAAATTCAAATTTATTACCTGTAAATGCAAATGGGCTTGTTCTGTTGCGGTCACTCGAATCACGTGGAATTTCAGGAAGAACATGAACTCCGAGTTTGATTTTCTTCTTTGCTTTTCCCTCGATTCTCGTACCTTTCTCAACAGCCTCTAATATCGCCTCAAGTTCATCTCCGATGAATATAGAAACAATTTCAGGAGGTGCTTCAGAGCCACCTAGGCGCTGATCATTAGATAGCGATGAGATAGAGACACGTAATAAATCCTGGTACTCGTCGACAGCCTTTATGACAGCAACAAGGAAGAGAAGAAAGATTGCATTATCTGATGCCATCTCCCCCGGTTCAAGTAGGTTGACTCCACTGTTTGTCGAGAGAGACCAATTTATATGCTTACCGCTTCCGTTGAGGCCCGAGAAAGGCTTTTCGTGAAGAAGACACGCAAAATGGTGTTTTTCTGCTATCTTCTTCATAAGCTCCATTGTTATCTGATTATGGTCAACTGCAACATTAGCGACAGTAAAAACAGGAGCAAGCTCATGTTGACACGGCGCAACTTCATTGTGACTAGTCTTTGCATTTATTCCAAGCTTCCACAGCTCTTTATCGAGCTCTGCCATATATAGAGCAACACGTGTTCTCAAAGCTCCAAAATAGTGGTCGTCCTTCTCCTGTCCTTTTGGGCTGCGTGCGCCAAAGAGAGTGCGTCCCGTGAGTATTATATCTCTGCGTTTTCTATAATCATCAAGATCGATTAGAAAGTACTCCTGCTCTGCTCCAACTGTTGCATTAACACGCTTTACATCATTTTTACCGAAGAGGGAGAGCATCTTCAGCGACCACTCGTTGAGAGCTTCCATACTTCTTAAAAGCGGTGTCTTTTTGTCGAGAACTTCTCCCGAGTACGATAGATACGCTGTTGGAATGCATAACGTATCGCCTTTGATGAAAGCATATGATGTCGGATCCCATGCAGTGTACCCACGCGCTTCAAATGTTGCCCTCAGTCCACCGGAGGGAAATGACGAAGCATCAGGCTCTCCTTTTATAAGTTCCTTACCCGAGAACTCCAAAAGGACTCTCCCACCTTCCGTGGGGGAGATGAATGCATCATGCTTTTCAGCAGTCATTCCTGTAAGAGGCTGGAACCAATGTGTATAGTGGGTAGCTCCCTTCTCTACAGCCCAATTCTTCATGGCACTAGCTACGCTGTTGGCCACATTTAAATCGAGGTCCTTCCCTTCTGCTATCGTTTTCTTCAACGCTTTATAGATATCTTTTGGAAGGCGTTCAAGCATAACCTCATCGTTGAATACCATCGACCCAAAATAATCTCTTACATTCTCCATATTAAATTCCCTATTCTCTCTATATCACAAAAGAACTGTTCTTCTCAACACTGTCCCCTATTTCTACAATTTTTGGAAAAAAATATGATTGATTATTGACACACTAAGCCAAAAAGAATAATTATTCATCCCATAATTGAGGATAACTATGGCTCAAAAGATAGAACTATGGCTAAGAAAAGAAATAAGGAAAGTTCAACTTTCCGTTGTTCTTCTCACCCAATACGCTCTATCCACAGGAGAAAAGGCGACATACACTAGGACACCCGGAGAAGGTGCCCTCTTTTTTTGGAGGTATTCATGGCTAAACACATCTTTGTAACAGGTGGAGTTGTTTCAGGACTGGGAAAGGGAATCACAGCAGCTTCCCTAGGCAGACTTCTAAAGTGCAGAGGCTATAAAGTTGCTTCTCAAAAGCTAGATCCGTACATGAATGTAGATCCCGGCACGATGTCGCCACTGCAGCATGGTGAGGTATTCGTTACCACAGATGGGGCAGAAACGGATCTCGACCTCGGTCACTACGAAAGATTTATCGACGAAGATTTGACTAAGTTCTCAAATCTCACAAGTGGCAAGGTCTTCTGGAATGTATTGAATAAGGAACGTAATGGAGAATATCTCGGACATACTGTGCAGATTATTCCCCATGTTACAAACGAAATAAAGGAATTCATATATAATTGTGCGCGCACAAGTAATGCCGATGTCGTCATTACGGAGATCGGAGGAACTACAGGAGATATTGAATCCCAGCCATTTCTGGAGGCTATAAGGCAAATCGGACACGAAGTAGGACCAGAGAACTGTCTCTTTATACATGTAGTACTTGTACCTTATCTCAAGGCGTCACTCGAACATAAATCAAAACCTGCACAACACTCGGTAAAAGAACTCATGAGCTCGGGTATCTTTCCCGATATCATAGTACTTAGAAGCGATGAACCGATAGAGGAATCGATAAAGGAAAAAGTCTCACTCTTCTGTAATGTTAAGAGAGATTGTGTCATCGAAAATAAGACCGTCCCGGTTCTTTATGAAGCGCCTCTCATGCTCCATGAAGAAGGACTCGACACTGTTACATGCCGTATCCTCAATCTTAAGGAGAAAAAGATTAATCTTACAGAATGGAAGGAGATGGTTGAAAGAATCCATAATGCCGACAAAGAAGTGCGTATCGCAATGGTTGGTAAATACATGGAACTTCATGATGCATATCTCTCAGTAATAGAGGCTCTCAAGCACGCATCATGGCAGGAGGGCGCTAATGTCTCTATAGATTGGGTCGACAGTGAAACAATCAACGAGGAAAACGTAAAAGAGAGGCTAAGAGAAGCCGATGGCATCCTTATTCCTGGAGGCTTCGGCTACCGTGGAGTAGAGGGTAAGATTACAGCATGCAAATACGCAAGAACAAATAATGTGCCGTACCTTGGAATATGTCTTGGAATGCAAATTGCTGTAATCGAGTACGCAAGAAATGTTCTAAACCTTGCTGGAGCATCTTCATCTGAATTCGATAAAACAGGGCCATACAGCGTAATCGATTTAATGGACGATCAGAAAGGCGTGAGAAAGGGAGGAACTATGAGACTAGGCTCCTACCCATGTGTGATAAAGAAAGGAAGCGTTCTCGAGAGCCTATATAACACATCCCTCATCGAAGAGAGACATCGCCACAGATATGAATTCAATAATGAATATAGAGATCTCTACGAAAATAGCGGGATGTCGATTGCGGGAACAAGCCCAGATGGAAAGCTTGTAGAGGAAGTTGAAATTCCATCTCACCCATACTTTGTTGCAGTGCAATTCCATCCCGAGTTCAAGAGTAGGCCACAGCGCCCAGAGCCTTGCTTTACAGGCCTCATAAGAGCAGCTTTGAAACACTAAGAAAATGGCCATATCTCTAGGGATGTGGCCTTTCTTTATTGAGGAAGATTATTGCTCTCTGCTCCCAATATAAGACCTAAAGATTCACGTACGAACTTGAAAATCCAATACTTACTAACGCCACTGGCAGAATAATAGCAATACCAGCTCTTTTCGCTTTCCTTATAGCGTACATCGACACTTCTTATGTACCTTGAGGACCAACCGTAAAGAGGTGTCTTTTGGATGACTTTCTGTACCTCAAAGTTAATTCCGTCGTCACTTACAAGAAGTAGTACATTCGTTGTGGACTTTCTGTTTTCCTTATCGTATGAGAATGCACATTCGAATGCAGCAATTCCATCCGAGAGTGGGACGATATGAACCGATCCAACTGCAAGATTACGCCATTCATCATCTCCATTGATGTTGATGACGGGCTCCGGATTTACACGGTAACCGTGATCGAGAAAATCAGACTCAGCATACATAAGCCGGGCCGTAGCCTTCTCATTTGTATCGAATAGTCTAGTCTCTCCCGCACCGAAATAGAGCCTATAGCCTCCTCCCCATTCTATCACCTGTGGTCTCGATATCCTCACCGGGCCATTCTTATATTGAGCTCTTGTTATTTTTGCCGAGTCCAGAACAAGCCGCGGCTCACTCCAAAGAAGAAGATCTGTTGAGGAAATCACCATAATTCGAGAAGAAGATGAGTTTTCCACACTCTTCTTCATTGTTGTTCGTGAATGTATTTCATAGAAGAGATAATATACATTCCCCTGTTTGAAGATAAATGGTGAGTGAGCTCTCAGCTTCACAAGATGCTCTCTCTTCCACTCTAATCCCGATGTACTGGTGAGATGTTCCACCCCTATCCAAGTATGGACAAACATATGCCATAGCCCGTCCGGGGATTCTTCCGGGAGGAGAAAAGCGGGATCAGATAGTCCTATTGAAGAGCGCGCAAGAATCGGCTCATCGCTGAATGAGTACCAATAGGAGGATTCTATATTTTCCCTGTCGCAAAGCCTCATTTATTCTCCTTCTTTTCTATCTCCCACTTTCTACTCAAAAGAACCAATATCTTTTTATAAACGATAAAAGCAAGAACAAATGAAAGGATTATAACAAAGAGAGAAACGGCTGTATATAATCCTTCAGAGAGCTCTATTTTCGAAAAAATAAGCCCCGCTACAAGTGTAAGAACAAAGAAAAAAATAGATATCAGAGCAAAATTTAATATCGTAAGAAATATGATGGAGACTACGATATTAACTTTTTTCTTTTCTTTCATTCTTTAGCCCCTTTCTTTCGTTCTCCAATGATTATCGAGATTATTAATAGAAATACCCCTACTACGACAGCGCTGTCCGCAACATTCCAAGTTGGAAAACGCTCCAGGCCAAAAAGCCCATAAAACTTCACACTTATAAAGTCGACAACACGAAGGGAACGAAATACACGATCAATGAGATTACCCACTCCTCCACCGAAGACTGATGCAAGACACCATTTCTGAAAATAATTGAAATCCTTTTCTGTTTTCTTCGAAATAATCAGGAATGCCACCCCTGCCATTATTAAAAGAGGAAGGAAAACAAAAAGAATATACTTCACTCCAGGCGGGATATTTTCCCCAAGCGAGAACGCAACTGCATTGTTTCTTACATGCACTATCCAGAGAAAATCCGAGAAAAATGAATATCCAATTACACCTTCAGGAATATTATTCACAATCCATAACTTAGAAATCTGATCGGCAATTATTATAATTAACGATAATACAAATGGTAGAAAGCGTTTTTTCTCCCTCATAGCCCTGTCTCCGCCTCGATAAAGAGTGTCTCGAGTCCGAACTTCTTTTGTGTAAGACGCTCTAGAGCTTTAACGCCGTATCGTTCACTCCTATAGTGCCCAAGAGCAAGAACACTCAATCCATTCTCTAATGCCTCATGATAAACTTCATGGTGTATTTCTCCGGTTATATAGAGATCAACTCCCTCATTTATAGCATCCTTAACATCACCCGAACCACTTCCAGAGCAAATAGCAACACTCTCAATCTTTTCTTTCTTTGATCCGGGGATTACATAAGCATCCGGACTTAAAAGAAGAAGCTTTATTTCATCCATGGTCATAGGAAACGGAAGACGGCCTTTTACCCCTATTTTCTTTCCCTCCCATTCTCCAAATCCATCGAACTCCTTCATGCCGAGAGCAAGTGCAATCCCGGCATTGTTGCCATATGGAATGTTTGCATCAAGAGGAATGTGGGCGGCAAAAAGAAGGAGGAAAGAGTCCAGAGCCTTCTTTACACGACAGTAGTGTGACCCTGTAATAGCAATACTTCTTCCCCAGAAGAGACCGTGATGTACAACGAGGATATCACAATTTTCTTCTGCAGCCTTATCAATTGTAAATTGTGCCGAGTCGACTGCAAAGCCAACCTTCTTCACCTCCCTATCCGGCGCATCAATTTGTATTCCGTTGAGTGATATATCGTGGAAGGATGAGATAGAAAGAAGATTAAACAGCCATTGCGTGTATTCATGATTCGTCATATAAGAAAAATTATATTGATTAAAGATAAATCAGTCCACAAGAAGAAAGGTCTCTTCAAGATTTGACTATATCGCTTGACTCATATACATTAATCGCGTGTTAGAAGAAATTAAAAGAAAAGATATAGAATTAAATTTCAATGATTATTCTTTCTCCCTCGTAGAGAGCGGAGACAAGATTATAGGACAGGATAAGGCAATGGGACTATTAAGACTCGGCCTCAATATATCGCGTCCAGGATATAATATCTTTCTCTCGGGAGACGAGGGCTCGGGAAAATTAACAGCACTCAACGAAGAAATACGGAAAATCGAGAAGAATCTCTCTTTTTTAAAAGATGCAGCATATTTATATAACACAAGTCATCCGACAAGGCCCATTGCAGTAACATTTGAAAAGGGAAAAGCAAGAGAATTCCAAAAGGATCTCGATTTTCTAAAAGAGAATAAGACAACAAAAGAAAGCTTAATCGAGAAATGGGGCGATAACGCTAAACTCGAAAAATTCCTCCTTTCTCTTCCTCAATACGATATTCTCCCCCTAGCCTGGACGATAAACATTGTCCTCGATAGAAGTGCCTCGACAAGGCGGCCCCTGGTTATAGAGGCTCATCCCTCAAAGACATCTCTCTTCGGCTTCATCGACAAGGAAGAGACAGCACCCCACCTAAGAGTAAGATGCGGCAGCTACCAAGAGGCAGGAGGAGGATTTTTAGTTCTCTCAGCCTCCGAGATATGTGATAACGAAGAGCTTTGGCTCACGCTGAAGCGCTACCTAGATATGACAATGCGTTCCCTTTCGAGTACTGCCGTACAAGGAGAGATGATGGGAGCAATTAGGCCAAGCCCTATTGCACTCCTAACAAAAGTTATATTAACAGGGTCTGAAGAGATATATGAGAAGATAGCGGACAAAGATGAAACCTTCTTCAGATACTTCAAAGTCTCTCCAGAGTTTGATTTCTCGATGGCTATGACAAAAGAGAATATCAACGGAACAGTGAGTTATCTTAAGAAAGAGGGCGAAAATATGCTCGAACGAGACGACAGCGCTTATAGAGAAATCCTACGCTACTCCTCTCAAGTTGCCGAAGACAGAACAAGGCTTACAACTCAGCTCTCTATTCTCGGAGACCTTCTTGATGAAGCGAATCTAGACGCTCTTACAAACGGCGAGAAGATAATAAAAAGAGAGAATGTCCAACATGCCCTCGAAAAGCGAGACTATTTTTCATCCCTTACAGAAGAACATATCAACAGCGAAATAAAGGATGGGACGATGGTTATGTCGCTTAAAGGCGAGAAAATAGGCGTCGTCAACGGGCTTGCAGTCATGGACAGAGCTCTAACAAGCTTCGGAACTCCATGCGTTATAAGTGCGACAGTCGCACCGGGAACTGAAGGAATCGTCAATATCGAGCACGAGGCAGGACTGAGTGGAAATATACACGATAAAGGACTCTTGATTCTCGAGGGATACCTTAGGCACATGTATGCACAGGATTTTCCCTTATCACTATATGCCGGTATATGCTTTGAGCAAAGTTACGGCAGCGTAGATGGAGACAGTGCATCTTCAGCCGAGCTCTATGCTCTTCTCTCTGCTATAGGACAATTTCCACTTAGACAAGATATAGCAGTAACCGGATCTGTAAACCAAATGGGAGAACTCCAGCCGGTGGGAGGCATAAATGAAAAGATACAAGGCTTCTTCAATGCATGTAAAACATGTTCTCTCACCGGAACACAAGGTGTAATAATTCCATATCAAAATAAGACGTCGTTGATTCTGCCTTATCACATTGAAAAGGCTCTCGATGAAGGCTCATTCCACATATGGACGATAAGTTCGATAGATGAAGGACTAGAGCTAATGTCAGGATTGAAAATGGGAGAACGCGACAGAAAGAATCGCTGGCAGGACGGTACCATCAATAAGTACATTGAAGACGAATTGAAGTCGCTTTGGCGAGCATCTCAAAGTATAAAATAAGAGGCCTCATTTGAGGCCCCATTTTAAATCAATCCGACAACGATGATTGCAATGATAATCAAAGGAAGAATGTAACTCAAATAAAATTTGAGAACTTTCGAAGAAGTATATTTGAGTCCACTTCCGGTATTTGCTTCTTTGATGAAGTTATCGTATCCCCATCCTGAGCGCCAAGTGCAGAAGAGACACATAACAAGGCTTCCAAGAGGAAGAAGGAGATTACTTACAAGGAAGTCCCAGCTGTCCAAGAAGCCTCTATTTCCTATAACTTTAATTCCACTGAAGAAATTATATTCAAATGCAACGGGAAGCGAGAGCACCGTTAGAGCAATTGCATTTACAATAACACTCTTCTTTCTGCTGAATCCGAATGTATCCATAAAGGATGCAATTATATTCTCCATAACTGCAATTACAGTACTCATTGCAGCAAAACTCATGAAGACAAAGAAGAGCGTGCCCCAAATCCTTCCTCCAGCCATATTAATAAATACATTAGGGAGAGTTATGAAGATAAGCGACGGTCCTGCGTCCGGTGTTATGCCATAGCTGTAGCAAGCAGGGAATATGATAAGTCCAGATGAGAATGCAACGAAAGTATCAAGAGAACAAATACGGACAGCCTCTCCTGGAAGGGAATGATCCTTACTCATATATGTGCCGAAAATCTCCATTGCACATATACCGAGAGAGAGCGTGAAGAACGATTGATTCATTGCCGCCACTATGATATTCCACAGTCCATGTTCCCCAATAGCAGAAAGAGAAGGGACAAGATAAAACTTCAATCCCTCTCCCGCACCCGGAAGTGTAAACGAGTGTATTACAAGAATAATTATGAGACCCAGTAGTCCAAGCATCATGGCCTTATCGACCTTCTCGACCCCGTTTTGTAGTCCGCGTGCACAAACGACGACGCCAATAATAACTGCTAGCAACATGAATATGATGCTCTCAAGAGGAGATGCAAGCATTTCCTGGAAGACGCTATTAACATCCACTGAAGGAGTGAAGGCACCAGTTAGGAACTTATATGTGTAATCGAGCATCCATCCTGCAACAGAATGATAGAACATCAAAAGAAGGTAACACCCTGCTATGGAGAAATATCCCTCGATGTGCCAGCGAGAACCCTTCTTCTCAAGAGCCTTGAAGCCGTTTACAGTACTCTTCCTGCTTCCTCTTCCGATTCCGATTTCCATTGTTAGCACAGGCACTCCCATGATAACAAGGAATACAAGGTATATTAAAACGAAGATTCCTCCTCCATACTGACCAACAAGCCATGGAAACTTCCATACGTTTCCAATTCCGATTGCACAGCCAGCAGAGACAAGTAAGAACCCCAATCTACTTTTGAAGCTTTCTCTATTTTCCATTAATTTCCTCACTATTTGCCCAATATTGTAATAAAATAGCTACTGCTGATGCTACATTAATTGAGCCTTTTACACCATATTGTTTAATTGAAACTCTTCCAAGAGACCTGTCGGCCATCCTTAAGCCCTCTTTAGAGACACCTTCTTCCTCACTTCCTATGATACATATTCCCCTCTTTGGAAATTCAAATGATTGTATGCTTTCCCCTCCGAGTTCAAGAGCAAATACGGGGTATGAAGAAATATCTTCCTTCTCCTTCCATTCCCATTCAACTGCGTCGGTAGTTCCCATACTTGTACGCTTTGCCCTCTCGTGAAGAGGAGACGCCGACCCGGGGGAGAGGTAGATTTTTCCTACTCCGAAGGCTTCGGATGAACGAAATATCGACCCCACATTATATGGAGAACGCAGATGATCAAGATAGAGAAAATGATCGAAAACAATTCTTCTCTTCCAATCTATATTCCCTTCCTCATCCTTCTTGTCCCAATCAGCAACACTCTCACCTAGAATATCGAGACACCTGTAGTAGATATCGGCATAGTCCTCTCTTCCACCACGGGAATAGAAATAGAGGATATCTTCTCTATCCTTAGTAGAAAGAAGGTCTTGTGAGAGGAGTAGACAAAACGCATCTTTAATGTAGCCTTCATCCAAAGAAGAGACAGAGGCAATATAAAAAATCTCGCCTAGTTTACGCACTCTCACCCTCTCTTTGAGACCTTTAATCTTCTTTATCGTTATCACAAGACTCCCCCGGAAGAACAAGAATGACAAACTCCCCTTTTATCGCTAATCTTTCTTTGAAGGAGAGAATTATTTCATCAACACTACCTGAAAGAATCTCTTCATGAGATTTCGTCAGTTCCCTGCCAACAATTACACGCTCTATCTTATAAGTTCTCAATTCCTCGAGAGTCTTTAGCACTCTATATGGAGACTCATAGATGATGAATGAATTCCCGCATTCCATGAGTTCTCTCAATCGCCTCTCCCTGCGTCCCTTCTTTGGAGAGAGAAAACCCTCAAATGTAAACGCCTTACCGATTCTCCCGCAAGCAGAAATAAGAGTAACGAAAGCACTAGGACCGGGAAGGGGGACTATATTATGATCAGAGAGTTTTCTCACCTTCTCACACAGTCTACTTCCCGGGTCCGATATCCCGGGAGTACCAGCATCAGAGCAATATGCTATATTCTTTCCTTCATCAAGGAGTGCGATAATGCCGTCTGCAGATTCCTCTTCGTTATACGAATGGCAACTAATTAGCCTTTTCTTGATCTCATAATGCGATAAAAGAAGTTCTGTGTGGCGTGTATCCTCACATGCTATGACATCGACTTCTTTGAGTATTCTGAGTGCCCGGAGAGTTATATCCTCCAGATTTCCAATTGGTGTTGCCACCATATATAATGTGCTCATAGTCTCGCTTCACCTTTTTCTCTAGTTAGATTAAGCCTTTTTTCGTACTTACGGTAGATTCCCCTAAATTGATCATATGTTAAATTAAGTAGTTCAGCGGCTTTTTTCTGATTGCCCCCACCGTCCTCGAGGGAACGCCTTATAAATGACATGTCCAAATCCTCACGGGCAGTAAGAAATGACTCCAGCCTATATGAAGAGAAGGGGTCCTCCTCTGTCTCAATCTCTTCTTTTTCATAAGGATTGAGAAATGGATTGAAAACAATACTATCTATGTATCCAGACTCCGACTTATATACAGCTCTCTCTATCGTATTCTTGAGTTCTCTTATATTACCCGGCCACGGATAAGAAAGAAGCTTTTTCTTCACATTCTCGGAGAAAATTGGAGAGAACTCCTTTCCTGACTCCCTCGCCATACTTAGTGCATAGTACTCGGCAAGAAGAAGAATATCGTCTCCACGCCGTCTCAAGGGAGGAACGAAGATAACATCAAAGGAAAGCCTGTCGAGTAAATCCTCCTTGAACTTTCCTTCTTTGCACATTCTCTTGAGATCTGCATTCGTAGCCCCAACTATTCTTACATTCACATTTTTTGTCTCTGATGAGCCCAGACGCTCGAATGTACCATACTCAACAACACGTAGAATCTTCTCTTGAACAGACAGAGGAATGAGCGCAATTTCATCGAGAAAGAGAGTCCCACCATCAGCTTCCTCGAACCTCCCCTTTCTCCTTTGATATGCTCCAGTAAATGCCCCCTTCTCATACCCAAAGAGCTCGCTTTCTATAAGGCTCATGGGAAGTGAGGCACAATTCACAGTCACGAGGGGTTTATCCCATCGCGATGACATATAATGCACTCTTCGCGCAGCCTTCTCCTTACCCGTTCCCCTCTCTCCTATAAAAAGAACGGGTCTATCTATTTGGGCGACTTCTGCTATCCTCGTCTGCATCTCAAGATACTCAGCACTCTCGCCAAGCGTCTCATTTATATTATTCATAGGTTAATTATACACATATAGGCGAAAAATACCAAGTATTATGAAATATTGTTGCATTCTCTGCAAAACCCAACTCAATATACAACTTGAAATTACAGTAATTTGGCACAGCTTTTGTATTCTAAGAGACATAGGAGATTTAAAACATGGGTATATTCACCAGATTTAAAGACATCGTTAATTCAAACATCAATTCCCTTTTGGATAAGGCTGAAGACCCGGAGAAGATGCTGCGCTTGATGATAAGTGAAATGGAAGATACAGTCATAGATCTCAAGTCAACAACTTCTTCTAGAATGGCAGAAGCCATAAGACTGGACAATAAAATAAAAGAGGCTGAAGATACTGTAAAGCGCTGGGAGAAGAGAGCAGAGCTTGCTCTTCTAAAAGGCAAAGAAGACCTAGCACGTGAAGCCCTTATTGAGAAAAAGAGCTCATCAGAAGAGGCGGAGAGAATTAAGAAGAGTCTCGTAGCATTAAAGAACACGATAGAAGAAGGAAAGAATGAGATAGCTACTCTTGAAGAGAAAATCAGATCTTCCAAAGAGAAACTCGAGACACTTAAAAGGGAGAGTCAAAAAGCTAGAGAGAGAGAAAAGGAAACAGTAAATCTAAATGCACGATTTGAGGACCTTGAAAACAGAATCAACAGAATGAATGCCTACACAGAACTCAACAGAGTAAAAGAAGAGGAATCACTAGAGACAAAATTCAAGACAATGGAAAGAGATGAGAAAATTGAAGAGGAACTCTTGAAAATGAAGAAGGAAAAGGGCCTTGAATGATGAATGCATTTTATATTCCAGCGTCTCTCCTTGTACTCATTGTCTTAATTTGTTATTTAAGCGAAAGACACGAGATGATAGAAAAAGATATCAACAATCTTAATAAAAGGCTCGATAATCTAGATACAATATTAAAAAATAGGAAATATAAGGGGGCATAAAAATGGCAGAAGTACGCACACTCAGGTGGACACGATCCCCAAGGGGGCAAATATTCGGAGTAATAGCAGGACTGGGTGAGTGGAGAGGGTTATCTGTAGACACATTGCGTCTTGTTGTTATCTTAATCGCACTCTTCTCAGCTATTGCACCCGTTGTGATAATCTATCTTCTTCTAGCTCTTATCCTCCCCGAGCAGACTAGAGACGACATAATCGGATGCGATGAATATAGAAGAGGAAGACAATATAACAAAAGTAAACGTCACGCGTCCGATGCAGTCTATCGAGAAAAAGATGATGACGACATAGAAAAGGAATACGATAATCTCAAAAGAAAAGTAGACAGTATGGAAAACGATACTCTCGACAAAGAAAGAGATTGGGACAACAGATTTAACAACAATTGAAAGATACCTCCATTATTGGGGGTATCTCTTTAAACTAATTTCACAGAATTTAATTATTTTTTCTTCCAACAAAAAAATAAACTTATTAAATTAGAACTCCCATATTATATAATAATATACAACATCTTAAGCTAAAATAAATTACATCTCTTCATAATAGAATAGTTGATCATATGAAATTAATTTCTTAATATCAAACTATAACGTAATTGCATACTCATTCATGGAGAGAATAGTGTCGGACACCCAAAGACGAATAGAGGACAAAATACTAACTTCGCCGCGCCTTAAGATCTTCTCTATTTACGATTTTCTCAATTATGGAAGCTACGAAGCTACAAAGAAAGCGCTTCTGAGACTCGAGAGGAGAAAATTAATCATACGCATTTTGTCCGGCCTATATTACAAGAATAGCGCTACAGAAGAGAGACCTACGATAGATGATACGGCCGCGGCCATAGCTGGAAAATTCAATTGGACGATTACACCAATAGGAGAGAGATGCCTAGAAGAATTGGGATTGAGAGAGCTTCCATATGAAGAGAACACATTTCTCTCTTCAGGACCTTACCGAACGTATAATGTTTACGACACTTCAATTCACTTTAAAAAAACATCGCGGCGAGATATGGAAAACCTCTCATATAAGACAAGAATAATAGTCCAAGCAATAAAAACACTTGGAGAGGAGAATATCAGAGAAGATGACATTAGAGTCATAAGAGAGAGTCTTACTCAAGAAGAAAGGGTCGCCCTAAAGGAAGAATGTCGTTTTACTTCAAGATGGATTTACCGAATTATCTCAAAAAGAATTTCAAAATAAAACAGCCAAAAGGTATCTCATTCAGTTTTAAAGGAGGGGGAATTGAGAATCTCTGAATAGATTAACCCTTTTGGCTGATAAAAACAAAAAACAGCAGTTAAATATAACCACAAAAAGAAGATTTAAAGGAAAGAAGCACAAGGAGATTTCGTATGAAGCTAACTTTTCTTTGCCCTGACTGGGTAATCCTCTCTTTTTTTCTTCACTAGTCTATATATTTTGATTAAGCATGTACACAACTTTCACCAATTTTTATTCAAAATATTTATCGTTTTTTTCCTTATACATCCTTTATTTTATTAGAAAATCGTACAAAACAATTGCAGAATGTATGATTTTATCTGAAAAAATTAGAAGATCGTAATTATTGAAAGACTAAACTTTTCACCTTCTTTTTTCTTAATATACTCCACTTTAAAATCATATAATTAAAACCATTATCGATTGCAAAAATGAGGCTAAATAGACGCTGCTATCTTTCTACTTTGTTATCACATTATTCTAGAAAAGATTTTTCTGTGGTGTTACTATAAACGCAACTCGAAAAGGAGAAAATAAAATGGAAGAAGCTTTTATGCAGAGAACAGTCACCTGTGGAGAGCTCAGAGCAAAGGACGAAGGTAAAACTGTCATCCTCAATGGCTGGGTACACAGAGACCGTAATCACGGCGCTCTTCACTTCATCAACCTTCGTGACCGCTATGGTCTGACACAGGTTGTAGTGGATGATGATGCCTCTCCTGAATTACAGAAAACAGCAGGAGAACTCAAACTTGAGTATTGTATTGCTGTAAAAGGTATCGTAAGAAGAAGACCTGACGAAATGATTAATCCAGATATGGCAACAGGAGAAGTCGAAGTCAAGGCAAACGATATCCAAATATTGAGCCAATGTGCTGTACTGCCATTCATGATTGAAGAAGAAAACAGTGCAAGAGAAGATTTAAGACTCAAATACAGATTCCTCGATCTCAGAACCAAGGGAATGCAGGATAGAATAAAGCTACGCCATGAGCTTATCAAATCAATCCGTGAATATTTCTATAAGACGGACTTCTATGAAATAGAGACTCCAACGCTCATACGTTCCACCCCTGAAGGAGCAAGAGACTTCCTTGTTCCGTCACGTATCTATCCTGGAAAGTTCTTCGCGCTCCCTCAATCTCCACAGCTCTATAAGCAAATATTGATGGTATCGGGATTCGATAAATACTTCCAAGTTGCACGCTGCTACAGAGACGAGGACCCAAGAGGAGACAGACAGCTAGAATTCACACAGCTAGATATTGAGATGAGCTTTGTAAAGCGAGATGATGTTCTCTCTCTTATGGAGGACCTCTTCAACTACGTCTTTAAGGATGTTATGAAAACAGAGCTTCCGAAGCACTTTAGAAGAATCACATATCATGATGCAATGAATACATACGGCTGTGATAAGCCTGATTTAAGATTCGATCTCTTAATAAAGGATGCATCCTCCTGGGCTGAAAAGTCGACTTTCTCACTCTTTAAGGACACACTCGCATCAGGTGGATATGTAAAATATATCGTCGCCCCGAAAACTGAAGGCCACGATTATACACGTAAATACATCACAGAGCTCGAAGATTGTGCAAAGATATATGGAGCAAAGGGCCTCTGCTGGATGAAAATAGAGAACGGAACTCTCCAGGGAGGTGTTTCAAAGTACTTTGCAGGAATGGAGAGCAATGTTCTCTCTCAAACAGGTGCAAAAGACGGCGATATAATCCTCATGATTGCTCATGACGAGTGGAAGAAGTGCTGTACGTCGATGGGAGCTGTGAGAAACAAACTCGGCGCCACTCTCAATCTCATCAAACCGGGATATGAATTCTGCTGGATCATCGACTTCCCGCTCTTCGAATACAATGAGGACGAGGGCCATTGGGAAGCTGCACACCACATGTTCAGCATGCCTCAAGTTGAATACCTCGATACTCTTGAGAGCGACCCGGGGTCAGTAAAGGGAGACCTCTACGACCTAGTTCTCAACGGCTATGAGCTTGCATCAGGATCAATCAGAATCCACGATATAGAATTGCAGAAGAGAATCTTCCGTATCTGTAATATTCCTGACGATGTAGCGCAATATAAGTTTGGGTTCTTGCTTGATGCATTCAAGTTCTCTCCACCACCACACGGAGGAATCGCACCTGGTATCGATAGACTATGCATGATTTGTGCTAACCAGTCATCGATTAAGGAAGTTATAGCCTTCCCGAAAAACACAGCTGCCCTCTCTCCGATGGATAACTCACCCAATTGGGTTGACCAGAGTCAGCTTGATGAACTTGGACTTATCATCGACGAGAAGAAAAAATCAACAAAATAAGACTGGCCTCCGGAAAAACCGGAGGTCTACTTTTTTATTTTCCACCTTTCATTAATCGAAGAATGAGTCAATAATATATCCATGGGACGTAATTTAGAGAAGATAGAGTGTTTTTCATCTTTCAGGCAATCCATGCTTGATTACTTTGCATCCTCCCCTATAGATGATAGGAGACGAAAAAAAAGCACCTTCTCACACCGTATCGCATTGTGTATAGAAAAGAACTTTCCATCCTTTCTTGTCGATATCGACTACGACAAGACAGATATCCTCGTACATACAAAAGAGGGCAATGAGATTTTGGCAATCTTTTGGTCGAATACGTATCTGACAACAGAGGAGAAGAATAAGGCACAGAACTATCATCTGTCACATAAACCACGCCTTACTCTCGCATTCTCGCTTCTTGAAGAGAAGGATTATATCCTCATCTATAGATTCGAAGATAATTACTTAGAATATCTTCATATAAACAAAATCGATTTCAGTGAAGAGCTTTTAAAGAAATGCCTTATAAAGGATGAGAAGAAAAAAGAAGAGCCATCACTCTTCTCAAAGAAAACGAAGAAGAAAAAATAAATTACTCTTTTAGAGGATCTATTACACGAGCTTCTCCTATAAGTTTGAAGACAGCGCGCTTATGAGCATCCTCACTTCCTCTCCATGGCTTATCGATATTCTCACTCTTATACTTTTGAGTCATCCACCAATCGTCTTCTCTTACTCTCGCGAGAGATGATGATAAGAGAGCAAAGAGCTTCTTCTGAAAGAGCATGTACTCACCTTTACCAATAACATCCTTTGCAGTATCTGAAGTAATCAATGTATGGTGAAGGCAAAGCCCTTTGGAAGAAAAGAATGCCTCTCTGAACTCTTTATCTTTAATTGCAAGAGAGACAAGGGTATATGTATAACGATAGAGGCGATCTTTCATCTTTGTACATATAAGGCATCCCCTTTCGCGGCTAAGAGCATCTTTTTTAAATTTCTCAACGGCTTTTCTCAGAGCCTTTTCATTTCCTGAATTTTCTATCGCCTCAAAATCTTTTTTCAAAAGACGCTCATTCTCACCATAGTAGGTATCCATCGTGAGAGCAAGGCTTTGAGGATTGCCTTCTTCAGAGAGTAGAGTATAGTGATGAGGACAGAAGCCGAATGTATTGGTCTTTATCCTCACTTCACTCGTCATAATTGCAGAGGAAAGATAGTACCTTACACTATCCTCCTCTGCCTTCTTCATAAGAGAACATATCGGGCACTCTGTGTTTTCTTTAAGAGCATCCCAGAGGGGAATTGTCTCCAAAGCTATCTTCACTTCAATAGTTCCTCGGCCTTAGAAGCGATATTCTCGCCCGTAAAGCCGAATTGAGCCTTGAGGTATGCGAGGTTTCCAACTTCTCCAAATCTCTCTCCAACATTGAGAAATGCCATTCTGCAGGGAGACACCGTTGCTAGATAAGATGCTATCATCTCGCCTATTCCTCCTGCATAACGTCCGTTTTCACAAACAAGAACGTGCCCTGTGCGCTCTGCGGTCTTTCTTATGAGGTCCTCATCGAGAGGTCGTATTGTATGGAGATCCACAACAGTTGCTTTAATCCCCTTCTTCTCAAGAATATCTGCAGCCTCCATTGCTCCGTCCACCATTACAATACCTGTGGCAATTATTGTAACATCATCTCCTTTTTTTAGTTCGATGGCCTTGCCCAATTCTATTTTATCGGAGAGTGTATAGCGATAGTTGATTCCCTTACGCGGGGTGCGTATATATGCATTTTTACCCGATTTGTAGACCTGCCAAGTTAAATCATAGAGAGACTGCGCATCACTGGGCTCTATGATGACAAATCCTGGAATTTGTCTCATAAGTGCTATATCCTCAAACGGCATGTGCGTTCCTCCATTAGCTTGTGCCGTTATTCCTGGGTCTGATCCTATACAGATAGCTCTTTGGTGCGTGTATCCCAGCGATATGAAGAGTTGATCGTAGTCACGACGCGACATAAAGCATCCAAAGGAATGGATAACGGGGATAAGGCCTACACTTGATAGTCCCGCAGCAACTCCGACCATATTCGCTTCTGCAATACCGGCATTAAAGAACCTAGTCGGAAATTCCTTCTGGAATGTTGTTGAACCTATACATGATGAAAGATCGGAATCTATAAAGCAGACCCTATCATCTGTACGAGCTATATCACAAACAGCGCCAATTACGGCTTCCTTATAATGGTTAAATTCGTGTGCATCCCTCTTCATTTCACTCACCTCTTCTCTTTTCAAGAATTTCCACAGCTTCTTCTGCCTTCTCTGGGGTAATAGGCATCGAGTGATTCGCCTTCACACCTTCTCCAAAGACATAGCCGCGACTCTTTTGTGTTATCATAATAATCATATGAGGTTTTCCTGGAGTCTTTTTCGCCCTCTCTATTTTCTCATCTAGTTTTCCGATATCGTGACCATCAACACTAACGGCATCCCAACCAAAACTCTCCCAGCGTTTTACAACACTCTCGACTTCCTCAGGAATTATATCCTTTGTATAGCCATCAAGCTGCTGGCCGTTAAGGTCTTCAAAGGCAATTACCTTATCCAGCTTTTGCGCCCCTGCAAATTCTGCAGCCTCCCATATCTGTCCTTCCTGGCTCTCTCCGTCTCCGATAATTGTATAGGTCCAGGCATCAACATTCTTGACTCTGTTTCCCAATGCTATACCCATTGCAGCAGAAAACCCCTGTCCGAGGGAACCTGCTGTAAAGTCTATTCCGGGAGTCTTTAGCATATCACAATGCGACGGTAGATTTGTTCCTCCTCTATTGAGAGTAGAAAGCATTTCCATAGGGAAAAAACCTCTGAGGGCAAGAGTTGCATAGACACTTGGCCCCGCGTGTCCCTTCGAAACAACAAGGCGATCCCTATCCTCCTTCTTCGGATTTTTAGGGTCAATATTCATCTTATCGAAATAGAGTAATGCAAGAAGATCGCATATACTCATCGCGCCTCCAATGTGTCCTGTTCCGAATGAGGCGATTTCCCTGATTGTTGCACTTCTGATTAAGAAGGCTTTCTCGTCCAATTCATCTTTCTTTTTCTTTTCCATGCTACTCTAGCGCATCAGCGCTATCTCCTTTTTTTCTTCTTCTGTCAGATTTTCAGTCTTTACTATATGTGATAGCAGTGTAAGTTTTGCAGTCACCTCTAACACTTCAAGCCTATCAAATGCCCCAGTAAGGCTTTCTCCAAGAGTTAACGCTCCGTGTTTTTCAAGTAATACAGCATTACATCCATAGGCGACGGCCTCACTCACTTTTTGAGCAAGCTCAAGCGTTCCCATCCTGGCATATTCAACTTTCTCAACTCTATCTAAGAGATAATAGCTTTCTGCGATAAGAGATGTGTTAATGCTCTCTCCTGAAGCGCTGAAAAGACATGCGTAAGTCGGATGGGAATGACATATTGCGTTTACATCTTTACGCTTTATATAGATTAGGCGGTGCATCTCGCTCTCTATGCTGAGCTTCTTATCTGGAGTTAGATTCTCTCCTCTCTCTATATCTACAACTGCGATATCGTCTTTATTGAGACAAGACTTATCCTTTCCCGATGGTGTTATTAGCATAACGCCACCTACTCTCTTACTTACATTTCCGCCCGTAAGAGTTGTAAGTCCCCTTTCATAACACTTCACCATGAAGGAAGCAACCTCTTCTTTATCGTGTTCCATCGTCATATATTTAATAGTAACACAAAGCATGAAAAAATAGGATATCAAATTAACGCTTCTTGTTACTGTCCCTCTCTTTTTCTATAATGAACCCGTCTGGAGATAAAAGTTATGAGAATGTCAAAAATGTTTGCAAAGACCCTAAGGGAAGCACCCAATAGTGCAGACACCAAAGGATATGAAAATCTTCTTAGAGCAGGGTTCATCCGTCAGCTCGGCGCTGGAATATTCACTCTTCTACCTTTCGGCGTGAGATCTACTAAAAAGATTGAAGCCATAATCAGAGAGGAGATGGACAGAATAGGAGGACAGGAGATACTCATGAGTGTCGTCAATCCTGCAGACATCTGGAAGGAGACGGGACGATACTACTCCATAGATAAGGAAATGGGACGATTCAAGGACCGTAACGGCAGAGATATGGTTCTTGCAATGACGAATGAAGAGACTGTCACAGACTGCGCAAAGGGCGAGATTGATTCATATAAGCGCCTTCCTGTTATGGTCTATCAAATACAGACAAAGTGGCGTGACGACCCAAGACCTAGAGCAGGCCTCATAAGAGTAAGAGAGTTTACCATGAAAGATGCATACTCTTTCCATTCATCCGAGGAATCTCTTAACGAGGCATATGCTGATCAATATAAGGCATATTTCCGTATCTATCAGCGTTGTGGTCTTCCAGCAATCGCAGTTGGCGCTGACACAGGAATGATGGGAGGAAAGATCAGCCATGAATATATGTATCTCTCTCCTATAGGTGAAGACACAATCATCACATGTAAAGAGTGTGGATACACTGAAAATAGGCAGGTTGCCAAATTCAAAAAGGAATATTTTACAGGAGACCTCAAACCACTCGAGAAAATAGCAACTCCAGAGAGTAAGACTATCGAGGAACTTGCATCCTTCCTTAATATAGACCCCAGAATGACGGCAAAGGCAGTATTTTTCGTCGGCTCTTTCGTAGATGATAAGACTGGAGAGGAGTCAGATAAGCTCGTCACAGCAATAATCAGAGGCGACTATGAAGTTGAAGAGAATAAGCTCAGTAATGCAGTGAAAGCCAATTCCCTCAGGCCCGCTCATGACGAGGAGATTACTGCATACGGTATGGTCCCGGGTTTTGCATCCCCAATTGGAGCGAAAAAGGGCTTCATACTCTGCGTTGACGACTCTGTTGCTTCCTCTAATAACTTTGTTGCCGGAGCAAATGAGGTAGGCTTTCATTATCTCAACACAAATTACGGCAGAGACTACTCTGGAGCTATCGTTAGTGATATTGCATCAGCTCGTGACGGCTACCCCTGTCCTAAGTGTGGTAAACCTCTTACAGCAAGTAAGGGAATCGAAATTGGTAATATATTCCAACTTGGAACACGTTACTCTGCAGCCTTGAATTGTACCTATCAGGATGAAAATGGTGTGCAGAAACCCGTTCTCATGGGATGCTACGGCATAGGAGTCGGAAGACTACTAGCTTGTCTATGTGAAGAATACAATGACGAGAAAGGACTCTGTCTCCCGATTACGGTTGCACCCTACCAGGTACACTTTGTATCACTTGTAAAAGATAAAGCAGTATCTGATGAAATCTACTCATCTCTCGAGAAGGCTGGAATAGAGGTTCTCTATGATGACAGAAACGAGACTGCTGGCGTAAAGTTTGCCGATGCCGATCTAATCGGAATTCCTATCCGTATCACACTCGGAAATCGTTCCTATAAGGAAGGTAAGGTAGAGGTAAAACTCAGAAAAAGTGGAGAAGAGACTACATATCTTATCTCGGATCTTGCCGACGAAATAAAAAAGGAAATCAACAAAGAGATTGACAAAATCAACTCAGAGGTGGTTGATAAGGAATGGATAAGAGGCTAAGCGCTTCTCTATAAGAGAGGGCCACCCCTCTCTTTTTTTATGGATTAAATTATGACAAAGAAAAAACAATACTCGGAAGAAGACTGGTTTCTTCTGCTTTCTGTGACGTATACGGTCATCGCGGTAACGATGAATATTTTCTGTATGAAAGCTCTTTCTTTTGGAAGCAGCATCATCATATGTGACGGTGGACTTCTTGTAAGCTGGGGGACGTTCCTCATAAGCAACATAATCATAGAGGTATGGGGCGAAGAGAGGAGCGTAAAGGTTATAAACATAGCAGCGGTTGTCTCATTCTGTGCTATGCTTGTTGGGCGCTTTATAGTATTTATCCCCACACTTCCAGAGTATTATGAACAAGCTCACGCATTTTCACTTGTCTTTTCAAACGGCCCAAGAACGATTATAAGCAGTGCACTTGCCTTCTGGTGCGGTAATGTTATCAACATAAGAATCATTGCATCCATGAAGGAACATTTAAAAGAAGAGAAAAGGATGAATAAGATCCTCTTCTTCATCCGAGCCTCCTTCTCCACACTTATCGGACAGTTCTTTGACAATTGTATCTTTATGACACTTGCATTCGCCCCAATAGGGCTATCTGTTTACGAGATGGCATGGAAGGACATCTTCTCATCTGTTATATCTCAAACGATAATCGAACTTGTAGTAGAGTCATCCCTTGTTCCCTTGATTACAATTCCTCTTACATCGAAAATCCTCAAGGTAAAAAGAAGAGAAGAAACTAAGAGAGAGAGCTTTTTATAAGAAGACCTTCTTGATTGCTCTATCATCCATTTGATATATAGCCTTCTCGAATCTCTCAAAAAGAGTCAGCTCCCTTTTGGAGGGAGAGAATGAAGAGTCATCAACAATGATCGCACTGAACCTATTTCCTTTTTGAAAGCCGGGCTTCTCGCCGAAGTACTCTTGAGGAGAGGATGAGGCGAGATAATACGCTTCACAAAGTGTCAATGCGTCACTCAAATAATCATCGCTCATCCGACGAAACTTACTCGCCGCGACAGTTGATGCTATAACCTTATACATTGCTATCTCACTGCCTCCAGCTATATCACTTCCAAGTGTTACCCTCACTCCCATATCCAGCATATGTCTGACTCGGGCCGTTCCACTCATGAGATTTAAATTCGAGGAGGCACAATGGACAACAACTGCATTATGGCTCTTTATAGCATCCAACTCTTCATCATCCGAGTGGACACAATGGGCCATGAGCGTATTATCTTTAAAAAGGCCATATTTATCATATGTCTCCCAATAGTGCGTAGTGTCACTATGGAGTTCTCTCACCCACTTTATCTCATTCTGGTTCTCTGAAAGATGAGATTGCACCGGAAGATTCATCTTTTGAGCAATTCGCCCTAGCCACGCCATGAGATCATCTGTACAGGACGGCGTAAAACGAGGTGTGATAATTGGTTTTATTTTCTTAAAATCCTGTGCCATCTCGAGCCACCTAAGCGTCTCTCTTTTAGATTCCTCTGTAGTCTCTTCTAGTCCACTTCCTCCATTACGGTCCATATTAACTTTTCCCACATATCCACTTATTCCCCTCTTCTCAAGTTCTTCCATTAGAACTATCGTCGAATCGGTATGGATGGAAGAAAACATTGCAACTCGTGTTGTACCGTTCTTTATGAGTGTATCTGCCAACTTTGAATAGACTAAGCGAGCATAAGAGGTATCTTTAAATTCAGCTTCAGTTGAAAAAACATACTTTTTAAGCCATTCAAGAAGGTAGCTATCCATTCCCATTCCAAGCAAAGGAAACTGCGGGGCATGTAAGTGCATATCACAAAAGCCTTGAAGAATTAGAGAGCCTGTATAATCTTCTATTTCTCCTTTAAATCCAACAGGAATATTCTCTACTACATCCTCGATGATTCCGCAATCGTTTATAATTATACAACCGTTCTTAATTGTATTGAGAGAGCCAAAGGTCCTAGCCTCTATGATATCGCCTTTTATTAATCTCATATGGTCTCCTTTTTCTCATAGTGGGGTTTAGGCTTCCCGTAGAGACTTCCGTGCCATGTGAACGGAATTATATGAGATATTCGTATTTTTACATTTTTCCTCGATTATTTCCATAGACAAAGAAAAAAGCAGTACCCGCTAAAGATACTGCCTCTTCTTGAAAAAACAATTCCTAGTTGGCGCCGAGCAACTTCAAAAGAGTGTTAAACCCATGTCAGAGGTAACGTAACTACTTTCCCCTGCAATGCCCCTACTCTCTCTGCATCACAAACAACAACGGGGAATTCAATCTCTCTTCCCTTAATATTAGACAACACTTTAAAGTTTTTTCCATCAGCATCAGATGGTGTCTTTGTGCTTTTAATCTCGACGGGGTAAATTTTGTTCCCCTTCTCGATAAGTAAATCCACTTCCAGATTTGTTCCTGATTCTCTGTAAAATGATAAAAAACAATCCTGTCCTGCGTTCAGAAATGATTTACGTATCTCGCTTATTACAAAGGTCTCAAATACCGCACCTTTCTTCTCAAATATGTTCTTTTCAAGTTCTTCTCCCGAATTAATTCCACCAAGCAGATAACACAATAACCCTGTATCAGAGAAATACAGCTTAGGGGATTTCGTGAGTTTTTTCTCACTGTTTCCACAATATGGCTGTAGGTGGAATATCAAACCACTCTGCTCCAGAATTCCAACCCAGCTTTTAACGGTCTTATCGTTGATTGACAAAACCGACGATATATCAGAATAGTTAATAATACT
Organism: Clostridium sp. CAG:452; assembly: GCA_963626675.1. GTDB lineage: Bacteria > Spirochaetota > Spirochaetia > Sphaerochaetales > Sphaerochaetaceae > Ornithospirochaeta. The sequence continues at coordinate 11,092 of CAVFXW010000038.1, read as the reverse complement.
CCCACTTCTATATGCTAGAACTCGTAAAAACCTCTCAAAAAGAACCAAATCGTGGACGTTGATTATCTCTCTTAAATCCCTTTCGAGATACGTTTTAACATATGACGAGTAAAATACCGAAGGCGGTAATTGTGGATTCTTTATCAGTTCAGGGTAAAAGCCCCTGTAAATCCTGTTCCAAATATTATCAACTCTCTTTCCGTTCCTTTTCGATATATATTCCTCCGACGGAACAAAAGGTTCTAGAAAACTTTCTCCCTCTTCTTCCCTCAACGATATCGGCATCATTTCCAGTATTCCAATACGCCCTGCAAGACTTTCTGAAACACCACTCATTAACTTAAAAGACTGGCTACCTGTCAGGAAAAACATTCCATTTTGCCTATTATTGTCAACCAGAATTTTTATGTTACGGAAAATAGACGGAGCATACTGTATCTCATCAATAATCAGAGGAGCCTTGTTGATACTGAAAAACAAATTCGGATCATTCTCCGCAAGCTCCCTATCCTGTAATTCGTCAAAGGAAACACTGGTCAGTCCCTTGCTTTTTAAATTCATTTCGAGTAATGTGCTCTTCCCTACCTGTCTTGCTCCAGTTATAAGAACTACCGGAAAATATGTCGCATATTTTTCAAGAATTGTGGTTAAATGTCGTCTTATCATAGCTTTATCATATATTGTGCGATATCTGCTTGCAATAGAAATTCCGAAAAATTCGGAATCGCACTCCGAAAATTATGCAAAATTCTGTACAAAACTAAGAGAAATATAATGTCAACTTCCCAATTTTTAGGCACTAAACGCCTCGAGTCACTCGAGTAGGAGAAATTTTGTCTCCCTCCTCTCACACCACATAGCATGCCGGTCGGCACTACTCGGTTCAACTTTGAAATAATGCCCCGTAGTAATCTCTAGAGGAGATTAGTTCCCGTCTTATCACCAATAAGCGTGCCCCTATCCCGTTTCCGTTCAAATATCTTAAGTTTGTGTGGCCCTAGCCGAAATTGCGCCTCAGCCGTACAACCGTCAGACTCATCATTGTTCGGGCCGTCTCTTTCGCTACTATGCCCTCTGCTGACGCCACATATTCGTTGTTACTACGCATTTTCAAGTGATGTCAAACCTCGTGCGCTATGGAGACCTCACGGGATAAGCTCAATAGCCCTTCTTCTCTTCCATACCAATTCACGCTATAGGGTTACGACTCTTCATTCGGATTTCGGCGCCTTTAGATAACGCCTTATATTGTCTCCTCACGGTTTGAAACTTGCAACAGCTTTACGGGGCTCTAATGGGCTATGCTCCTTGAGGACTTTCACCTCGGACTATGATCTGAGTGTCATACGAAAAAAAGCAGTACCCGCTAAAGATACTGCCTCTTCTTGAAAAAACAATTCTTAGTTGGCGCCGAGTGACTTCAAAAGGTTGACAATATATGTCTTCTTAACAGCCTTTGCATACTCTAGAACAGAATGTCCCTGATAATCTGTTGCGTTGATATCTGCCCCGCTCTTTATAAGCTGAGTAATAATCTTTGTCTCGCTATTTGTGTTTACAGCAAGAATCAACGCAGTCTCTCCAAGATAGTTCTTACACTCGAGATCAGCTCCTGCCTCGAGGAGAGCCTCGATGACCTTAGGATTCTTCGAAGAGTTTGCAGCTAGGTGAAGAGAGTTAGACTTATATTTCGGCTCACATTCCTTTATATCGCCTCCATCCTGGATGAGTTCCTTAAGAACAGCAACAGAGTGATTGTATTGGCTCGCAAGCATGACAGGGCTAAGTCCCCATTCGTTATGACAATTTACATTTGCTCCCTTATCTACGAGTTCCTTGATGTCTCTTGCTTTTGTAGCAGAAACAGCAGCTTGAAGCAATTTCTTATTTAATGATTCATTTGATTTTGACATTATTCGGTCTCCCATTGACTAAATAATGATAAACAATAGTTTTTTTGTAAAGAGTTTAAGGGAGAAAAAATAACGATTTTTCTACAATTAATTACAATTTATTAAAGAAGATACTGATTAAATATTAAAAAAAGTCGCCATTAGCTTATTCTTTTCTTTCTTGTTTAATAATAATTACTCGTTATAATAAGTCTATGTTGGATTTAGATGTAATCAGAAAAGTACCTAAAGTTGAACTTCACGAACATTTGGACGGAGGCTTAAGACCTCAAACTATCATAGCACTCTCAAAGGAGAGAAATCTCCCTCTTCCTTCATACGATCCGGTAGAATTAAAGGCCTGGTTTACAGAAGGATGTGTAAAAAAGTCTCTCTCACTATATCTTGAGACCTTCCGTTATACGACAGCCGTAATGCAAGATAAAGAGGCTCTCTTTAGAGTTGCAAAAGAAGAAATAATTGATCTTGCAAAAGAAAACGTGGTCTATGCCGAAATAAGATTCGCCCCAGTTCTTCACACAAAGAACGGCCTCAATCTTGAAGAAGTTGTAACAACGGTACTACGTGGTCTTGATGCAGGAAAGAAGGAGACTGGAATAGAGTACGGACTAATCTTATGTGCAATGAGAAACGAAAGTCCCACACTCTCTCTTGAGATAGCTGAACTTGCAGTTGCATTCTCCGACCGTGGTGTTGTCGGCTTCGATCTTGCGGGAGACGAGTGTGGTCACCCACCTAAGAAGCACATCGAAGCATTCAACTACATAAGAAGTAAGAATTTCAACATTACAATACATGCAGGAGAGGCATTCGGGCTCGAGTCCATATGGCAGGCCATACAGCTATGCCATGCAGATAGAATCGGTCATGGAACTAGGCTCATGGAAGACATGACCATCGAAAACGGAGAAATTATCAAGATGGGAAGCCTAGCAAATTACGTAGAGGATAAGCGTATTCCACTCGAAATGTGTCTTACATCTAATGTCGGAACAGGAGCTGTTTCAAGTTATGAAGAGCATCCATTCCCCATCTTCTATCGTAACCATTTCCGTGTATTCCTCTCATCAGACAACCGTCTCATGAGTGACACGAATCTCACAAAAGAGATGAGTATTGCAGTTGAAAAGTACGGTATGGAGATAAAAGATCTCGAGAAGATCACAATCAATGCGATGAAGAGCGCATTCATTCATCATAACGAGAAGCTTGATCTCATATATAATGTAATTAAGAAACAATATGCAGATATAAGGTACGAGTACGGTCTCTAACACTGAGACCACTCGGCTTCAAGAAGCCTAATCTTCATGACGATTTCCTTCCTCTTCTCGCTTCGCTGAAAGAAGAAGACTTCAGCAGCCTCCCAAACGGCAAAACCTCCTATGATGTTCACTGCATCGTAGAATATTCTATCGCTTGAGCCTTCGAGAAAATATGAGAGAGTGAGAACAGCACAGCCGAAAATAAGAAATGAGATTATCTTAATCATTATTGTTCTGTACTCTTTCAAGTCCTTCTTTATAGAAAGGGAAAGGTAGTTAAGATATATCTTCTTCACACTCTCAAGAGTACACTCTTTTGGAAGAATTATCCTCAGTTCCTCATTTGATGAGGATGATATATCGTATAGGTATTCGATGATATCAGAAGAAGGAAGATTGGAGTTGACATCAGAAAAAAGAGAGGAAGATGTCACTGCAACATCAAGTTTGCCTTCATTGAATGCCAAAACATCTCTTATCGGGCGAGAAAACCTTATCCTTCTTATAGCCTCTCTCATATTCATAGAAGCCCCCATCTCTTAAGTGGATTCATTCTCATGCGTATTACAGAATAGAGCGTGGCAAATAAAATTCCATACAGATGCGCCATATGAGCTATTCCATCAGAGGAGAACATACTAAAGAATTCTATAAGAAAGTATATTAGAATAAGAAGAGGTGCTCTAATCGGGATCAAGCCGAAAAGTAGAACAACAGCAGACGGAAAAAGAACGGAGAATAAGAAAAGAAGAGCATATATTGCACCGGAAGCTCCCAAGAGTACCGTGTAATACATTCCACAATACCAATATGTAAAGTATGAAGCCAACGCAGATAAGGCCCCGCATATAAGATAAAAGAGGATGAATTCTCCTGAACCTATCTTCCGTTCAATTAGTGGACCGAATATAAAAAGCGCAAACATATTTGAAAAAAGATGCCAGAACGAAACATGGGAAAACATATAGCTCAAGAATTGGAAGTAAAAATGTCTATAGTGTACATAAACAGGAACGAGAGAGACTGTATAGATTAATTCAGGAAAGATTCTCTCTGCCAAGAAGATGACAACATTGACAAGAATTAAGTAGAGCCATGCATTCACATAAATATATTTAAATTGCCTATTGATTATCGTATTTCTCACAAAAGCGATTATAACAACCTTTATTAAGAAGAGAAAAGATTGTTTAATAAGAAAGATATGGCTACAAGCAGACGAGACAAAGCAGATTCATATACACAAAGAGCACATAGAGAAGGATATCCTGCACGGAGTGTCTACAAACTCGAGGAGATAAATGCCTCCCACCACTTGATAAAACCGGGAGATAGCGTACTCGATGTCGGGGCAGCCCCCGGCTCATGGACGCTCTACACCCATAGGGAACTAATAAAGGGAAAGGGAAAAATAGTTTCTATTGATCTCAATCCACTCAATCTTAATCCTGTTCCCCCGACTGTTACCGCAATAGTCGGAGATGCCTTTAATAAGGAAAACAGAGCCCGTCTTATCGAACTCGGACCGTATGATGCGATCATATCTGATGCAGCGCCTATGACGACAGGAAACCGTACAGTCGACACAACACGCTCTGAGTATCTTGCTCAAGAGGTCGTATTACTCGCCGGAGAGCAACTCAAGGAACATGGGAACCTTGTCATAAAGATATTCCAGGGAGGAGGACAAGTCGAAATACTCAAGATGATGAGAGAAATGTTCCAGAAGGCAAAACCTTTCAAACCCAAAGCATGTAGAGAGGATTCCTTTGAAATATATCTAGTTGGACTCGACAAAAAATAGTTCGTACTCTAGACAAGCATATTGAGACATCTGAAATCTCCATTACGTATACCATAAACAGCGAAAGGCCAATAAACGATCATAATTATTATATGGCGGATAGCTTTAAAGCTGATTATACAGCCCTTTTTAATATCATATCATAATCACACATCCAGTCTTTACCTCCCTAAATGAAACTTTTTCTGAAGCTTTTGCTCAAAAACTTTCGTTTTCAAAAGTTTTTGTTGCTTTTAAGAAAGTTTCATGCATATAATTTTTATCGGAGAGGTTTTTGCAAGATGAACTTGCGATAAGAGTTTTGCAGAAGCCTATAGAATTTTATAAAACCTTCCGCAAATAAGACGCGGTTAGTTTCATTAGGAGGTTAGAAATGAAACGTGCTTTAGCAATTATGTTGGTAGCTCTTATTGCTGCGACAACAGTATTCGCTCAGGGCCTTCAGGAAGGAAATTCTTCTTTCCCTGATCCAGAGAGAACAATTACAATTATAGTTCCACAGGGAGCCGGTGGTGGAACAGACACCTTCGCAAGAGCCCTTGCAGCTAAGATGACAGAAGTTTCAGGTCAGAATTTCATTGTTGAAAACATTACTGGAAACTCAACAGGAACAGGCACAAATGATGTCATCAATTCTGAACCAGACGGCTACAAAATGCTCATGTACGGAACATACACCATTGTTGGAACAGCTGTTGGCGCAACAGAAGGTTCAACCGGCTTAGATTTCATTGCTGGTCTTACACTTGAGCCATTCGTAATTGGTGTAAAATCAGATTCTAAGTGGAATAGCCTCTCAGAGCTTATTGAATATGCTCAAGCAAACCCTGGCCAGGTAACAATTGGGAACGCTGGTGCAACAGGAACAACTGCTGTTGTCGCTTGCGGTCTTAACGTTGCATGTGGAAACTGCTTCAATGTTATTCCTGCAAATGGAGGAGCAGAACTTCAGACTCTAGTCATGGGTGGACATTGCCAAGTTGGTATTTTCTCACAAACAGAAATTGTTGATGGAATCAAACCTCTTGCATTCCTTGGAGAAACAAGATCTCTTAACGCAAACCTCACCAACGTTCCTACAATTGTTGAAGCAGGTTATGGCGATCTTACAATTCCGTATGGCTGTTTCCGTGGCTTGGCAGTACCAAAAGGAACTCCAGAAGATGTAAAAGAATGGCTTGCAGATGTTGTAGAGAAAGCTTTTTATACAGAAGAATTCCAGTCATTCCTTGCAAGTAAAGGTTATCTTCAGACCTTCTCTACTCTTGCAGATACTGACGCTTACAATGCGCAGTTGGTCCTTGATCTTCAGCCAGCTCTTAAAGCTGCAGGCCTTCTCAAAAAGTAAAAGGCAAAAAGGCTTTAAAAAAGCCTTACAAATATTCAACCAAACAAACTTGGTTGAATATTTCATAAAGGGCGCCAACTAGTTAACTAATATACAAATAGTCAGATTAAAGAGGCTTTTGTATTCAATTAGCTATCCCACTTATTGGGGCTCTTTACGAAATAAATAAAAAAATGTTTGAAGCTGTATAGCAACAAAAGGAGGATCAAAAGTTATGAAGAAGGTTAAATTATTTCCTCTTGTCATGACAATTCTTTCAGCTTTGTACTTTATAGTCACAGCTGTTTCAGAAGACTACAAATATCAAGTAGATACCGTTGGAGGAGATCCAGGTGGAAAGGTTTTACCATTAATGATGGGAGGCTTCCTTTTTTTAGGTTTCTTATTCATCACAATAAAAGAAAGACCCGATGGAAAGAAAATGGATAAAGGAACTTTGGTTCTCTTTATCATAACCCTACTTCTTTCAATAGCATATGTTGCTTTACTTAAGCCAATTGGGTTTATTGTTCTTACCACTGTTTTGCTATATAGCCTTTTATATCTTTATACCACAATTGGAGAAAAGAGAGACGCAATCCAAGGTATAGTAGCTGGCATTTGTACTGTTGCATTAACTGTTGGTTTTTACACAGTTATGAGACTTATCTCAAAGAAAGTTATTTCTCTAGGAAGAGCCGGCTCCCTACCTTCATTCTTTGGACAGTCGGCAGGTGGTGCTTGTGTTTCTCTTGTCTTTGTAGCTGTTATTACGATTGTCTTAGCTGTTTCGTTAGTAAAATTCCTTAAAAAGAAAGGATTGGAAAGAGTAGCTGATGCCTCCATCATCACTTTGGCAACAGTTCTTTTCCTTTATGTTGTTTTCAAACAATTCTTCCAGGTAAATCTTGCTCCTGGATTGATTAAATATTAATAGGAGGAATATAGAATGAGTGAATTTGTTCAAGGCTTACAAATGGTTTCAAACATCTCAACAATTCTATGGTGTGCCTTTGGTTCTGTTTTAGGAATCATCCTTGGCGCTCTTCCCGGATTAACTGCAACAATGGGAATTGCTTTGGTTATTCCAATTTCATACAGCATTTCTAATACAGCAACAGGTATTGGCCTTTTGCTTTCTGTTTACTGTGGTGCAGTCTGTGGCGCATCTATTCCGGCAATTCTTCTTGGAATTCCAGGAAATCCAAACGCAATTGCAACAGTAACAGATGGACAACGCATGACACAAAAAGGACTTGCCGGACAGGCTCTTGGTGGAGCAGTAATTGCATCAATGATTGGTGGCCTTGGTTCTGAAGTTATCTTAATATTCTTTAGTCCTCTAATTGCAAAAGCAACTCTTGCCTTTGGTCCTGCAGAAAAGACAACCTTAGCTCTTGTAGGATTGGTTATAATAGCATCAGTTTCCGGAAAAGACATCCTTAAAGGCCTCCTCATGGGCGCACTAGGCTTTGTTTTTGCGTTCTTAGGGACGGATCCAATCTCTGGAGCGTGCAGAATGCCGTTTGCAAGCCTATTGAAAAAGACTGTCTTGGCCAATGGTTTTGATATGACCTCTACCCTTATTGGACTATATGGTGTGAGCCAAGTCTTCACAGAACTAGCAAACTTACGTAAACCGCAAAATACTGAAGTAGCAACAGATATTGGAAAAGTTTTCCCGCCATTCAAAAAAGTGCTACAAATGTGGCAAATTATTCTCTCATCCCTTGGAATTGGAACCGTCATCGGTGCAATTCCTGGTACAGGTGCATCAATTGCTGTGTTTATGGCACATGATGCTGCGTCAAAAATCTGTGATGCTTCAAATGGCAAGTTAGATAAACCTGGCACGGGATGTCTTGAAGGCGTCTTTGCTCCAGAAGTTGCAAACAATGCTGTAACTGGCGGTGCATTGATTCCAGCGCTTTCACTTGGAATTCCTGGCGACAGTGCTACAGCAGTTCTTATTGGAGCTTTGATGATCAACGGAGTAACTCCAGGCTTCCAACTTTTTAACACAAATATGCCACTCGTTTACTCGATCTTCATCACATTATTTATAGCAAACGTATTTATGGGAGTTTTCCAACTTGCAGGTATTCGCTTATATCCAAAGGTATTACTTATCAGTCAAAGAATTCTCATGCCTATTGTTCTTATTCTCTCCTTCATTGGCTCATATGCACTTGCCGGAGCTTCCGTCACAAAGGGCGTTTTCAATGTTGGGACAGCATTGTTCATGGGTCTTGTAGGGTATGAAATGAAGAAGAACGGCTATCCACTTGCTCCAATTGTCCTAGGTTTCATCCTTGGCGGAATGTTTGAAGAAAATTTCAGAAAAGCAATGAAACTTGGAGCTGGCACAATGGAAAGATTCTTAACATCTCCAATATGTTGGATTTTTACCCTTCTTTCACTTGCTGTTGTCGTTTCATCAGTCATCAAAAACAAGAAAGAGGAAAAGGCTAAAAATGCTTAAGTTTACTTTTCTTGGCGCAAACGGTTCAATTCAGGAAAGAGGCAGTGGAAACACTTCACTGCTCTTTTCTGATGGCATGTCAACAATTCTAGTAGATGCCTCCATAAATCTCTATGCTGCCGTTGAGGCCCAAATTGATGCCGTGGTTTTAACACATGAACATATAGATCACATGTATGCACTTCCAAGCCTAATACATCAACTTTGGTTAGAAAAACGCGTAAAGCCACTAAGGATCATCTGCCCAAACGGCATTCGAGAGATGGTTAATGGTCTAATAGAAAACTTCTCAATACGTTCCAAGAAAGGGATTTTTGACATAGTTTTTGAAACAGCTGCAGAAAATTACGTTGGCAACATCAAACTTAACTTTTTCAAGACAGCCCATACCCCAAATTCAGTGGGCATGATAGTACAAAGTGGCACAAGAAAAATTGTTTATACGTGCGATACAGCACCTATTTCCAATGCCCGCGAAAACCTTCCTTCTTCTGCTTTTAATCCCGATATTCTTATCCACGAAGCTAATTCACTTAGCTCAGTTAGAAAGCCAGATCACAGTGGGGGCTTAGAGGCGGCAAAACTTGCAGAAGAACTAGGAGCAAAACGACTAATACTTTGCCACCTTCCAAAAGGAGAAGAGGCAAAAGAGGCTATTTTGAATGAAGCCAGAACACTATATTCAGAAACAGAATTACCAATTATTTTAAACGAGGAGATTCTTTATTAACATGGATGATCTTTTACTTGGGATGTTTAAACTTTACGACATTAGAACTAAAGAACAAAATCTCACAGACAAAATAAGAGACCGTTTGTATAACGCCATAGTACTCTATTACAAAGAAAGCCTTAAGGCTAGCTCTGTTGTAATATGCAGAGATGCAAGATTATATGTTCCTCAGCTAGTAGAAGGACTTACAATTGCATTTACAAAAGCAGGAATAAATGTTTTCATGAATCCTCTTCCAATATCTACTTGCCAATTCTACTACACATGCATGAAACATAGAGAAAGTGCTGGCATAATGGTCACAGCTTCTCATAATCCAGGCGAGTACGTAGGAATGAAACTTATGGCACCTCAATTACTTCCTCTAGCCTACGGTAATGGCCCGGAAGGAGGAATCGAGAAGATTAAAGCCAACTATATTGCAAACGCAGTTGCTCCTTCTTCAAAAGAAGTTGGCAGCGTTTTTGTTGTAAACGAATTAGAGTCTTACATTAATTATTCAATGGAGCTGGCTGGTGTTTCTGAAGGCTCTCTTAAAGGACTTAGAGTTTTATTTGACTTTTTAAATGGTTCGGCTGGCTTTGAAGAAGCTCTTGCATTTCAAAAAGCAGGTGCATTCGTAACATTTAGAAACCTTGTTCCAAACGGATTTTTCCCACACGGAGATCCTAATCCAATAATTGAAAGCTCCATCGCTCCTACTAGAACAGCAATGAAAGAAGGCTCTTTTGATATCGGATTCTGTTTTGATGGAGATGGAGACAGAATGGATCTTATGGATAGCGATGGCCAGCAAATTGTTCCAGGCCTCAATATGTCCATAATCATTCCTAAAATCATGGGAATTTATGGTGGAACAAAAAAGGAATTTTATGCTGATGTCAAAGCCCTTCCAATTGCTCTTTGTGAAATAGCAAAAGCTGGAGCCAATGTTCACATCATTAGAAATGGACACTCATTTATAAAGGCAAAACTCAGAGATAACTGCAATTTGGGTTATTTTGCATCAGAGGAAGAATCTGCTCACTACTATATGAACTTTCCTTATGATCCTAAGGATTTATCACAGGGTTATGCAGCAATTGAGTCTACACTCTTCTTTGCACTTTTAACTGCAAGATGTAGGCTAGAAAATCCAGAAGCATACAGAAAAGTAAAAGACCTACAGACATCTATCTTTAGAGATAGAGAATGGCCCTTGTATTGTGAGGCTGCTCCAGAGATAATGCCTCAAATCTTGGATAATGTTGAAAAGAAGATGACTCAATTTGGCGCTGAGGTTATCAAAACTATGGATGACGGTAGTGACTTAGACGCAACCTTAATGCGCTTTAATCTTCCAAATAGATTTGATTCTACCACATCACTAAAAAACAAGACCTGGGGACAAGTTGCACAGCGTATCTCTCGTAGTGAAGATGCAATGGTTCGTTGGGAAGTTGTATCAAATAATAAGGATTTTTGTGATAAGCTAAATTCTATTATTAAAGAAGTAACTGATGAATATGTCAGAAAAGGTTATGCGAGGTACTAATGTCCAGTAACGATAGGCAAGATCAAATTCTAAA
>CAVFXW010000037.1:8638-9645 GCA_963626675.1 Clostridium sp. CAG:452 | reverse complement strand
ATGCAGAGAAGGTGGTCTCCTCAGGCTTTGAAGATAATGCTCTTTATAATGATGAGCTACTTAAGCTTACCGATGTCGACATTCAAGCTTTTAATGAGTTGAAGAAAATTATAGGTAAAGATAAAGCCAATAAGAAAACCAGTGATATTAAAGAAAATGATCAGGGTCTTACTGATGAAGAATATGAAGAGCAAGAACGGATAAAGAACAAGCCAAAGAAAAAGCGTACTCCGGAGGAAGAGGAAAGACTTAAGGAGCTTCAGAAAAAGAACGAGTTAAGGCGGACAGCCATGGATATTCTTAGGGGAATATCTGTTAGAATGCCGATGCTCATATATGGTGCTGATGTCGACTATGATAATGATATTTCCCTCAACTCATTCGTTGATTTGGTTGATGAAGAATCCTGGAAAGAATTCATGCCTAATGGTGTAACAAAGGAGAAATTTAAGGAATTTCAGAAGTACTATGATGAAGAGATCTTTATCGCAGCCGGTCGTAAGATAAGATATACAGCAAAAGAAGCGGATAAACTTTCTCCCGATGAAAGAGTGAAGAAAATAGCTTCATTGTTCAGTTGCTTCAAAAATCCCGATAAAGAAACAGTACTCACCCCATGGAGAGTTGTCAACCTTCATATGTCTGAAACTTTGGGAGGCTGGGATTTCTTTGACGAGAAACACGAGGGCACGATTGAGAAGCCAAGATTTGTAGATAGGGGAGATATAACAAAGAAGGTTTTCGGAGACCCTGATACGCACGTGCTGGAGATTAATTCTAAGACAGGGTTATATCCGCTATATGTTGCATATAGTATATATAGATATAAATTGAATGGCTCTGAATCTGATGAGCAGAAGAGAGCTATTTGGAAGCACGTGTTAGATGAGAATGTCTATGTGATTTGTAAGACTCCCATGGCGAAAGCTATAACAAGGCGAACTCTAGCTGGCTATTCGGGAGCCAAGATTAATGCTCACTGTTTTGACGACTTAATCAATACCCTA
>CAVFXW010000037.1:0-8628 GCA_963626675.1 Clostridium sp. CAG:452 | reverse complement strand
TAAAGTCTAAGTCTAAACAGTTTACAGAGAAGGTTCTCAGACCTAACTTCTGGGGAAAGGAAGGAAAGAAGATGAAAATATCTGCAGTTGTTGGAAATCCTCCATATCAGGAAACTGTAAAGACTGCAACCCATGGTAATAACAACAATACTGTCGATATTTTTCCCTATTTTAGGGATGTAGCGATAGACCTTTCAAATATTGTTTCGTTAATTTATCCAGCTAAAGAACTTCAGCGTGGAGATATGAATACAATGGATAAATCCTTAGTTAAAGTAAGAATTTACAATGGAAGTTCAAAAGAAGGAGAGAAAAATATCCCGGGAGAACCAGCAGTTTTTGAATCTGTTAGGAGAATACCTGGAGATGTTGGAGTCTTTATGTGGAATAAGACATCTCCAACTGAAAAAATTAATTACCAGGGCATAGAGGTTGACCGCACTACAAGGATCCTTCCTGTGAGAAAAGAGTTTATCCATCTGGCAGAAAAATTAGAATCGTGTATTGGAGCCTCAAAGGATTACAGAATTAGAAAGTGTTGTGAATCTAATTTTGTTGAAAATAATCCTCAATATGTTTTAAGGGAAGTAATTAATAGAGCTTCCAGTACTCCTGCCGGGTATACCAAGGTTCTTACAAATGATAAGGGTGGCTCTGGAGGAAAGGCCAAATGGTATTACGTTCAGACCAAAGCATTGGATTACCTGCAACCAGCTTATTACAAAGTTGTAATTAGTTCTGCTTATCCTAATGAGGCATTCAAGAATCCGAATAGTGTTGAGATTATTGGGCCTGATGAGATGTTTGGACGAACGAAAATGTCAATTTTTTACTCTGACACACTTGATGATGCTCGGAATTATATAAAGTATATTTCTACATCATTTGTAAAGGTAATTGCTCAGCTTACCCCTTATAGGTTCTTGTATTACCTGCCAGATTTTGATTCTATAAAAAAAGATATTGATTGGTCTAAATCAGTAGTTGAGATAGAAGAGCAACTATTTAAAAAATTTGATTTTACTCAAGATGATATTGATTGTGTGAGAAAGAATGCATAAGTCTAAAACAAAACTAAGGAGAGGTTTACCTCTCCTGTTTTTCATTTATATGGCATCATGTTCTTTGAAGCTGTAGTATCCGGAGTCACTGAAAATTAAGTGGTCTAGCAGTGTTATGCCTAAAAGCTCTCCTGCAAGCTTAATTCTCTGAGTTGTGATCAGGTCTTCCTTCGATTGTGACAGCCGATGCGAAGGGCGATTGTAAGCAATAATTATACTTGTGCAAAGAGAATATATAGCATCAGAGAAGGCTTCACGGGCGTGAATAAGGGTCTGATTGACGAGTTCTATTGTGATGAATTTTTCTTGCTCACCTATGTAAAGGTTTATAAATATTAGACGGATGAGTTATTGTTTTTGCGGATGAAACTAAAAGTGCTGATATATAGAGTGTGTCTCTTGCTGATGTAACTTATTGTGGACATTATTGCAGCTTCAGTAATGTTAGATGATGCCCTATGAAAATTGCGTTCTAATTGTGTCACCACTGGTGACACAATTCATAAGGCTAAAGTAATCTTCTATGTTATTAGAAATTAGCTTCAAAAAAATGCTCCTAGTTTCCTAGAAGCAACATTTCGGAGAAGGGGGGATTCGAACCCCCGGACCCGGTATTAGCAGGTCAACTCCTTAGCAGGGAGCCCGATTCGGCCTCTCTCGCACCTCTCCAATAATCTAGCGGAAGGAGAGGGATTCGAACCCCCGGTGAGTTGCCCCACGGCTGCTTTCAAGGCAGCTACCATCGACCTCTCGGACATCCTTCCAAAATAGATACTCTCAGAATTTTAGGAAATCGAGACTTCTATGTCAAGTTTAATTCGCCCCTCAGAGCAATCTCCTATTTCTTTTTTAAACTCTTCTATATTTCTCTCGGGGATACTTCCTTTTATTGTTATGTCTGTATTGAATTCTTCCTTTATATTTATTGCGTTGTATCTGTCGATGATTGCTTTTATTGGGTTATATAGATTGTATTGAAGAAGAAGGGAGAATGATAAGTAATCAACAACTTCTTCTGTCTTGAGTATTTTGAGTACTTCTTTTGTGCTGTCTCCATATGCTTTTACAAGTCCTCCTGTTCCGAGGAGTGTTCCTCCGAAGTATCTTACTATGCACACGCATATATTTGTTATCCCGCTTCCTTTGAGGACTTCAAGTGCGGGGCGGCCTGCGGTGTTCTTAGGCTCTTTATCATCGGATGAGGAATAGAGTGTTCCACTCTTTCCGACAACCGCAGCATGAACTACATGGGTGGCATCGCTATATTCTCTTTTTGTCTCTAGGACTTTTTCTTTAACCTCTTCGAGACTTCTTACAGGATAAGCTACTGCGATGAAGCGTGAGCGTTTTACAATTATTTCGGCTTTCTCTATTGTTTTTGGTCGCTTCATTGTTTATTCCAATTATGTGAGAAGATATTGTCACTACGAATACTTGAGGTAACAGCGTCTGCTCTTTCTTTAAGTGCGATGTATTCATCATCTTTTATTTTGTAGGGAGGAATAAAGAGCTGTTCTTCTTTCGATACTCCTCTCACTATCATATGGGGATTTTCCTTCTCTACCCATGAGAGGGCAACACTCTCGATTGGGGAGGCATTATCATACGCAATTCTTTTCAATTCTTCTTTTAGGCTCGTTAGAGTATTGGCAGGAAATAGGGAGGATAGCCTCGGCTTCTCTTCTTCTATTAGAACACCAAAGCCAAGAGGCGCATAGGCGAGTGTCTTTATATTAAGAAGTTTTTCTTCTTCGTAGTCCCTGTTCCATACAAGAGAAAGTGGTCTTTCGTGGTATTCTATCGGAAAGTCACTTGATGCTTTCTTTAAGAGATTTAGGGGAAAGTTACTCACTCCTATTTTATAAGCAATGTTCTCGTCTTTCAGCTTTGTAAGAGTCTTTAATGTTTTATAGAGGCTCTCCTCTTCGCTCGGCCAATGTATAAGCAGTATGTCGATATAATCGCTGTGGAGTCTTTTGAGGATGGTGTGGGCCTTCTTCTCGAATGAAGGAAGGCTCATGATCTTTTCTATTATTTTCCAATCCTCTCTTTTTGCATTCATTTCCTTAAGAACTGAATAGAGGATTGTATCGGCATCTTGGTAGCTATATGCCGAATCGAATACTCTTATGCCTTTTTGGTAGGCTTTTTTAATTATTCTTTTGGCTTTTGTCGTGTCGAGTCTTTCATGGAAATCACATTTTCCTAGATTCCATAACCCGAGGGCTTCAATCGTCATCGTCTGTTATTTCTTCAACTTTGCTATCTACCATGGTTCTGTCATCGAAGATAAAATAGCCACAGAAGCGCTTTCCTTCAAGAAGGAGCGGGAACCACAATCTATCGTCCTCCCACATTGTTGAGTAGTCTATATCCTCAATCTTTGACCAGAAAGGTTTTGTCTCATCACATTCGTCTATAAGAGAGCCGGAGTAAGTGTTTGTTACAAACACATAGCCGAGCATTCTTATTCCGTCACGGAATTGGAAGTAGAGAGTGCCTCTCTCCTCAAGATTTGATACATCCAATCCTGTTTCTTCTTTGGTCTCTCTTATAGCAGCTTCCGTCTTTGTCTCTTCAAGTTCTATGTGACCTCCAGGTCCATTAAGATATCCCGTGCCCATTCCTTTTTTCTTGTATATGAGTAGGATTCTGTCTTTGTCTATTACATATGTAAGGACGCACCTCTCTGTCGGCTCCCACTCATCCCAGTTTATGAGGCTGACTTTTTCGGCTTTAGCGCAGTCTTCATTGAATTTATCTATATTGTATTGAGCGTTCTTTCTTTTTTCTTCTTCCTCTTTCTTCGCCTTTTCCTCTGGATGCAGCTCATAGTAGCAGTCATCACAAAGGTTGGAGTCTCTTCCGAGTATTATATCCCAATTGAGGGTCTTACCACATTTAGGGCACTTACGTCTCCACGGCCATACCTTCTTTCTCAGTAGTATAAGAGCAAGAATGAAGAGGCCTAGGTCTACCCATTCTAAGTACATTGGTATTGCTTCAACTGTGTTGATCAATACAAGAAGAAAATAGAAGGCGAGAAAGAGAAGAGCGAATACTATGAGTGAGAACCTCTTCTTCTGGCCGTCTTTATATTTTCTGAGCGAAAGATTGAGAATTATAATTGTGATAAATAGAAAATCAAATGCTTTTGTTACTATAGATAAAACCATGGTTACATTGTATATGTATTTCATTCTCTCTGAAAGCTGTCTTTTCGATTTATATCTCTCTTTCTGTGTCAAAGAGATGATTTATGTGCTACTCTAATTCAAGGAGATGAATATGAAGCTTAATAAGTATATCGATCACACACAGCTTGCTGCAGACGCAACAAAGGATAAGATCACAAAACTATGCGAGGAAGCAAAGGAGTATGATTTTGCATCCGTATGTGTCAACTCATGCTGGGTGAAGTACTCGGCGTCGCTCCTTAAAGGAAGCTCTGTCAAAGTATGTACAGTTGTAGGTTTCCCTCTCGGAGCAATGGTTACACGTGCCAAGGCATACGAAGCTGAATGTGCCTGTGAAGATGGCGCTGACGAGGTCGATATGGTGATCAATATCGGAGCTCTCAAGGATAAGGATTATACTCTTGTCGAGAATGATATAAGAGAAGTCAAGAAAGCATGTGGAGACAAACTCCTTAAGGTCATAATCGAGGCATGCCTCCTCACAGACGAGGAGAAGGTGAAAGCATGTGAGCTTTCTTCTTCTGCTGGTGCCGATTATGTCAAAACATCCACAGGATTTTCAAAGTGGGGCGCTAAAGAAGAAGATGTCGCCCTCATGCGTAAAACTGTTGGCGATAAGCTTGGCGTAAAAGCTGCAGGTGGAATTAGGGACAAAGAAACGGCAATGAGAATGATAGAAAGTGGAGCGTCTAGACTTGGTTGCTCTGCCGGGAAAGAAATTGTGAAGGATAACACATAATGCCTAATACAGAGAATGCTCAGACGAGTGCGGATTTTCTAAAGTCTCTCGGATTTCCGACTCTTACTGTACATGACACATTCCAGCATTTCGATTTTACTCTTCCGGGACGCCGTGTTCTTCTCATCGGACCTATGGGGTCTGGTAAGACAGAGTATGCAGCAAGAGTATGGAGAGACGCTGAAGTAGCTAGAAGTAAGGGCGATGCCGTTGCTCTCAATACTTCTACTGGGATAAGAGATAGGCGACGTGTCTTCTTTATACGTACTGTAATAGATGGAGCGAGGTTTACAGATTACCCGGATGATGCACTAGCATACCGCAGTGGCTACATTAGGTGTGGGGAGAATATAGCACGAGTTAGGGACAGTTTTGATTTTGAACAGGTTTTGAAGGACAATCCTACTGTCGGTACATTTATAATAGATGAGGCTTCGTTCTTTGATGAGAGGCTTGCATATGTTGCACGTAATTGGTCCCTCAGCGAAGGCTGTATGTTCGTCTTTCCAACTTTGGTACTCAACTTCAGACGTGAGTTCTTCAATTCGACAGCACGCCTTATGCTCGATATAGCAACAGATGTGCTTCCTCTTACCGCATATTGCGAAGAAAAGAGCTGTCTGGCAAGCGCATTCTATACATATAGGTATTACCTTGTGGATGGAAAGGAGTGCCCGGCTCTCTATTTTGATCCTTTGATTGTTGTTGGTGGAGACAGGGTCAAGGAAGGAGGAGTTGAGCCGAACTATGCCTCTCGCTGTGATAAGCATCACTATCTTCCTGGAAAAGAGTATACATTCTTTACTCTCAAGCCTTTGGGACTTGATGCCGGAAAGGGAGATACACAGCCTCTTATTAAAGAGCTGTATGCTCTCAAGAATAATATTAAATCATCGCTCTTATACGAGTCTCTTCAAAAGCGTTATGAAGATGATCCGAACGGAGAGACTTATCTAAATTCAATTCTTCCGATTAATACTGCAGAGAAAGCGCTTGCTTTTCTCTTCAGCGAGCAGAATCTCATAAGTGAAGTTCTCCTGAGACGTATAGTCAATGAACTCGATCTCGATAAGGCATACCTTGAAAAGACTCTCAAGGAAAATAGGCGTCCTGTTCTATTTGAAGAGCAATATTTACTATAAGGAGCTTATATGGATAGTGAAACAAAAAGTCTCAAAGAGGTAACGGTAGATTCAAGCGAGGTTTACTCAGGACGCCTCTTACATGTTTATAAGGATAATATAATCCTTCCGAACGGAAAAAGGAGCACAAGGGAACTTATAAAGCATAACGGCGCAGTTGCCGTTGTTCCTCTTCTTGATAACGGTTCTGTTATAGCAGAGCATCAATTTCGCTATCCCTTTGGTCGTGTAATTGTCGAAATTCCTGCTGGTAAGCTTGATTCTCCAGAAGAAGATCACCTTGAGGCTGCAAAGAGAGAGCTCAAGGAAGAGACAGGATATGAGGCTGATGAGTGGACTGAAATTGGAGAGCTCTATCCGTCATGCGCATACACAACGGAAGTAATATGGCTCTATTTAGCTCGTGGATTGAAGAAGGGAGAGAGAAAACTCGATGAGGACGAGTTTTTAAATGTTGTCGAGATTCCTCTTACGGAATTTGTCGATATGATTATGCGAGGAGAAGTTGCGGACAGTAAGACTCAAACTGCCGTCTTGAAGGCCGCAAGGATTATGGGAGTATAAATTAAGCTTCCTCCCACATCTTCTGTAATCTATCAACTGTATCTTTAACTGTGAGTGGATCCATGTTCTCGAGTGACCATGGTATGTCATAGTGTCTCGTTTTCATTTCTCTCATAAATCCTTTCCAATCGAAGACTCCAGTGAGAGCGGGAAGATCTCCAATTTTTGTACCTTCCTCTGACAGCACATAGTCTTTGCAATGTATAGCGACGAGTCTATCGCCGTATACATCGAGGATGGGCGAGTAAAATGCTCTTTGAGCTTCCTCTGTCGGCTTTATGAGCTCTGCTCCGTCTTTCTCTTTTATTCCCGTATAAGGGACAAGATTAATTGGATCGAGAAGGACTTTGAGATTCTTCGACGGGAATTTTTCAAGCATATCAGCCATGCGTTCAAGGCTTGTCATAGTATGGTTATGGTTTACCGCCTCTATTGTGCAATAGGCTCCCCATTTCTCTGCCTCTTCAACCATCTCGGAGAGAGACGCATAGAACACTTCAAGGTATTTCGGGTCGCTTGTGAGTGGAGAGTATCCTCCACTGGGGTTCTGTGTTCCTGTCTCTGTTGCAACAATTTTAGTCCCGAAAGATGAGTGGAGCGCGAGACTTTTCTTAAAGCGTTCTATCTCTTTCTTTCTCTTCTCTTTATCAGGATGTACAGGATTTATATAGCACCCGACGATTGCGATGCTCACTCCGTGGGAAGATAGCGTTGATGTAACGGAGGATATATATTCCTCGTCCCAACTCTCCCAAGGCATACTTGAAGGTACGACCTTCTTGAGGGCAAGTTGTATAATCGAATGTTTGAAGTAAGACTCTATATTTTCTCCTAGTGCTTCAACCGAGGAGAACGAACCGAAATCGTGTGCTCTATAACCTAAATTTAACATAATCAAAGGTTACTTTATTTTTTTCTTTCTTGGGAGATATATTCTTTGAAAAAAACGACGGCTCAGGGTAGTGACAAACTATTCTACATTTTGGTATAGTACATAAGATTCTTGAGCCTTCGGGCAGAGGAGGTGAGTTATTATGGCATTCGTGAAGATTGAAGAAACTGAACCATTAGAGAAAGCTATCAAGCGTTTCAAGAGAATGGTTGAGAAGGAAGGCGTTATCAGAGATTACAAGATGCGCAGATACTTCGAGAAGCCATCCGCTATCCAGCACCGCAAGGACAAGGCAATGGCTCGTAAGCAGATGCTCAAGAACAAGAAGGCTCGTTCTTCGAAGGCTTATTAATCTTGAGTGATGAATAGGGTGGACTCTTCGGGGTCCATTTTTTATGTTCATAGATATTATATCAGATAAGAGAACCGGGACAGATACTTGAAAGCGTAAGCTCTATACCAGTTGATAAAAGTACAATATTAGACTTCAACGTTTGCATCATATGTTAACGGACACTGGGCCTCAAGAGCCTAGAGAATCCTATTTGATCTTTTTTTCGTTTGTGTAATTCATGCCCTAATTATGCAATTAAGGGGAGGGTGCTTGTTCTTCTATCTCGCTACTATAAGCCGGCACCCATGAGCGTGAAAAAGAAGAGGAATAGCCAAAAGGAAATCATGAACACATACTCCTGTTGTAACGAAAGAGATGGGAATACTACGCTCATCAACGGCTATGTGTGTCTTATACCCGATTGAGCATGTCTGGTTACCTTTTGAATTTTTTGTCTATTGATAGGACCTCATTGTATAGACAATGAAATCTACCCACTACAAATAGCGAATAACCTATTAAATTTAAAAAAATGCAATTTTTCTATGGATAAAATTTCATCATTATGCAAATTTTATGGGGTTTATAAAGTCTCAATTTGCAATATTTCCAAACAAGTAGCAACACTTGTGATCTTTACAAAGGAGAGGCCATCATCTGCTGATGAGTGCTATTTTCTTCGCTTCTTCGACTATTCTC
>CAVFXW010000036.1:0-14643 GCA_963626675.1 Clostridium sp. CAG:452 | reverse complement strand
AATTCCCCTGTATTTACTCTTTCAACTCTGCATCTACTTCGATAAAACTGCATTTACTTTTTCATTTGACGATATAGGTAAAGCACGCTTTTGTGTCACATTATACATATCCTTTCTTGTTGAAAAGATTTACTCAAAATACAATTTTTCTCGATTCCCATAAGACATATAGAAGAGAACAAAAATTTCATTTCTATTATATAATTACGCCTTTACAGACTAACAATTTTCCTTCAACTCCCCTACTCTATCGCTTATAATAAGCTATGGAGGTAGATATGAAAAAACATATTGTCTGTTTCGGAGATTCAAACACCCATGGGTATTGTGCAGATATATCTGATTCATCGGACGGCACAAACCGTTTTAACGAAGACGAAAGATGGACCTGCCTTTTGAAAAAGAATCTGGGAGAAGATTATCTAATTCTTGAAGAAGGCCTCGGAGGACGGACTACTGTTTTTCAAGATCCACTTCATGAAGGTATGGATGGAATTTCTCACATCTACCCTATATTAATGAGCCACGAGCCTATCGATCTATTAATTATTATGCTCGGAACAAATGACACAAAGGAACGCTTTAACGCATCTCCTGTTGTAATATCATGTGGTATGGACCGTCTTATTAAGAAGGCAAAAAGCATAGAGTGCTGGAGAGACGGAAAAAGAAATATACTAGTTGTCTCTCCTCCTCCTATCCGAAAAGAATTCAAAGAAGTTTTCACCGAAGAATGGATGGGAGAAGATTGTGTGAAAAAGAGCCGTGAGCTTCAACAATTATACAAAACTGTATGCGATAACAACTCTGTCAGTTTTGTTGATGCACAAGGATGCGAATTCAATAAGCTCGACTCTATGCATTTGACAAAGAAGGGGCACAAGATGCTCTCAGATTTGCTGACGCCTCTTGTAAAAAAACTTACTTCTTCCGTTTGAATCTATTTTTTATCTCTTCTCTTTCCTTCTCTTTCTGAAGATACTCATCAAGTGTGAGGCCTTCTAGCTTTGCTCTTTCATCGTCATTTAGATGTTTCTTGTAATTCTTCTCAAGAAAAAATGACGAAAGAAACGCCCATAGACTAGGAGTGACAAAACATGCCGCCCAATATTGGAGAGTAAAGACTGTTAGCTCTATGGAAAAGAGAACTATTATGAACGTACTCGGAAGATGAGCAATCGTAAATGTAAATGCCATCTTTATATACTCAATTCTCGACATTTTGAATCTTGAAAGAAGAGGAATCAAATTAAGAAGAGTCCCTGTGGGGATAAAAAGGAGCACATAATAGAATGTAAAAAGAAAGGCGCCACTGGGACTTGAGGAGTTATCCTTCATCAAAGCATACGCATAAATGAAAAAGATTACGAATGGAAGGATAAAAAGCGACAAAACAAGCCCATCTTTGAAATTCTCCCTCAATGACTTAAAGTAGGTTCTAAAGGGAGTATTGTCGCCGTAGCGGAATGCCTTAACAACTGAAGAGTAAAGTGCGCTTAACGCCGGAAGCGCCGTAACAATACCGAGAGAGCAGAAGACAGCGGAAAGCGAGAGGCCAACCCAGTCCACCATACGCCCCAGCAGCCGCCACGGCTCTTTCTCTGGATTAAAGAAAACCATCAGAGGTTCATCTCCATAAGCTTATTATATATAAGAGAACTCATAATTCTATGGCCCTCCGGGGAAAAATGTATGCCATCTATTTCTGATGGTGATACTTCTCCCGATGGATCAAGAAATTCAACTTCCATATTTTCAGCAACCCTTCTGTATACCATACTAAAGAGTTTGCTTTCAGCTTTAATTTCATCGCTTAACGGTGCTTTTTCTCCATAAGGAAGAGGAGAAACAAGTAAAATCTTCGCGCCATTAGGAAATATAGGGGTCTTAGTACGGTAGATATAGTTTGCATTCTTTATAAGGCGTACTATCTCCGTTATTCCGAGTTCTATTCTATCCATGTGGTGGTCACATAGATCATTTGTGCCAAGAAGTACAATTGCAGCATCTAAGGGAAGTTGTGATTTCAATATATAACCAAGCGCCTTCTTACCATTTAATAGTTCATCAAACCCCGTATCGAAGACAGTTGTGCGTCCTGTCATTCCCTCTTCAATTATTTTGTACTCATCACCTAATTTAGTCTCTAAAATCCCCGTCCAGCGTTCATTTTCGCTATAGCGGAGGGCAGAAGAGGGAATATAACCCCAAGTATTCGAGTCACCAAAGCACAATATCCTCTTTTTCATCTCTCACTCCCTCTCTTTTCGAGAAAATGGTAATATGCACCTATAAGGCCTGCATCGTTGTCGTAATAAGCCTTCACGATTTCTGTATTATCTCCGATGAGAGGATTAATGGCGGCTCTATACTTCTTCCTTATCATATCGACAAGGAACTCATTCTTCATTATGCCACCTCCGAGAACAATGGTTTCAGGATTGAGAATATATGATAGTGTAACAAGGCCGTCTGCTATTGAGTCAGCCATAATGTCGAGAGCTTTATTACATATAAATTCGCCCTCCATTGCTTCCCTTACAACTCTAATGCCGTCATAAGAGAAAGGAGGAAGACCCTTCATCATCTCGACACGCCTCGAAAGGGCACTCGTAGAGCCCATATGTTCAAGGTCACCACCTTTCACTCTTATATATCCCACTTCACAGAAAGAGAATGTATGGCCTCTCAAGAGCTTTCCGTTAACACAAAAGCCTCCCCCGATTCCTGTACCGACAGCAAGTGTCAACACCGAAGTTCTTCCCTTGCCCGCACCAGATATGCTCTCTGCCAAGGAGGCACAATTTACGTCGTTTTCAACTTCAACGGGGAGGGATGTCTCTTTTTCAAGGTATTTCTTTACTTCAAAGCCAGTATATTGAGGAACTTGAGGAAGGGAGAAGAATACACTTCCGTTATCTGAATCTATCATCGCGGTGGAAGATATACAGAGTCCCGAGAGAGAATATTTCGTCTTCATCTCCTCTACTTTTCTCACGATCTTCTTCATCCAAACTAACGGCCCTTTTTCGGCCTCTGTCGGCATTTCATACTTTTCGATAATCTCTGCGTCTTGAGATAGAAGAGCGCCCTTTATGGCGGTGCCGCCTATGTCGAAGGAAGCATAGTACTTCATTTCATGCCTCGATTGCTTCAGTATATTTCTTTGTAATAAGCTGCGGCCGGGTAATCGAAGAGCCTACAACAACTGCAAAAGAGCCTAGATCAAGTACTCTTCTAGCCTTCTCAGGAGAATCAATATTACCTTCACATATTACACGGTGCTTTACTCCTTTTATGACATCCCTAAGAATTTTAAAATCATCTTCTGCTATCTTTAATCCCTTGCTTTCAGGGGTATATCCCACCATTGTGGTTCCAATGAAATCGAACCCGAGAGCGTCAGCATAGAGGCACTCATCAACTGTAGAGCAATCAGCCATTAGAAGCTGATTTGGATATTTATTCCTTATTTCTTCATAAAACTCTTTGAGAGTTTTACCACATGGGCGAAGACGATCTGTTGCATCGAGAGCAATAATCTCCACGCGGGCAGACATAAGCTCATCTACTTCTTTAATTGTAGGAGTTATGTATATTTCGCTGTCGCTGTAGTCTCTCTTGACGATACCTATAATCGGAAGATCCACATTCTTTTTTATTTCAAGAATATCTTCTTTTGTATTCGCCCTTATTCCTCCAGCGCCTCCTTCTCTAGCTGCCAATGCCATTCTTCCCATGATAAATGAAGAATGTAGTGGCTCAGATGGAAGAGCTTGACAGGAAACAATCAATTTTCCTTTAATTTTATCAAATACATCACTCATAATTAAAACTCCTTTTACATATCGCATTCTCATCTTATCATATGTACCAAAATAAGGATGAAAACAAATGGAAATCACCTACAAAACACTTGAACGTCTACACAAAGCCATAGACTATATCAACTCATCTAATCTCTCCAGTCTTCCGAACGGAAGAACAACAATCGATGACGATATCTACATCAATGTTATGGAAATCGAGACAAAGAAAGAAAACATCTTTGAAGCCCACAGAAAATATATAGATATCCACTACGTAATTGATGGAGAAGAGGCAATAGAGATTGCACCGGTAGAGAATATGCGCATCACCACTCTTTATAGCGAGGAGAGCGACTCTGTACTCGGAGAAGCAAAGGGAGTAAAGCATATAATCAAAAGTGGTGAATATTGCATCACACTTCCAAGTGAAGCCCACTCCCCCTCTCTTATGGTTACAGCTCCCCGAAAGATTCGAAAAGCTGTATTTAAAGTTCGATTCTAGAGTCTCTTGATAGCCTTATCTATAAGTGCCGCCGATTCCTTCACTATATCAGAATCAATATCTGTATATGGATAGAGCGGCGCTCTTACTCCACCAAGGTCAAGGCCTAGGCGCATACGGATTACCTCTTTCATTGTTGCATAGAGATTTCCCTTAGCTCGACATAGTGTGTAAATAATCTCATCAGCATCATTCTGTATAGCCCTTCCCTTTTCAATATTTCCAGACTTTACAGCATTATAGATTCCAAGGTAGAGTTCCGGCATAACGGCATATGTACCACCAATTCCTCCGTCGGCGCCTATTGCAAGACCACTAAGAAGCTGCTCATCTGGGCCATTGAAAACGACAAACTCACGCCCTCCTTTCGTTCCTTCAGCTTTAAACATCTGAATATCCTGAGTGGGCATACTCGAGTTCTTTACTCCTACGACCTTCTTGTTCTTCAACATAGACTTCAAAAGTGGAAGAGAAAGAGCAACTCCTGCCAGTTGAGGGATATTATAGATAATAAAATCAGTGTTAGGTGCACTAGACGATATATCATTCCAATACTTCTCAATAGCATAATCTGGAAGATGAAAATAAATTGGAGGAATCGAAGCAATGGCATCGACACCCAGGCTCTCTGCGTGACGCGCAAGAACAATTGAATCTTTTGTATTGTTGCATGCGCAATGAGCAATGATTGTAATTTTACCTTTTGCTTCTTCCATCACGGCTTCAAGGAGGCTCTTTCTGTCATCAACACTTTGATAGATGCACTCTCCACTGCTTCCGCCGACATATAATCCCTTAACGCCTTTAGAAATAAGATATTTAGTAAAGGCCTTTACTCTCTCTCTTGAAACTTCTCCATCCTTGTCATAGCAAGCATAGAAAGCTGGGAAAATCCCCTTATATTTATCAAGACTCATTCGTCCTCCCTAGCCCTTTACGGCTCCCATCGTAATTCCTTTTGTAAAGTACTTCTGGAAAATCAAGAAGACTACAATGATAGGAATACTTGCTAGTGCCGCTCCGGCCATTATAATACCAAAATCAGTGCTGTTCTCAGCCTGCATCGTTGCAATTCCAAGAGATATCGTAAGATTGCTTGACTTCGAAAGCATAATAAGCTGCATAAAATAATCATTCCAGCTGTTAATGAACGTAAAGATTGCCAATGCTCCAATACCAGGCTTAATCATTGGAACAACTATCTCAACAAAGGTCTTAGCTTCACTTGAGCCATCTATTCTTGCGGCTTCAAGCATCTCACGTGGAATGCTCTCGGAGAATTGCTTCATCAAAAAGACACCAAAGGGCCAACCGACAGTCGGGAATATTACAGCCCAAAGAGTATCATATAGATTGAGAGCGCTCATCTCTCTTATAAGCGGTATGAGAATTACCTGCTTGGGCAGCGCCATGGCACATACAATTAAAGTAAAAAGTATCTTTTGGCCATAGAAACGCTTCTTTGCCAGTGCATATCCCGCCATCGATGCTGTAATACATGTTAGTACCATTGCAAAAACTGCCATTACAACTGTATTGAGAAGCCACCTTATGGCAGCAGGTACTCTCGGTCCTTTGATACCAAAGATCTGAAATAGAGGAGCAGATCTAGAGGAAAAGAGTCTCTCAAAGTTATCCCATCTCCATTGAGAAGGCCACCATACGGGAGTTGTAGAATTTATCTCCTTACTTGTCTTGAATGCTCCCGTAATAATCCAATAAAGCGGGAATATAGAAAGAAGAGCAAGAAGAATAATCAATATAACGCAAATTATGTAGTAAGGGCTTTTATTCTGTTTATTCAAATCCATATCGTCCTCCTTACTTTTCTCTTGCAATATAGAACTGCACAGCACTTAGTAGAGCTATAAAGAGTGCCAGTATTATACCCATAGCATTTCCATAGCCGAGTCTGTATAGCTTGAATGCAGTGTAATATATATAGTACATAACAGTCTGAGTGGAATTGTTCGGGCCGCCACTTGTTAAAAGCTGGATGAGAGCAAAACACTGGAAGCTGTTGATTGTCGTTATGACAATTATATATAGAGTCGTCGGCATGATTGATGGCCACTTAATACGCCAGAATGTCTGCATATTGCTCGCTCCATCGACCTCCCCTGCCTCAACAAGAGTTGGGTCCACATTTCCAAGAGCAGAGACATAGAGAACAATCGGCTGACCGATTGAAGTAGTAAGAAGAATCACAATAATACAACCTAATGCTGTATTGGGATTGCCTAGCCAATTTATATTCTGGTCGATTATTCCAATTCCCTTCAGTGTATAGTTGAGCACACCATAATAGTTGTTATATATCCACTTCCATACAACTGTAACTGCTACAGAGCCTGTTACAACAGGAAGATAGAATATACATCTGAATGCACTCAGCGCCCAGTTCTTCATTTTATATATCGTTGTAGCAACCCAAAGAGAGAATGCTGTAACGACAGGAACCGAAACGATAACAATTACAAAAGTATTTTTCAATGCTTTTAAGAATACTGGATCCTTCCATAGTTCTACATAATTACTGAATCCTATGAAAACATCCTTTTTATTGGCATTAAGAGAAGCATCGAAGAAGCTTGTAAAGAGACATAGTATCATCGGGAATATTACAAAGCCGATGAAAAATACCAGTGATGGTAATAAAAAAAGATAGGCAGAGACTGTCTCACGTCTTCTTATTGCCTTATTCATAGTAATAGGTTGTGCCATGTAAATACCTTAAAACAGCCCCAAAGCACATGCCGGGGCTGATAATCGGCCCTCAAAGAGAGCCACTAGATTAATTTGCGCTAGCGTTAGCCTGTAGAGCGTATGTCTTTACTGCTGTTGCTATATCCTGTCCTGCACCTACTGCCTGGAGCATGTTCCACCAAGCTGTACGAGCATTAGCCCAGCCTGTTGTTACCTGGTAATAGTCGCCAAGATACTGCATAAGAACATTGTAGCTCTGCATGATTGCATTATCTTTCCAGATACCGGAAATATCCTTTCCTGCAACTGCTGTGCGTGCTGCAAAGTATTCAGATGCCTTAACACCAGCCTCTGTTCCGTTGCCGTCGCAGAAATACTTAACAAATTTCTTTGCTGCTTCAATCTTTGCGCTGTCTCCATTGTCGAAGATACCGAAGCCCCAAATACCACCATTGAGCTCTGTAACACCAGTTTGTGATGGGAAGCTCATGAAGATGATCTCATCTCCACTATCTGTCTTGTCTCCTGCAAGCTGCTGACCAATGTTCCAGCAGAATGCCATCTTGAGAGTTCCGTTTCTGAAGAGGTTGATTTCATCTCCACCAACAATTGATGCATCAAATGCGATTCCCTTAAGACCTTTGAGAGTCTCGAGAGCCTTGATGTTCTCAGCGCTGTCCCATGTATAAGCTGTGTGCTCTGCATTTGTGAATGTTCCGCCATAGAGACCGTTAACGAGAACTCTTGTTCCCTGGTCGCCACCCTGTCCACCACAATATACTGCGCCGACTGTTGTGCCATAGTAAGCATAGAGAGCGTTGACTGCCTTAATAAAGTCATCAGTTGTCCATGTTCTTGTCTCGAGGTTGACATACTTGTCGGCTCCTGCTGCCTTGAAAGCATCAAGGTTGATAGCCATACAATGAGCTGTCATACAGAGTGGATATTCATAGAACTTTCCGTCTGCTGTTATACATGCCTTGAGTGGGCCAGCGAGAATTTCTTTTTTGTCTTGAGCATCAAGAAGGTCAGACATATCAACCATGTAGCCCTTAGCTCCCCAGTTTGCAACAAGTCTCTCTGGTCCTTCCATGATGAGGTCCGGAGCCTGTCCTGCAGAAAGAGCAGTATTGACCTTGTCGTCGCCATCTGTATAGTTGAGATACTGTACTTCAACTTCAATACCTGTCTCAGAAGTAAAACCATCAATCAATTCCTGTACAACTGCATCAGCCTTCCAGTTTCCGATTGGATATGTCCAAAGAGTCAGAGTCTCAGCTTTCTTTGCCTGCTCAGCAGCACCTTGTGCACTAACACCAAAGATAACAAAGGCAAGTGCAAGTAAAACGATAATAGCTTTTTTCACTGTCATAATCTCCTTTTTTTGATAACAGTAACGCATCCTCATGCGTCTTCGAATTTAGATTAACTTAGATTTGTTGATTAGACAAACAAAAAAACTATAAAATGAACAAATAAATTTATATGCAGATAAAATGCATAAAAGAGCAAAAAATATTGGTTTTATGCATTAATACATCATCCCCCGAGTGGGGGATGCTCTTATTTTAGAAGAGATGTACGCCGTATTTTAAGGCTTCTCTATATGTTTCATCTTTCCACACAGAGGCTTGAACTTCTCCTATGTGCGCTTTTTCAAGAAGGAACATACATAGTCTCGACTGTCCAATGCCGCCTCCTATTGTCTGTGGAAAATCTCCCTTAAGAAGACGCGAATGCCAATAGAGAGACGCTCTCTCCTCATTACCACGAATTTTAAGCTGTCTTAAAAGTGTTTCAGCATCAACTCTTATACCCATACTCGAGAGCTCAAGACTGCATTTACGTACTCTGTCATATACGATAATGTCACCATTAAGTCCGTGATAGCCGTTCTCAGTTTCAGTAGACCAGTCATCATAGTCGGGTGCGCGTCCAGAGTGTGGTGGATTACCGTATCCTATACCTATGATGAAAACAGCACCCCACTTCTCAGCTGCGGCCTTTTCTCTCTCCTCAGGAGTCTTCTCCGGCCAAAGAGCGAGAAGCTCCTCACTATGGATGAATGTAATATTTTCAGGAAGCTGAGGGTGTAGTACTGGATAGAGCTCTTCAATTGTAAATGCCGTGCGCTTCAATACACCGTATATAGAGTTTACCGTTTCTTTGAGATACTCGAGATTCCTCTCTCCTTCTCCCATTACCTTCTCCCAGTCCCATTGGTCGACGTATATTGAGTGTACTGCGTCTATATCGTCATCGGGGCGCATTGCATTCATATCTGTATAGAGACCGAGAGAGACAGGATACCTTAAATCAGCAAGTGCCATTCTCTTCCACTTTGCAAGAGACTGGACGATCTCCATCCTTTTTTCTCCGAGATTCTTTACAGGGAAAGAGACAGGCCTTTCTACGCCGTTGAGATCGTCATTTATACCGCTTCCGCTTTCAACGAAAATCGGGCTTGTTACACGCCTCAGTCTCAAGGCAGAACTCAATTCTTTCTCAAACGTATCCTTCACACACTTTATTGCGCGCTCCGTATCGTGGAGATTCAATAACGGTTTATAATTAGCGGGAAATTCATTCATAGTTTTACTCCTTCCTTATAATATATATCCTTCTGTACCTTCTCTTTTATATCATCGCCTTTCAAAATACCCAGGAGAGCCAGGCCTAGGTCAAATGCATATCCGGCACTCTTACCTGTAATAACATTACCACTTACAACAACTCCTTCGGATGAAAAATCAAATGTGCTAAATGCACTCTCACACCCCGGATAGCATGTTGCTCTATGGCCCGATAGAATTCCACATTGTCCGAGAACATAAGAGGGGGAAGCACATATTGCAGAGACAAGATTTCCACTCTCGTTTGTTTTCTTAATCAATTTATCAAGTAACATTGATTTATGGAGATTCTCTGCTCCCGGCATTCCTCCTGGTAGAAAAAGTAGTCTGCACCCCTCCTCGATTGTCTTATCGGAAAGTGTGGTATCACACACGATTTTGACAGAGTGACTGGATGAGACAGTGCGCTCGAGAGAAAGAGAGCACAAGAGTGTCTCAACTCCACCACGCTTTAAAACATCATAGACGCATAGAGCCTCGGTCTCTTCAAAGCCCGGTGCAAGCACAATCAAAGCCTCAATCATAGAACATCCTCCTTTCCTCTTTTTCTGCTTTCCCGGAGTATGAACGCAGCATGCTTGATAATCCTTTCAGTCTCATCCCAGCCTATGCATTCATCTGTTACAGATACTCCATATTTCAATAAAGAAAGATCTGAGGGTATCTTCTGGTTCCCTTCGTATAGATTGCTCTCAAGCATGAAGCCCCGGATAGATTTGTTTCCCCACACCTTTTGGTCAACTATACTTCTGAGAACTCTCTTCTGTCTTCTGTAATCCTTATTTGAGTTAGCATGAGAGCAATCGATGACGATTCTTGGCTCAAGACCCGCGGATACCATATCTTCCTCAGCACTCTCTACATCATTTTCATGATAGTTGGGTCCACTTGTTCCGCCACGAAGGATAATATGAGTATAAGGATTGCCCTTCGTCATATATTGGGCTATTTCACCGTTACGCTTCACACCAATAAAAGCGGCCTTCTCCATTGCAGACTTTGCAGCATTAATTGCTGCACTGTAGTCACCACTTGTGGAGTTTTTAAATCCTACAGGAACAGAAAGCCCGGAGGAGATTGCGCGGTGAGTCTGACTCTCAGTTGTACGTGCCCCTATACTAGACCATGACATAAGCTCATCAGTATATTGGGGAACTATCGGATCAAGGCACTCACACCCCACGGGAAGTCCGATACGTGTTATTTCAAGTAGCAGTGTTCTACATATTTCCAGGCCCTTCTCGATATTGTATGACCCGTCCATGTAAGGATCTGTTATAAGACCCTTCCACCCGAGGGCAGTACGTGGCTTTTCAAAGTATGTACGCATTACAACAAAGAAGACATCACTTACTTCATCGCTAAGCACTTTGAGGCGCTCGGCATATTCAATTGCAGCTTTCTTATCATGTATCGAGCACGGTCCGATTATTGCAAGCATTCTCTCGTCTTTCCCCGAGATTATATCACAAACATTTTCACGAAATAAAGAAATCCTCTTTCTATCTTCTTCAAGAAGAGGAAACATTCTCTCAAGCTCCTGGGGGCTCTTGATGCTCTTTATACTATCGATACGTAAATCCTGAGTTGAATACTGCATACGCTATTTTATAGTAAATGCATCCTTTTCGTCAGCACTATTTACAGTTCTCGATGATTTTCTTCCCTCTGGTTTGATTTCTCCTGCAAGAGTTAGAGAGCGCTTTGTGAGTGTCGGACCGACAAGTTCATATATAAGAACAGCAAAAAGCACGACACTTCTTACAACAGCTCCGTCTGAAAGCTCGGAAGCAGTAAGGGCCATACCAAGTGCGACCCCTGCCTGTGGCAGTAGTGTTATTCCAAGATGCTTCTGTATATTCTCACTTGTATGCTCCATCCTACACGATAGATATGCCCCGCTTATCTTACCAAAAGATCTGAAGAGGATAAAAATTACACCTATCAGAATCACCGTAGGATTGAGAAGTATCGAGAGGTTAAGCTCAGCTCCACTGAGAACAAAGAAGAGCATATTCAATGGTGCTGTCCACCTTTCTACCCTGTCCATAAGCTCCTGGCTCGTTTCTGCGATATTACAGAAGACCGTTCCTGTAACCATACATACAAGAAGAAGCGAGAAACGAAGTGTCAATACACCCGCTATATCGAACTCCTTACCGGAAAAGCCGACTGCAAAGAATACAAACGCAACTGCAAGAGCAAGACGCTTACTTCTTGAATGGAAGAAACGTTCGAAAAGGTTCAATAGGTACCCTAGTAATCCACCAAGAATGAACGAAAGTCCTATCTCCAATAGTGGCTCTACAATAATTGTCACTGCACTGGCACTTCCTGTTTCAAGTGCAGATGCAACACCGAAAGAAACCGAGAAAAGCATAAGTCCCACGGCATCGTCGATTGCAACAACCATCAATAAAAGCTTTGTAAGAGGTCCCTCTGCTTTATATTGTCTTACAACCATCAATGTTGCTGCAGGAGCCGTCGCAGCTGCAATTGCACCAAGAGTGATTGCAGAGGAGAGAGAAAGGATGCTCGGTGAAATGAAGTGGAGTGCGATTAATGCGATATCGACTATGATTGTCGTAATTACCGCCTGAAGTATTCCGACAGTGATTGCAGCACGCCCCATACTCTCGAGATCTTTAAGCCTGAACTCATTTCCTATCGCGAATGCGATGAAGCCGAGAGCTGTCTGACTTATTATATCAAAAGAATTCACGCCCTCAAGAGAGAGAAATCCCAATCCCGGAACACCAAGGCGTCCGAGAAAATAAGGTCCTATCAAGAGTCCCGCAACAAGATATGCCGTTACGGCAGGTAATTTTACAAGTTTTGCAAGTCTACTCATCAATAAGCCGGCGAGCATAGCACCGCTCAAAGTAATAAGAATAGTGTCCATATAATTTATCCTCTAATATTTATTCCACCGGCTATTTTAATCATTTATTATTTATCTACAAGTCATTTACTGAATAATTCTTAAAAAAACTTATTCAGTTCTGGCCAGATGAAATGAGAAACTCTTCTCTTTTTCTTTCGTCTCTGCGCTGTAAGATGTTATTACAGCCATGCTGCTATCTGTGTTAAGGGTAAAATCATACCAGCACCCCATGCTCTCCATCTGGATAGGTTTAGTCACCTTTCTATGATACGCCGCAAGGTTGAACTCTGCGAGAGTATCAGATAGATAGTATGCAATATTACCGCTGTGGTTGTGGCCCGAGAGAATGAGACTGACATTATACTGGCTCATCAACTTATAGAGCTTATTTGTCTCTTCGCTCCCGAGTCCGAATATAACAAGAGTTGGAGAGAGTGCGTTACCTATTGAGACATTCTCATGTGATAGTATGATCCTATAGACTGCCGTCTCCTTCTTCAAGGCTTCCTCTAAATGCTCAAATTGCTTGTACCCTATGTTGTCGGCAGAAGTATCTATCTTATAAATTGCAAGGAGTGGCGTCCCATCCTGGAGTTCCCCATAGTAATAGCAACCAGCAGAAGTAAACCTCTCATCCCCGTTATCCCAAAGAGAGGATAGATTATGCCTATCATGATTTCCCATCGTAACAGTAACAAAGGAGCAAGAAGTATAGCTCTTTACCTTATCTAGAAATTCTAGGTCGCTAGCAGTAATTACACCTGTATCTGTAAAGTCTCCAAGATTTATTGCAAATGGATAGTCTTTTTCATCCAAGAACGCATAGTAGCTATCATTGAACCATGAGGAGTCCTTTCTTCTAAAGTGTGAGTCGGTAATGATGGAGAAGGAGATGGAGCCCCCTTCACTTACCACCGTATCAGCAATTATTACCTTCTTAAGGAAAGGATTAGACGAGAAATTATATGGTAAAAGATACGGAACAGTGCAAGAAGCCAAAAGGACTAATAAAAGTAGAGACGTAAAAATTATTCTTTTCACAGCGCCCTCCTATAACCCATCCTCATACGCATAGCATATAGAACACGGAAATTATCCATCAAAACCTCGCAAGATGTGAATGAAAGAGATAGAGAGAGTATGTCTCGAGGAGAGAGAAAATAGTCACATTCAAAGCCGTAACTAGTCTTAGCGTTCCAGTCCTTTTCAAAGCGATAGTTGTTCTCTAAGAAAATTGCCAAATTAGCGCTCTCGCCTTTATATCCCAACCTAAGCCGAAATTGAGGACTTAGGATAAAAAGAGGAGTCTCTGTGTACTCTGAATATAATACAGCACCCTCTGCTCCCGCGCCGAGAGTAAAATAAGATCTCTTCCAGGAGAGATTTACCATCATCATATAGCTCAGTGCGGAATATCCTCCCTCGGTGAATATGTATTGGGTGAATATGTCACATTGGTGATTGATTATTCCGTTTCTGTTATAGTACTCGACATACCCATTGAGCTTTCCCTTGTCCTTATAATTCACATAGAAAGAGAAATCATCAATATATATTGTCATATCTCCAAATAGCCTATATGGTTTTTCATTTACATTATTGCTGACTCCCGTTCCTGCCTCAATCATCAGAGAGGAGAAAAGCATGAATGGAATGATTGCCATGATAGTGATAGTCATCAACTTTTTCATGGGAACTATTATTAATAGAAAAAGAAATAATTTCTATTCTAAATTAATTAAATGAGGTCATAATCTGACCTAGAGAGTCGTATACACTTTCTCTCATGACTTATAGATACAACATGACACTCATAATCAAGAATCCGAAGATTTACATAGAGGAAACAATCGACGCGGACACATTTCATGAGGCGCTCCATACATTGATAGAGCGAAATAAATTATTCTCCTCTGTATTTCTCGTATATGTAAAAAGCCAATCAAGCGGCAACCTTGTCCTTATGGGTTTTTATGACGGAATGAGCGTTATAAATGCATACGGAAGTCAATACAGAGGTATTCTCAGAACAACTGAGGACAAGGACTACATGTATTACCCAGGAGAATTCAAGAGAGTATATATAAAGTAAGATCTCCTTACTCAATA
>CAVFXW010000035.1:0-4504 GCA_963626675.1 Clostridium sp. CAG:452 | reverse complement strand
ACTCTTGTATACGTTAGTAAATGAATATACATTACCAGTGACAGTTCCTATGGAAGAAGTTGAATTATAAACAGCATCACCAATTGTTATATAATAAGTACCAAAATGAGTGCGGAAACTGTTTTCGTTTTTTGGTACAGTAGTAGTAGTAGAAGTAAAATTATCTTTTGTAAAATAATACTCAGTTCCTGATGTGTCTACTCCAATAAATGTACCACCACCAATATAACTGACTTCAGTATAGCTAACTAGAGTATAAGAGGGTGAAGCTGATGTTAATTCGGAACTAGTTCCATATGCTATATACCATTTGGTGGTATTGTCTTCAGTCTTAGTGAAGACTGCAGCATATTTTTCCTCTGCCATATCATAAACAGAAGATTGTAATTGATAATCATTTAATGCACTAACTTCTTCTGTTTCTCCTTTTTGGTCGACAGTATGGAATTTACTATCGCTTTCATCGTAGTAATATACTTTCCAAGACTCGGTTGATGTTATTTCTGCAGTAAGAGCGTATTTTGCTTTTTCTCCAGTTGAAACTTTGTTGCTCTCTTTTCCGAGGAAGAAGAAACCGTCTGAAGACGCAACTAGATAGTCTGTCGATTCTGTAACTTTTCCGATAACAGAATAGATAGTATAAGAATTACTCTTAGTTGATTTAGCAGCTTCTTCAAAGAGTCCATCGGTAGAGTCCATGTTACATGAGACAAGAAGGATGATGAATAAAGATATAATTATATATTTAATTGATTTTTTCATAATGTTCCTCTTAATCAATGTCTATATGAGACATATAAAAGACACGGAATCGATGTGTGGATACCGTTCTTTGCTGTCTTTGTATAGAGCTCGAATGTTGCGTTGATTCCACTCTTTATTCCAATTCCCCAATTATCTGTAAAGAAGAATCTTGGTCCTATTGTGAGAGAAGAAGAAAGAGCAAACATACTCTTCGAGTTGTACGATAGATAATTAAATCCAACGCCGAGAGAAATCGGGAGCTCGAACTTTCCCTGTAGTGGAACGTAACTGAGCTTGAATAGGAGAGGAACCTGTGTAAATAGTTTCTCGTCAGAGCATCTATTGAATAGATATCCTATTTCTCCTCCCATACTGATCTTTTGATTGATGAAAACTTCATAGTCAAGAGAGCCGTATCCTCCGACTTTAAAGTGCGTACCATTCTCTCCAATCCAGACGCCGGTCTTCCATGAGCCGTCATCAGTGTGATAGCTATTAGTTAGGGGAAGATCTACTCCAACATTAATCATGAAGACTTGAGATCCTGTGTCGTAATAATTCTCTGCACCAAGTGAGAACAGAGTTAGAAGAACTAATAAAAAAATAATGATATGTTTATTATTCATGGCGATAGTATACTCTAAATCAACTTATCTTTCAAATTGAGTATTGAGTATGGCTTAATCTATTTGTATCATTGAAATGTGATTGAATTAAAGTGTAAAGAATTGTCCAATAGGATACTTTCTGAAATTAAAGAGGAAACTTTATTATTTACAAGTAAAGGAAATAGAGCACCGAGTCTCGCTGTTATCCTTGTGGGAGATAATCCCGCGAGCAAGTCTTATGTGAAAAGTAAAACACTCAGGTGTGAAGAACTAGGATTTATGCATTTTCAATATTCCTTAAGTGAAGATTGTTTGGAGAGTGATGTATTGTCGCTTATAGAGAGCCTCAATAGTGACGAGAGCATAGATGGAATACTAGTGCAGCTTCCGCTTCCTTCTCACATAAATAAGGATAAAGTCATAAGTGCAATAGCTAAGGATAAGGATGTTGATGGTTTTACTCCGTACTCCATGGGAATGCTTACATACTCTCGTCCATCATTCATTCCCTGTACTCCTAAGGGAATTATTGAGATATTAAAAAACTGGAATATAGAGACTAGAGGAAAACGCGTATGCATAATAGGGCGCTCAAATATTGTTGGAAAGCCTCTTTCTATACTTCTTTCTTCTTCCCCATATGACTCTACAGTCACTCTTTGTAATTCTCATACAAAAGACTTGAAGAATATTACAAGTAAATCAGACATTGTGATTGTGGCAGTAGGAAAGAGTAAGTTTATAGACTCTTCATTCTTCAAGGATAGAACAGTAATAATAGACGTAGGAATAAATAGAGTTGAAGACAATACAAAACCCAGGGGATATAGAATTACGGGAGACGTCGATTTTGATTCGTTGAAGGAACGCGATGTTATGATTACACCAGTTCCTGGAGGAGTCGGACTACTTACTGTAACTGAACTCATGAGAAATACGCTCCTAGCGGCGGAGACTAGAAGTAAAAGATGAAGAAATATTTAATAGAAACATATGGCTGCCAGATGAATACGGCAGAGAGCAATGCACTCGAAATACTATTAAAAGGAAGAGGTATGGAGAGTACAGATAACCCAGAGGAGGCAGATGCTGTCATAATCAATACCTGTTCAGTAAGAAAGACAGCAGAGAACAGAATCTGGGGTAGGTTAGGGTATTATAGTGCTATAAAGAAGAAGCATGATTTAATTTTAGTTCTAACAGGATGTATGGCGACAAGAATTAAGGACGAAATAAAAAAGGAAGCGCCATATGTCGACTTTTGTGCATCAAATACAGAGAAAGATAAGATCGCTTCATTTATATCAGGAACAAAAGAAGAAGACGACGGAAAGTATTCTTTCCTCTCTTCTTATTATAAGGATGGGGAATTTTCTTCTTATATTCCTATTATGAACGGATGCAATAACTTCTGTTCTTATTGTATTGTTCCTTATGTAAGAGGGCGGGAAGTTTCTAGAGATGCGGACTCTATAATAAGAGAAGTAAAGATGCTTGACGAAAAGGGCGTGAGGGAGATAACACTCCTTGGTCAGAATGTCAACAGCTATCACTCTCTATACCAGGGTAAAGAAGTAGATTTTCCAACACTTCTTGAGTTGATTACACCGTATTTGAAAAACATAGTTTATGTGCGTTTCGAGTCCCCACACCCAAAAGATTTTTCTGATCACCTAATTGATGTAATAGCAAACAACAAAAGAGTCTGCAGTCACATTCATCTTCCTATGCAATCAGGAAATACAAGAATACTTACTCTCATGAATAGGCATACGACAAGAGAGAAGTTTATAGAACTTGTAGAAAGAATGTATAACAAAATACCTTCTCTCACTCTATCAACAGATGTGATAGTAGGCTTTCCGACAGAGAGAGAAGACGAGTATTCAGATACTCTCTCAATGATGGAGATAATGCATCCCTCTGAAGCCTTTATGTACTACTACAATCCTAGAGAGGGCACCCGTGCTTCCTCAATGGAAGGACAGATAGACGAGAAAACAAAGCAAAATCGTCTCGAGAGGCTTATAAATGAACAACTCGAGAGACAGAAGAGAATACGAGAGAGCCTACTTCCTATAGATACATCGGGAATGGTAACTGGTCTCAGTAGAGACGATAAATCGCGACTACTATGCCGCAGTGAACACAATTTCTACTATTCAATACTTCCATTGAAGGAACATAGAGATGGTGATTTGGTGTTATTCACGGCCGATGAACTGAGTGGAAATACATTCCGGGGAGTTGAGTATGAGCGATTATGACGGCTATTTTGATTTATTGAGAAAAAGTAAGAAAACGGTTGCCTTGACAGGGGCTGGAATCAGCACGCTATCAAATATTCGTGATTTCAGAAGTTCAACCGGGCTCTATAATGATAAGTATGGAAATATTCCTGTCGAAAAACTTCTCGATAAGGAGTTCTTTCTCTCTCACCCAGAGCTCTTTTATTCATGGGCAAGAAATGAGTGGTATAAAGATACTGAATATGAACCGAGCATTGTACATAAGGCACTCTTTAGAATGGAGGATAAGGGATTATTAAACGAGGGAATATATACTCAAAATATTGATTCGCTCCATGAAAAAGCGGGTAGTGTAAAGGTATATGAACTTCACGGATCATTAAGAACATCTTCCTGCGTGCTATGTGGAAGAAAATACTCGTTTGATGAGACAAGAAAAAGAATAAAAGATAGTAGCGTACCAAAGTGCGATTGTGGAGGACTTTTGAAGTGCGATATCGTATTCTACAGCGAAAATCTTGATGAGAAGATTATAAATATGGCTTACAAAACATTTAGTAGCGCTGAACTTTGTATCGTTCTTGGCACTTCACTTACTGTTAATCCTGCATCATCCCTACCGTATCTAACACTAAGAAATGGCGGCAATGTCGTTATATGCAATAGAGACAAGACTTATATTGATGACGAGGCAAGCTTTGTTTTTCGTGATTTGAAGGAATGGGGAGAAAAAACATACAAATATTTATTAAGTTGTTGATTTTTGCCTTTGATTATTTGTCTAAACAAATTAAAAATCTTATTATTCAAATAGAACATCTTTGGGGGTGTTTCTGGTTTCGACTGGCTTTGCTAGTCTATAGACTGCGGATCAAGCGCTGACTTGTTAAACCGGCAAAAAAA
>CAVFXW010000034.1:0-12144 GCA_963626675.1 Clostridium sp. CAG:452 | reverse complement strand
AGTACGATAGGCGCGAAGATTTTATAAGTGCGATAAGAGATTACTATGACGGCTATAGGTTCTCTTATAGAGTAGACGAGAGGGTTTATAATCCAGTATCTCTTGGAAAGTTCTTTTCGTCCGGCTGCTCCTTTGAAAATTATTGGATAGATACTGGAGGCGCA
Organism: Clostridium sp. CAG:452; assembly: GCA_963626675.1. Taxonomy (GTDB): domain Bacteria; phylum Spirochaetota; class Spirochaetia; order Sphaerochaetales; family Sphaerochaetaceae; genus Ornithospirochaeta. Next base: position 11,980 of record CAVFXW010000034.1, on the reverse strand, counting down.
AGTACGCTTATTATAGAGCTTGCAAAAGAATATAATCTTGAGAATATAATCTTTGATTCCATCAAACTTGATGTAAACTCCATTTCGTCATTTGATTATCTGTTACTCTCTCAAGGGAAGCTAAATAAAATGCAGATCCTTGCCCTTATATACTTCACAGGCTATTTGACAATAAAAGAAGGGAATATGAATGTTCTGACACTTACCTTTCCTAATACAGAAGTGAAAACAACATTCACTCAATTTCTTGTGAAGAAGTATTCCGGAATTACAACAGGAATCTTTGTTGATGAAGCCGAAAAGGCACTCAAGGCTCATGATTTAGAGCGTCTTGTAAAAGTGTTAAACGCTTACTATAAAGAGCATCCATATACTCTACTGGAGAAGGAGAAGGGATACCAATTGGCATTCTACTCGTTCTTTGTGATGATGGGGGGAGTAGCAATGCGTGCAGAGGAGACTACACTCATGGGGCGTAGCGACTGTATGCTCGAGACAAAGAACGATGTATATGTAATTGAACTCAAACGCGATAAGAGTGCATTAGAAGCATTAGAGCAGGTTAAGACAATGGGATACTACGAAAAGTATGTAAATACAAACAAGACCATCCATATCATCGGACTAAACATTATTTCTGATAAGAGAGAGATAAATGAGTGGGTGGAGGAAATAGTCGATAAGACAAAAGAGCCGAATTACGTTGGGTGATCTATACTATTGAAAACAATGCTCGCTAAATATCATCATGATCGATTTTCTTTCTACGTAAGAGAAGATAATATTGACTCGATACAAGGCTGAAAACAGCTCTAAGTAGTCAAAATATATAGAGTGTTGTATTTAATAATTCTTTATGCTGTGTGTAATAAAGAGTCGGACAGGGCGGATTTGAACCGCCGACCCCTTGCTCCCGAAGCAAGTACGCTAGCCTCTGCGCTACTATCCGAAACATGAAGAGTATATACAACGGGGCCGGTTGTGTCAAAATGTCTGGAACATATTGTTAGGATTCTTTTTATTTTTTATATTTAATGAACATTACTCAGGGAGGGAATATTTATGGGAGAAATTAGGAAATTCAAGAAAGGGGAGATTATTAGCAGAGAAGGCGACTTTGAACTCTGGATGTATGATCTTTTATATGGGAAGGTTGCGATATATGCCGACTACGGCACCGATCATCAAGTCGAACTCAGTGTTAATAATGCTCCGACATTCTTTGGAGAGTTGGGATTCCTGGAGTCGATGCCGCGCTATGGAACATCAGTGGCTCTTGAGGATTGTGTATGTGAAATCATAAATTATGACAATCTTTCGGAATATTTTGCATCCAAACCGAGTAAGGTGATGGCTATTATGGAGAGCCTTGCTCTAAGAGCACGCAACATATATCGTTTGTACGCGCTCTCTTGTGATACGATAGAGGAATATCTTGAGACCGAGCAGAAGGGTGAGAGTGTATCTGAGGAACTCAAAGAAAAGATGCTGAAGTTTGCAAGAGCTGCTAAGAGAATTAAAACGAAGCACGGGTTCCTCTTTGGCTTCAAGTAATGTCTATTAGTAGATGGCTAGAGAGTAAAAAGAGATTCTTGACCTATTGCTTCTACGGCTTTCTGGCGACTCTTTTTGAAACGGGGCTCTATAGTTTTTTCTATATCAAACTGTCACTTCCGAATATCGCGGCAACTGTCATGAGTTGGATACTGACTGTCATTTTCGCGTTCTTTACGAATAAACTCTTTGTCTACAGAAGTAGGGAGTGGAAGGTGAAACTCCTTTTTAAGGAGATAGTGGGATTCTTTTCCTGCCGCTTTTCAACGGGCGTCTTTAATTGTTGCTGGATGATCCTTTTTGTTGATTGGATTGGTTTTAACGGTGTTATCATGAAGATTTTGGCAGCATTCATTGTAGGAATATTAAACTACACAATCGCTCTTCTTCTCATATTCAAGGAAGGGAAAAATCAACAAATGGAGAATCTAGAGCCTTAGCAAGATCCTCTGGCTTTACTTCAAGAAAATAGCCCCTAAGCCCGGCGGATACAAAGATTGTATCCTCTAGTAGTGCTGTCTCTTCAATAAATGTCGGATATTTTTTTATCATCCCAAGAGGTGAGCATCCTCCACGGATATATCCTGTGTTCTTCTGCAGTTCATTCATCGGAAGTAAATCGATTTCCTTTGTTCCCGTCAATGCACGTGCTTTTTTGAGAGAGATGGAGAAATCGGATGGAAGACAGAAGACAAAGAGCTTTTTGTCGCTGCTTCTCATTACAATGGTCTTGAATACCCTCTCTTTTTCCAGCCCTGTATTCTCTGCTATATGAACAGCATCCAGGTGCTCTTCATCCCACTCATATTCATGAAGGGAATACTCTATATTAAGACTCTCGAGGATCCTCATTGCATTTGTTTTCATAAGGCGATTATAACGAAAATTATACTTTACATACATATTTTTCTAACTTATTCTTTTTGGGAACGCGCACATTTATGTATATATGCCCTTCAATGGGTTCATTTATTGAGGATGGTGATGATAAGAGTCAACAATGACTGGCAGAGCTATTTCGATATGGAGCAGAAGAAGGATTATTACCTCTCATTGAGGGGTTTTTTGAAGAGTGAATATGCCTCTCATACAGTCTTTCCTCCAATGGATGAGATTTTCACCGCTTTCCGGCTTACTCCTCTTGAAAAGGTAAAGGTAGTGCTTGTCGGACAGGATCCGTATCATGAGAAGGGGCAGGCTATGGGACTCTCGTTCTCTGTTCATGAAGGAACTCGATTTCCTCCTTCGCTTCAGAATATAAAGAAAGAAATCGAGGCGGAGGGTTATGACACCTCGGCGTTTTCCCCAGATCTTACCCGGTGGGCTAAGGAAGGAGTACTTCTTCTCAACACGACTCTTACAGTAAGAGAAGGAGAGCCACTATCTCATGAGGGAAAAGGGTGGGAGATTTTTACTGACAGATGCATTGAGATTTTAAATGCCAAATCATCTCCGATTGTCTTTCTTCTTTGGGGAGCTAATGCTCGAAGAAGGAAAAAATTGATTACAAATCCTATTCATCTCATCCTTGAGAGTGCACATCCGAGTCCCTTAAGCGCCTATAGGGGGTTCTTCGGAAATAATCACTTTAGAAAGACAAATGAATTTCTCGTTTCGAATGGAATGGAGCCTATTACTTGGTAGAATTAAAGGTGCCAAGATGATAAATAAGATATTTTCTTCATCTTCGATTTTCCTTAGTTTGGTTGTTACCTTTTACTGCTTCTTCGCCTTTTTTATTCTTTTTCTTCTTTTTTGACAAATGTGATTATAAGATAAGTAGGTATGAAACGTTATGATTTTCTCATAGTCGGTGCTGGTGTCGTCGGCTCGTGGATAGCATTTGAGCTTTCGAAGCATAATAATAGTGTCTGTGTTCTTGAAAAAGAAATTGATGCTGGGGCGGTCACAAGTAAGGCCAACTCAGCAATAATCCATGCCGGTTTCGATCCTAAACCGGGGACAAAAATGGCATCTCTCAATGTAAGAGGAAACGAGATTATAAGAGAGTGTCACGAGAAGCTCTCAATTCCATTCAAACAAATTGGATCTATCGTTGCAGCGTTCTCCTCTGAGGGGCTAGGAAAACTCGACGAACTATTTGCTCGGGGACGCTTTAACGGGGTGCCGGGCCTCAAGATTCTCTCGAGAGAAGAAACGATTAATCTCGAGAACGGAATATCGGGAGAAGTGAGAGGCTCTCTATATGCTCCAACTGGAGGTATTTGCTCGCCTTTTGAGCTTACTCTTGCGCCTTTAGAAACAGCTTCTCTCAACGGTGTTGACGTCTTCTTCTCGACTCCTCTTTTATCGGTAAAGAGAATTGAAAAGGGCTTTGTTATTAACGATAGGTTTGAATGTGGTATGGTAATCAATGCTTCAGGCCTCGAGAGTGGGAGAGTTGCATCTCTCTTTGGCGATGACTCCATTGAGATTTTTCCACGTAAGGGAGAGTATTCGCTACTCGATCGCAGCGTCGGGGAAATGATACATCATACAATCTTCCAACCTCCAACAAAGAGCGGAAAGGGGATTCTGGTCTCCCCAACAGTTGATTTGAACATCCTCGTAGGTCCTAATGCGGAAGATGTAAGTGATCCATATGATACTACAACGACGACAGCTGGACAAAGTGAGATATTCCAAGGAGGACGAATCTCTGTTCCGGGATTAAGTGAAAAGGATATAATCACAAGCTTCTCCGGTGTCAGAGCAATATCGAACAGCAATGATTTTCTAATAGGATTTTCATCTATAGATGGATTATTTAATGTTGCTGGAATATGTTCTCCGGGACTTACGGCATCGCCTGCGATAGCAGAGTACATAGTTCAATTACTTGAAGAGAGGGGACTTGTCGGAAAAAAGAAGGAGAATTACATAGAGAGAAGAGATATCGTTCGTTTTAGCGAACTCTCCGATAAGGAAAAAATCCGGCTTCTCGAGAAGAATCCTCTCTACGGAAGGGTTATATGCCGCTGTGAGGGTGTGACGGAAGGCGAAATTGTCGATTCTATCCATCGTCCTCTTGGCGCAACGACAATCGACGGCGTAAAAAGGCGTGTCAGAGCGGGTATGGGACGCTGTCAGGGTGGATTTTGCTCTCCACGTGTTATGGAGATTCTTTCACGCGAGCTCGATATTCCGTTTACAGAAGTTACAAAGTTTGGCCGTGGAAGTTACATGACACTAGAAAAGGAGGGAAAGACAAGTGATTGAAGTACAAGTTGCAATTATCGGAGGCGGTCCGGCTGGACTGAGCGCTGCTCTTTCTCTCTACGAAAAAGGTGTGAGGGATGTCCTCATAATCGAGAGGGATACCTCTCTTGGAGGAATATTGAATCAATGCATACATCCTGGCTTTGGCTTGGATGTATTTGGTGAGGAGTTGACAGGTCCTGAGTATGCCCAGCGTTATGTAGATAGAATCAAGAATACAGACATTAAATACATGCTCGATACAACTGTGACAGCGCTCTCTCCGGATAAGGTTATCACTGCACTTTCGTATGATAGAGGACTTATCAAAATAAAGGCCGCTGCAATAATTCTTGCAATGGGATGCAGAGAGAGGACAAGAGGAATGCTCCATATACCTGGTACAAGGCCGAGCGGCATATATACTGCAGGAACGGCACAACGACTTGTCAATGTCGACGGCTATATGCCTGGAAAGAATGTAGTGATCCTCGGCTCTGGCGATATTGGACTCATTATGGCAAGGCGAATGACACTCGAGGGTGCGTCAGTTAAAGGAGTCTATGAAGTGATGAGCCGCTCAAAAGGCTTGAGACGCAACATCGTACAATGCCTTGATGATTTTGATATTCCTCTACATCTTTACACGACGGCGACTTATATTCACGGAAGAGATAGAGTAGAGGCTGTGACTGTAAGTAAGGTTGATGAGAACTTTATGCCGATAAAAGGAAGCCAAGAGTATATCGAATGTGATACCGTGCTGCTTTCTGTGGGGCTTATCCCGGAAAATGAACTCTCTATTTCCTGTGGAATAGAAATAGATCCAAAAACAAGAGGCCCCGTTAATAAAGGCAATTTTATGACAAGTGTGGATGGAATATTTGCATCCGGCAACGTTCTTAAGGTCTATGATCTTGCCGATAATGTCACTAAGGACAGCGTAAAGTGTGCTTTTTATGTCAAAGAGTATCTATTAAGGGAGGCAAAATAATGGAGACAAGTCTTGTAACCTGTGTTATATGTCCCAAAGGGTGTTCCATTAGTGTCGGTTTTGCTCTAGAGAATGGAAACAAGGTGATAAAAGAAGTCAGAGGTAACAGCTGCAAGCGTGGTCTTGAGTATGCGTCAAGTGAAGTCATCCATCCTCTTAGAGTGCTTTCATCGACTGTGAGAATCACCGGTAGCACTCTCAATCTTCTTCCTGTGCGGAGTGCTTCCCCCTTGCCGAAGGAATTAATATTCAAGGCAATGAAGAGTATAAAGGAGTGCACTGTAAATGCTCCTGTGAAGATGGGTGATGTGATTATAAAAAATATCGCAGGAAGTGGAATTGATATGGTTGCATGTAGGGATGCTTGAATCTTTTTGCGAATTAACGCTTTTTTTATAGATATAATCTGTATTATTTGACGGTTTTCTGTTTAAATGCTTTAAGAAAAGGAAAAGTAAAGTAATGTTAGATAAGAACAACCAATACTCGAAGATGAAATTCCATATTGATACTGAGGTATTGAAGCATCTTTTTGACGGGACGCTCGTTAGAGATGCAGACAGAATCCCGATTGATATTTGCCCACAGGATAGAGTGCCTTCAAGGTGCTGCATATATAAGGAACGTGCTGTTGTAAGATACAGAATAATGGCACTTGCAGGTTATACCCTCGAAACAGATGACGATGAGTACAGAAGCCTTTCGTCATATATGGAAGAGGCATTAAGGGAGGATAAGCCTAAACTGCCGCTTCTCACGACGATTGCAACTGGATGCTCTTCCTGTCCGCAGTCCCACTATGAAGTTTCTGATGCATGTAGGGGATGTTTTGCTCGTCCATGTGCTTCCAATTGTCCCAAGGATGCTATTGTTTTCCAGAATGGGAAGGCTGTAATACAGAGAGACAAGTGTATCAAGTGTGGTAAGTGTATGGAACGCTGTCCGTTCCATTCCATTGTTCACAATTGTGTTCCATGTGAAGACGCATGTCCTGTCGGAGCAGTAAAGCAGAACGAGAGAGGAATAAGTGAAGTCAATCACGAAAAGTGTATTGGATGTGGTAAGTGTATTAAATCTTGTCCTTTTGGAGCAATCGTTAAGAGATCTGGACTTATATCGGTTGGTAAGATGCTTATGAATCATGAGAAGATTGTCGCTATGATTGCACCGGCAATTGAAGGACAACTTCCGGGTTCCCTTGAACAAATTAAAGAGGCTATGAAGGCTGCAGGCTTTACGGAAGTCGTGGAGGTTGCAGAGGGCGCAAAGATAACTGCGGAAAAAGAAGCGGCGGAACTTGAGGAGAGAGTCAGCGAAGGAAAAGGATATCTTGCAACTTCTTGCTGCCCGGCTTGGTTTAATCTTGTCGATAAGCATATCCCCGCTCTTAGTGAACATATATCATCTACACTCTCGCCGATGGGATATACATCATATCTATGTAAGGAGAAGTATCCCGATTATAAGGTTGTTTTTGTGGGACCTTGTGTTGCAAAGCGTTATGAGGCCGCAACACGTTATGCCGATACGATTGATAGAGTAATATCTTATAGTGAGCTTTCAGCAATTTTTGCCGCAAAGAATATAGATGTCAGCGAGATGCCACTTGAGTGGGATGAAGAGAGCTGCTCGTCATTTGAGGACTGCAGAAATTTTGCTCAATCTGGTGGAGTTGCAGGATGTGTTCTAAGTAGAGTTGAGGACAAAAATAAGTACAAGGTTATGTCAATCAATGGAATCGATGCAAAGGTTGTAAGAACTATGAAGACATGGCCGAAACTTCCTCCTGAGGCAGATCTTGTTGAAATTATGTGCTGCCCCGGCGGATGTATCTCGGGACCGGGCACCATGGTAGCACCGGCATCTGCATTGAAGGCGAGAAGTGAATATGCCAAAAAGCGCCATGAGTACTATGAGTCTCAACATAATGAGGAAGAGCCAAAATAAGCTGTTGATATCCCTATCCTTCGACTGCTGTTGACTTAAGAAGAGTAGCAGCATCTAGATAGAGGACAGAAATAGTATAAAAAGGCTTCATGTATATTTGTGGGTAACTGAATATAGAACCATAGATACAATAGAGATGGTTAGATAGAAAAAACCATCTCTTTTCTTTTATTGTGTACTTGCAAAAACCAAACAAGGAGAAGAGATGATAAGTACAAATAGATTGTTTAAGTTGGCTCTAAATGTCAATTCTTGCAGGGTGATTGGACCGGAAATAGAAGCTAGAAGAGATAAATGAACTAAGGTTGTGATAGATACCATCGCACCTGAGAGACTTTCGTACTGGCTCGTTTGAATGTCCTCATCGAGAGAAGTAAGGAACGCAGTAGCAAATACTGCTCTCTTACGTAAATCGGAGAGCTGTTCTTCTGTGGCATTAGGCATTGTGGCTGATACTACTTGGAACACTTCCCTCTGTACTTCATCTGTAATGTAGTATTTGCCTTTATCTGTATCGAATCTATAAGAAGAAGCAATTGAGTTAGAGTCAGAACCTGTGCCTTCTCTGGGCTGTACTTCAGTACTATCCTGATAGCGGATATCAGGATTATCGATTGAGAAGTCGCCGTTGTTGTCTGTGGCGGATTTAATCTGTTCTGCATTGGAAACAACATAATCCGTAGAAAGAATTTCCAGTTCTGTAGCAAGGCCACCCTCAATGATATTCCTAGCAATAACTCCGTCATAGCCCACTTTAGGAGTAAGCTTCTCATCATCGCCGACCTCCCAGAATCTGCCTTCAAAATCGATAGTTTGAGGATTCTTAATATCAAGGAATACTTCAAAAATCTTATTAGAGGGTGGGAGAATACTTATCTCTTCAGCCCCGTCGAAAGAGTCTATTCCTATTTGTATTCCTCCAATATCAACAAGGTTATCAAGCTCTTTGGTTGTCACCAAGTCATCAAGAATGTTATCAATGCCAACATCGAAAGACTTCATAATGGTATCAACATCCACAGGCTCTATCGCTTCGGCTATGGATCTAGCGGACATATTATCAAGAGCATATTCCTCCCCATCGACAATAAGACGATAAGCATACTCAGCGGCAAACATCTGGGCAACTTCACGATTGTCTGTGAAGAAATTAGCTTTATTTCCGAAGGCTGTAAACTTCTGATCCGTCCTTGCTCCATGATAAACAACCAACGGCTCTCCGTTCTCATCAACTACAAGAGAAGTTTTTCCGTTGACTTCATCCCATAGTTTACCTATGATGAGTTTAGAGGCTTTGGCTTCGACATTATGGGAAGTAGAATTTTCTTCACTTGCCCGTACTTGATTGTCGGGCTGAAGCCTGATTTTCTCAACCTCATGAAGATAAAAGTTCTTTGAAGTCTTACTTTCTTTTATGACTACTTCACAAATATATCGTTCACCACTGATACTGATGGGAGCATCTATCACATAAGAAGTATAACCTCTGCCCTTATAATTCTCTGTTCTACTTGTTATTGTTCCATTCTTTATGACATCGGGAACAGCTTTGAACGCAATGGCTTTATTTCTCCCTATTCCATGTGCAATTGAACTTTGAACATTCTTTTTGGATAGTATGACTGAGCCTAGTCCGTCTCTTTCTACTTTGCCACCAATAGAGTTGTAATACTCAACAACTCTATCCACCAAACTCTCACCTTCAATCTTTGAAAACTCCGTTCCTGTCAGCTCTGCTACAGTGTCTCCATTGAATACTTCTTTGAGGGTGTACAATAGTTCCCAGTCCCCAAACCACTTCTTGAAGTTCTCTGTCCTTACCTGTAACCACTGTCTCTCTGTTAGATTGGTATCATTGCCGTTCGGAGCTTTCATCCATTTGTCTGTGCCGTAGTATTTCTTACGAACTCGCTCTATCTGCTCATCAGTGTTTTTCTGCTCGGCAAGTCTGTCTTTCTTGTTCTCTTCTCTCTGCTTTTCAAGTTCTGCTGTGTAAGCTTGAAGGATTTCTTCTTGAATTTGCCAGCTCTTGAGAAGGCTCATATCTGCATATTTGTTTTTCAGTGTAGGTGCAAGTTTATTCCATCTGAGAATATAGTTTCGGCTATTCAAGAAAAATCTTAATTTTGACAAAAGTCGGAAGGAATATGCTTTTATGGTAGGAGATGCAAAATGGATAAATCGAAAAAAGTATCATTCCCTATAATTTCAGACGAACTCTTTGCTACATTTTTCTCCCAGGAGAGGAGTGTGACAAAGATGATTATCAACACACTCTTTAATACAGAATTTGAGATCGACAGAATAGAGCCACATAAGGTAAGTGAATCTGTTTTTGGAATATATCATCCATATGTTCTTGCAGATGCACACACAAACTATGGACGATGTGAAATCATTCTTACTCCGATAAGCCAAGAGATTGCAGACATAAAATCACAACTTATATATTGGATGATTAATAAGACAGTTCTCTCTAGAAGAAATATATATCCCATTCTTATTGCGTTTGATACGACAGAAAGTGAAAGGGAGAAAAAAGAAAGAGTCTCTCTAAGCATACTTGATGATGAGAGATTGTCTTCGGCCCTAGGAGTGGTGAGAATGAGAGAGAAAAGTAATGCGTCAAATATTCTAGATGAGATAATTAATGACCTATTATGTTGTAGGGAATGCGATATAAAGAATGATGATATAAGGCGTATATACGCTCTCTCATATGAAAAGAGTGGACTAGAAGAGAGAAGGAATGTTGCTTATTCGCTTTGGCTTGAGTCAGTTAATAGAGATATACGCTCCCTCGGCATCGACCCAGGGAGCATTGCTGTTATGCAACAAAGAAAAAGATCATCAGATAGTGAAATAGAGAGCCGATAAGTATGAAAATATGAAAGAGTTCATGACTTCTGAATTCTTTGTTTTTTTCAAGAATAGGAAGTTTTGTCGAGTATATTACGCCTCCAATAGTATATGCAATTCCTCCTAAAAGAAGAAATCTGAAGCCCCTAGGAGTCAATAGAGAATATAGATGACCTAGGTACGGCCCACATGTCCACCCAAGTGCTATGTAGATAATTGAAGAGATAAACTTTGGGCAGGTTACCCAATATGCTTTGAAAATTATCGAGAGTAATGAGAGAAACCATATTACGCCAAGAAGTACCACTCCTTTGTCATTAGAAAGCGTTGTTACGCATAGTGGCGTATATGTTCCTGCAATCAAAACAGGGATCATCATGTGATCGAATTTCTTTAATTTCAGGTTCTTCTTTTCTGTATCAAGATAGAAGCTGTGATAGCATGTTGATGCAGCGTAGAGTATCACCATGGAAAGAGAGAAGACAGATAATGAAATAAGATCGAATAGGCTCTTTTGGTCCATAGCTCCCTTTATCAAGAGAAGAGGCGATAGAAGGAGAGAGATAGTGAATCCTATAAGATGCGAGAGTGCGCTCATTTTGTCTTTAACGCTGAAGGGTGTGCTTTCTTTTTTCGGGATCATGATGTTGATGACCATAATATCCTCCTTGCATAAAACCTGACATAATTATATAATAAACTTATAATCGGTTTTTAAAAAACTTATGAATAGTTTTATTATATCCTACAAACTTGTCAAGAGTTTTTGAAAAACTTATTAAAAGATATTAAGGAAATGTTATGATTCTTGAACTTGATGAAATCTCAACAAATCAAATATCGTCATATAGGCTTCCGTCATATGAGGAGATACCTGATGTAGGGTTATACCTCAATCAGGTCGCAACATACATAAATCGCTATCTCGAGCCTTTTTTTGGCTTTACTATAACTGAGTCGATGATAAGTAATTATGTAAAGAAGAAGCTGATTGATAATCCTATTAAGAAACAATATTCACGGGATATGATTGCATACTTATTGTTTATTGCGTTATGTAAGAGTGTAGCTTCTCTTTTCGATATTCAGCTTCTTATAAATCTCCAGAAGGAGAATGGCCATGAAATAAGAGCATCCTACGAATTCTTCAAACGGGAGTTTGAGGATATACTCCGCATTGTTTTTGCCTTGAAAGAGGATAATGAGAGAAAAGATGAAAGTAAGACAGTGGAGGAGGAGCTCTTACGTAAGCTCATAGTTGCAATTGCACATAAAATATATGTCGATAAGGCATTCAGTATGCTCCGCGATAATGGCAAAGAGGAATGTTCTTTAGGAAAAAAGCGGGAATCCTCGGTAATTCAATTACAGAGATGAAAGCGTTTTATTTGTTTCAGAAATTATGGAAAGAAATGATCAATTATGATG
>CAVFXW010000033.1:0-25710 GCA_963626675.1 Clostridium sp. CAG:452 | reverse complement strand
GTAGGAGACCTCATTGTTCTTCAATCCATAACCAATATTATAGCTGATGCTAGCAAAGCAGTAATTGATGTAGTCAGTGCTGGAAATTTTGATAATGCTTTAAATTTATTAGACAGTGCTTATGACACTGTTGTTAGTACTGCATCAATTATTAATAGTGTCAGTGGAACAACAACTATTCTAAATGGTGTTGATTTGAGTAATGTAATTAGCAATCTTATGAGCAATAAGGAGTAAGAAGAGTATGAAAAAGATATTTAGTATATTATTTGTTTTGGTTTTGTGCTCAGCTTTTCTCTTTGCTGGGGACAAAGAAGATTTTCTGAAAGATTATAGTAATAACCCTAATGCATATACAAATATAGGGAAGAAGTTCAAGCCGACGAATGCCGTCTTTATGGGGATGGGAGGAGCTGGGGTTGCTCTTCTAGATGGTGAGAGCGCTATATTCTATAATCCCGCTTCTCTGTCGGAGGGTAGGTTCAAGCTCTCTGTTCCGTCGGTAGGTGTTACTCTTTATCATCCTTCAGCATTCCTAGAGAAGGATAGTAGTGGAAAGAGCCTTGTTGATAAAATCAAAGACGGAGAGAATGTTGGAAATCTAATAACACCGATTCTTAATACGATTGGAACAAGTTTCGCGCCTCTTTTGAAGGTTGATGCTGCAGTAAGCCTCTCGCTTCCTTTCGGACTCGGTTTTGGAGTATATACAAGTGATACTGTCTATACATATTCCGGAACGATTATTAATGAGATAGATGCTTCCGTTGCACTCGGCTACGCTTATAAATTCAGACTTGGGTCTTTCAATATTTCAACAGGTGCTTCAGCACGTTTCAATGCGCTTGCATTCAATAGAAGAATTGATGGGACAGAGATCGCTTCTGCAATAAGTGATAAAAACTATCTCAATATGGACCTTGTTGTTGCATCAGGCTGGGCTCCACTAGTTGACTTGGGCGTCACAGCTGAGTGGAAGGGATTGAGTATGGCTGTAGTTTTGAGTGATATCAACCTCACGGGATATAAGCTCCAGATTGATAAAACGACGCTTAGCACTATAAGTGATTCAGTCCTTACATTTGATAAGAACGAAGACTTAAAGATTAAGGGAACACCTGATTTAACATTAGGTTTCGGCTATACGCTCGATACTTCGCTCATCTCTTTGCGCGCTGCTCTTGATTTTACAGATTGTATTCCTCTTATTAATGGAGACGTTAAAGTTAATAAGAGAACTCTGTTAAAGAGGGTCAATGCAGGACTTGAACTTGGTCTATTCGATACAGTAATGGTACGTGGAGGCCTTAACAGTGGTTATTACACGGTTGGTGCATCATTCGATCTCTTTGTATTCAGAGTAGATGCAGCTTATTATTGGATTGAGATGGGAGAGAGTGCAGGAGAAAGGGGACTAGACGGACTTACAATCCGCTTCAACCTCGGCTACAACAGATAAATTAGGGTCGCCTCAAAAAAGGGGCGGCTTACTTTTATGAAGCGTATTCTTAATAAAATATTCTTGCTTATCACAATTTGTGTAATGGTTATGATATTCTTCTTCTCGTCACAGGACGGGGAGGAGAGTAGTTCTACCAGTACCAGGGTCCTCGAGGTTATACTATCTCTCTTTATCAAAGACTATAGGGAATTAGGAGAAGAAGAGAGGATAGGGTACATAGATATGTATTCTCATATCATACGTAAGGCGGCGCACTTTACGGAGTTTGCTGTGCTCGGCTTTTTCTCTTCCTCTTTTCTCTCAACCCTCGAGAGACGGATAGGGAACAAAAAACGCTTTCTGATTTCTTTTATATATGGAGTCTTCTACGCTTTCTTTGACGAAGCTCACCAGCTTTTCTCGCTCGCGCGCTCTGGGAGTATTAAGGATGTCCTTATAGATTCCCTAGGGGTCTTTACCGGTGTGACTCTCGCTCTATTGATTTTCTATTTTCTAGAAAGACGGAAAGAGACGCGTTAGATAATAAAATAACCCCCGTCGATATGGCGAGGGTATATTTGTTAAACGCGCACACAAGACCACTCTTGCATGTCTAGGACAGTCCCTTTTTGGCAACCTGAATGATTTCATTTAAGTCCTTAATTAGAAATTAACACTCTTTATTTTTTTTGTAAATACAAAAATTATATAAAAACACAAATATTTTTTGTTATTTCTTATAGTTTTGATACCTATTGAAAAATGCTATGTTGTTATTATGCTTTTAATTAGGTGCAATGTTATACAAAATGTTGAAAATTCTCGTTATTTTTATTATCTTTTAGCTATGTTAAGGTTTTTTATCAAAAAATCATTTTTTGACGGCTGGGATAACTTTTTTCAGATTATTCTTCAGAATCTTATATATATAGCTCTTTTATTGCTTTCTCTGACTGGAGTCTATTTTTTTGGTAATAACATAATCTTGTTTTATTCTGTTATTGCTTTATTTTTACTTCTGTTCTCTCTTTCTCTAGGTGGGACGAGTGAAGTAGTGAAAAACTACGCTGACTATAAAAGTGATACGTGGAGCGTTTATATAAAAGGAGTGAGAAGACATATAAAGCACTCGCTCTTCTTTTTTCTTCTTATGGTTCTTCTTGCCTTCATGGTTTTATTCACAATTCCATTTTATTCTTCATTTGAAAGCATTATCGGCCTTGTGCTCTGTGTTGTTTTATTTTGGGTTCTTATCTTCTTTCTTCTTGCGCTTCCCTATTATTTTCCTCTAATGACACTTTTTCCTTTAGATGGCGCTTTTAAAACAATGAAGAAAGCATTTATGGTTTCATTCGATAACCCCGGAAAGAGCTTCTTTCTTCTTTTACATATAATCTTTGATTTTCTTTTCTCGATTCTTTCTATCGGCCTTGTTCCAGGAGTAAGTGGAATTATGCTTTCGTCTTCTGTAATGATGAAACTATTGATGAAGAAATATGATTATTTAGTTGATAATCCCGATAAAACGAAGAAAGATATTGATTGGGATGAACTATTAAGGGAAGAGAAGGAGTGTGTGGGTGTTAGAACTCTCAAAGGAATGATTTTCCCTTGGAAATAAGGAGACAGTATGCGCGAAGTTGAACTTAAAGCTCATGTTAGGGGAGAGTATAATGCTCTTAAGGATAGGATTGAATCTCTATATGGAAAGGGTAGAGATGTAAATAAGAGTGACCTATACTTTCATCTTCCTGGAGAAAAACACCAGGCGCTGAGAGTAAGAAATAATCACGGAGTACTCGAGTTCACTGCAAAGAAGACTAAAAACGATTTACTAAGTGAGGACAACAAGGAGTATGAAGTAAAGGTCGATATAAGCGAAGAGAAGAACGCCTATCTCTTCTTCGAGTGCTTGGGGTATGAGAAGTATTTTCGAAAGATCAAAACAGGTTGGGAGTGGATGGTTGATGATATCCACATTGAGCTACTTGAGGTGTCGGGATATAGATACGGCAAAAAGGATGAGGAGAAGAACCTTGGGTATTTTCTTGAGATGGAGATTCTTATTCCTTTTGAAGTCGATGTTGATTTAAGGGATGAACAGAACTCTCTTTATGATTTACTTCACCGTCTCAACATTAAGGACGAAGATATAGAATTCGGATCATATAGAACTATGATTCTTGGAGAATAGAATGGAATTTAGAGCTTCTCATATATTAGTAAAGGATAAGGATAAAGCTGAGGAGCTTTATTCTAGGATAAAAAAAGGCGAGAACTTTTCTTCTCTTGCTCACCAATATTCGGTCTGCCCAAGTAAGGAAAAAGGAGGAGACTTGGGGTGGTTCAAGGAAGGCCAGATGGTAAAAGAGTTTGAGGATGCAGTAAGACGTATGGGTGTGGGAAGTATCTCCCGCCCAGTGAGGACGAAATTCGGGTATCATATTATAAAGAAGACAGGAGTTAGAGATTGATTACAATATATACAGACGGTGGATGCTCTGGTAACCCCGGACCTGGTGGCTGGGCTTATTGCGTCAGCGAAAATGGAAAAATAGTCTATTCAAAAAGCGGAGGCGATGAGAGCACGACCAATAACAAGATGGAGCTCACAGCTGTTATTAATGCGCTAAAATATGTAATCGACTCCGGCGAGAAGGAGTGCTCTATTCTGACAGACAGCCAATACGTCAAGAATGGGATAACTCAGTGGATCAACTCGTGGAAGAAGAATGGGTGGAGAACGAGTAATAAATCCCCCGTGAAAAATATGGAATATTGGATTGAACTCGATCTACTTTGTAGTAAACTTGTTTGCAATTTTACGTGGGTCAAGGGTCACGCGGGAATATGTGGTAATGAAGAGTGCGATAGGCTCGTCAGACTTGAGACTCAGAAGTATCTTTAAGAGAAAGTATGTATGAATAGAAGGGGCTCTCTTTTGCTAGAATCTCGAGGGCCTTTTTATTTTCTGGAAAGAGCCTCAATGTCTCCTTTGAAAAGGAAATTGCTTCTTCTTCCTTTCCCAATAGAATAAGAGACTCCAGATATAGGTCTCTCAATTCCTCGTCATAGCCTTCTTTTTGAGTGATTAACGAGAGCGTATTTGAGTAGAGTTCATCGTTTTTGATTTCTCTATACGAGAGTGCCATAATCTTAAGAAATCTTGTATATTCGGGGTATAGTGATATTGCCTCTTCGGAGAGTGCTATCACCTTTTCGTACTGACCTTCCTTGTAAAGAGTGTAGAGGAGGTTATACCTAATTTCTCTGTTTTCTTCTTCATTGAGGAGAGACTCATAGTAGAGGGAGTTTTTTTCTCCCTCGTTTTCTATCCTCTCTGTTGTTTGACATGAAGAAAAGAGGAGTAATACACCTAGGCTAGCCAAGAACAGTCTTTTCAATTTCTTTCACCTGGTCGCGGTAGAGGTTTACGATACTAGAGCCGTAATCTGCAATAAGCTGGATCATGTTTCTCGGTTCTGTGCCCGTATCTATTCCGTTGAGCCTATCTCCTGCGTCTCCCAGGCCTGGTAGGATATAAGCCTTTTCATTGAGAACGGGATCCATCCAAAGTGTATATACTTCAGCTTCCTCAATGGCACGTGTTATTCTGAGTGCACCTTTGAGTGCAGATATTACATTGATAAATTTAATTGACCTGGGTTTAATTCCTCTTTCCTTGAGGTATTTTACAATAGTAATTAAACTACCGCCCGTTGCATTCATCGGGTCGGCAAAAATTAAATCCTTTCCGTCAAGTTCCTCTATTTTGAAGAAAGACCTATCTAAGTCAAGGCAATAGTCCATATTGCTCTCGTCTTTCGACTCATCTCTCTTGATCTTAAAGAGTGCAAACGGGGTAACTGTATCGTCTGAGGAATAGTCCTGGAACTCCTTACTGATAATCATGCTCGGAAGAAGCGCACCTCTGAGCATTACGCACATCACACTTGAGTGTGCAAGCTCATCAACGTTTGGTATTTTATGGACTGCATAGTTCGTGCATGGATTAGTAACAGGGGTAACCTGTATCATACTGCGTTTGTTATTTAAACTGCGGTCTGCAAAGGAATGGGCGAACAACAATTCGTATGCACGCTGGATATAGTACAAAAATTCCTCGTGATCAGTCTCCGGATTACGTAATTTGGCAATTATTCTGCTCGCTTCTCCATGCATTTCTCGTGGTGTCTCAAAAGAATAGACGTGTATCCGGCTATTCTTTTGACAAACCTTTTTGAGGTACGATCCTATTTCTAGAGCCGATGATGTGAGAGCGTCTCTCGCCTCTTCATTGTTGATATCTTTTTCAAGAATGCTGCATGCGTCTAGACTCTTTTTATAGAGAGCGCCTACCTCTTCGATATTTTTTTTGTCTTCATCTAAAAGGAAGCCGTCAAGGTCCTCTCTGTGTAGTGTGACTCTGTTACTCATTTTGATTCCTCTATGACACAATAAACCAATTTTCCCTCCTTGAGTAGTCAAATAAAATATATCTTTAAATTTATCGTCTAATTTTCTAGAATACAGAAAGAGAGGTTTTACTTATGAATCTTGTATTTTTAGGCCCTCCGGGAGCCGGAAAGGGCACAATTGCAGCGGTCGCCAAGAATTACCTCGGCGTACCTCATATTTCGACAGGAGATCTCTTCCGAGAGAACATTAAAGGGGAGACAGAACTGGGTAAACTCGTCAAAGAGATTCTCTCTTCAGGGTCTCTTGTTCCGGATGAGATAACAATCAAGATGGTCGAAAACAGGCTTAAGGAAGATGACTGTAAAAAGGGCTTTATCCTTGATGGTTTCCCACGCACTATTAAGCAAGCAGATGCACTTGAGGCAATGACAAAACTTGATGGAGTAGTCAACTTCGTTATTAGTGAAGAGGAGATTATCAAGCGCCTGAGTGGAAGACGTATCTGTAAAAGCACAGGACGCACTTACCACATTCTCTTCAATCCTCCTAAGGTAGAGGGTAAGGATGATGAGACGGGAGAGGATCTAATCCAGCGTGATGATGATAAGAGCGATGCTATCAAGCATAGACTTGACGTATATAGAGAGGCGACAGAGCCACTTATCAAATACTACAGAGACAAGGGCCTTGTAATGGATCTCGTATGCACAAATGATCCGGAAGAGACTAATGAAAATTTCTACGCTCTTATAAAAAAATAACTCGTCCTTATGTTGTTTTTCGCCCCGTTTTGATATCATTCAAGCGGGGTTTTTTATGGATAAGAATTCTAACCTAGTTTATTCTGCCTTTTCGTGTGATTTTGCGTCACCGCTTTTTCCTCAAAAAGGAGAAATGACAAAACTCTCGATTGCGTTTTCGCCCAGTGTTGATAATGCCGTTCTCAAATATGATTCAGATAGCGGACTTGTCTTCTCTACGCCTCTTATAGAAGACGGTCTCTTCAATGGAATGAAGAAGTATTCGGCAACAGTACCTGTCAATAACGATGATAAGCTCTTTAGGTACTATTTTGCATTCTTTCTCTCTGGCGTGAGCTATTACTATTCAAGACTGGGTGTTACCCGTTATATACCGAATATAAACGACCGTTTTTCACTAATAACAGGAATTATGGCGCCTCTCTGGGTCTCTTCTTCAACCTGTTACCAGATTTTTCCAGATAGGTTCAATAATGGCGATAAAGAAATTGGAGCTAGAGCCGGGGAATATGAGTTTGACGGCTACAGTGTAACAACCCCAGAGTGGTTTGAAGAGCCGAAAGAGTGGAAGGAGTCTCATTGCGCTGACTTCTATAACGGCGACCTCAGGGGAATCGAGGATAAAATTGAATACCTCAAGAGCCTTTCAGTAGACACTATCTTTCTCAACCCTATATTTTCCTCAGAGTCGGTACACCGATACGATACACTTGATTTCTTCTCTGTTGATCCTAAGCTTGGCGGAGACGAGGCTCTCGCTGAGCTTGTCTCCTCGATGCATAAGAGCGGTATAAAAGTCATACTCGATATCTCAATCAACCATACAAGTATGAACGGTGTATGGATGAAAAAAGCACTTGAGGATCCCCGGTCTCAGGAGAGGGAGTTCTTTTATTTCAGAGAAGACGGGACTCCTGAGTCATGGCAGGGGGTAAAGACACTTCCACAGCTCAATTACAATAGCCAGACGCTCAGAGACTATATGTACCGCAGTGAAGACTCTGTAATGAAGAAGTATCTCAAAGAGCCATTCTCTATAGACGGCTGGAGACTCGATGTTGCTCCTGAAGTGGGGAGACGGGATTTAGATCAGCTTACATATGAAGTCTGGAGGGAAATTAATACGGAGCTCAGGAAGATAAAGAGGGACGTCTACCTTGTGGGCGAGGATTGGGATGACTCGAGTGAGTACCTCTATGGCGATATGTGGAACGGCACTATGAACTATTACGGCTCCGGACGGCCCCTCAGGAGCTGGATGGGGGAGTGCGATAGATTCCTCTCTCCCTCATTTACTCCTCTACTTGATAAAGAGTGGTCGGGAGAAGAGCTAGCTTCTGCCCTCAATGAGGCAGTCTTGAGTGCGCCTTGTCAGACACCGTATTTACAGATGAATCTAATCGATAGTCACGATACGCCACGCTTACAGAACGATGAGAGAGTATTTGATAGAGATATATACAAAGGTGTGCTCCTTGCTCTATATATCCTTCCCGGAATGCCGAGTAACTACTATGGAGACGAAATTCTTCTTAAAGGTAGAATAGACTCGAATGAAGGCGCACGCTATCCGATGGAGTGGAACGAAGAGAAAATGGATAAAGATATTCTCTCGTATACAAGGGAAATCGGAAGAATTAGACGGGAGTATAAGGATATGGCATTTTCTTCCTTTAGAGTTACTTCTCTTTCTTCTCGCGCAATTTTAATTGAAAGGATTACTTCAGGAAGAGCACTTCTTGCTTTTATTAATAAAGACGAAGCAAAGAGTTTTAATGTTGATTTGAATAATCTACCAAAGTGTAGAGTAAGTGTAATTCTCGGAGAAGGAAGGGCTAGAATAGAGGGCAATACGCTCATTGTAGAGACTCGTGAGAGAAAATCATTTTTGATTTTACTTGAGGATTAGCTGTTACGACTTCATTATTATATAAAGGTGGTTTTATGAAGAAAATAACTGTTATTTTAGCTTTTCTTTTATTTGTGACTGGGCTATTTGCCTCTTTTGATGCTGAAAGAAGTGATTATCTATTTTATAGAGAGAATGACTACGAAAAGGATTATGAGTATCTTCTTCTCTCGCTAGAAAGCGCTACATCTACAAGTGAAAAAGCCGAGATATTATGGAGACTCGGGAGAACGCGTCTTACTTTAACAGACGAAGAGAAAGAGAAGGGAACTCTCTCAAAAGAGGAGCTACTCTCCCTCTACGGCGACTACAGCGCATCAGATACTCCTTCTCCACAAGATACTTCCTCGGCCTTCTACTACGCTTATGAGTCTCTTCAGTATAAAGAGAGTGCTTCTGCCTATCATTGGCTAAGTTCTGCTGTCGGAAGATGCGGACAGGTTCACGGCGCTCTTAATTCTCTTTCAAAGGCCAAAGGGATGAAGAACCTAGAGGTGAAGGCTCTTGAGAACTTTTCTTCGTTTACTCTCGAGACAGATAGCTGGTACGTCCTCTCTATTCTCTATAATTCCCTTCCGGGCGCTCCGATAAGTTTCGGCAATAATAACTATGCTATTTCCTATATGAGAAAGTGCCTCGACACACAGGATATGACAAATAGAACAAATGGAACGAATTATCTTGAGTTAGCCGAGCAGCTCTATGAGAGAAATTGGTCGAAATCAAAGAGGAGTAAAGAATTTTCTTCTATGCTTAAGTCATACGAGAAAGAGGTGAAGAAAAATAGTGGAGTGTGTGAAATCAACAAGTACTATGAAGGGTACCTGAGTTCTCTCTCGTCTCCATTCTATGTGACAGTAAAACTCGAGGCAATGTCTGATAGAGACGAGGCTCTTACTCTTCTTCAATATGCAAAGAATTTAATTTCTGCTCATATTCCGTATGCAAAAAGTACTCTCAATAGAGAGAAAATGGAGAAAGAATTAGAGAAAATTGAAGAGAAAATCAATTTGTGGTCATAGTCTTTTTCCTATTAATTAAGGGAGGCGCCGTAAAAAGTACCTCCCTTTTTATATGATTAATAATAATTTTTATATAATTTATAGCTTAAAGTGTTGAAAAGTGGGATAAAGTGGGATAGAGTGTCATCATAAACGGGAAAATCCCAAAGAGAGGATGGATGATGCAGTTTCTCACAGGAATGTATGATGGAAAGATAGACGACAAAGGCCGTCTTTCTTTGCCTGCACGACTGAGGAATGCGCTTTCGTCTCAAGAGGTAGTGATTCTTCCGGGTCTGGATGAAAACCATTTGATGCTCATGACGCCTGATTACTTTGAAAATCAATTTTGCAAGCAAATACTCTCAACCCCGCTTGCTCTAATGGACAAAGAAAAAAGGCAGCTTGTAAGGAGGCTCATCTCTCCGGCTCAATATGTGGATATAGATTCAGCCGGAAGGATCAGCATTCCGCAGCGAACTAGAGAGAGTGTCGATCTCAATCCAAAAAGCACTGTGGTTCTCATAGGAACAGGTTATGCACTCGAGATATGGAATAGCTCACGCTATGAAGAGGCTGAGGAAGAAAATAGCGAGTCGATCAGTGAACTGGCACAAAAAATCTACGATGAGGAGGCTAAATAATGGAATTTTTGCATTATCCTGTAATGCACGAAGAAGTACTAGAATTTCTTACTCCTCCCCTAGATAGAGACGCCACAATGATTGATTGCACAACAGGAGAAGGCGGACACACAAAGCTTTTTCTTGATAATTATCCGCGCCTTAGTGTAATAGGGCTCGATAGAGATAGCGAGATACAGAAGAAGGCTATAAGGCGTATGGAGAGCTACGGGGAGAGATTTACTCCCGTCAATACATGGTTTAATGATTATCTATCGACTCGGGAAAGCGAGAGTGCTGATATAATACTATTTGATCTAGGAATAAGCATATTCCACTACGAAGAGAGCCTGAGGGGTTTTTCATTTCGTAAGAACGAGAGACTCGATATGAGGCTAGATACGAGTCAATCCCTTACGGCAGAAACAATTGTCAACGAGTATCCAGAGGATGCACTCGCAGATCTCATCTACAAATACGGCGAGGAGAGATATTCGCGTCGTATTGCACGATCTATTTGTGAGCATAGAGAGAATAAAAGAATAGAAACAAGCGATGAACTTGAGAGGATTATTTTCTCCTCAGTTCCGCGTGAATACCGTTATGGGCGCATAAATCCATCTACGCGTACCTTCCAGGCACTGCGTATAGAAGTCAATAGAGAACTCGATAGGATAGAGCCCGCATTGACGGATTCTTTGAGAGTGCTCAAAAAAGGTGGAAGAGTCGGTGTTATCACATTCCATTCCCTTGAGGACAGGATTGTGAAATGGACTTTTAAAGAAAGAGAAGAAAAATATGGTGACATTAGGATTCTTACAAAGAAACCTATAGTGCCACAGGATAAGGAATGTGAGGAGAATCCTCCGTCACGATCTAGCAAACTTAGAGTAGTGGAGAAGATTTAGTATGAAGTACAGAGAAACAAGTAGAACAGATTTTGACACAAGAGCAAAAATTATCATTTTTGCATCCATTCTCATCTCTTTTTTTGTTATACTGATTCCAGTATGGCAGAAAGGATTGACGAGAAGCACACACTATGAGATTCTTCTTTCCGAGAAAAAACTCGAGAGCCTGGAAGAAGAGGAGAGAAATCTTGTCGCCTCCATCCTTGAGAAGGATAACGAGGTGAAAACATTGAGTGAGGTAATCGTCGCCGGAATATAATATAGGGGTTGAGAGCATGGATGAAAGTAGAGGAGAGGTCAAAGAGAGGGCCCTCTATGATGATTTCGATTATATTTCAGATAATGATAGAGAAGAGGGAGAAGGATTCTTCTCTCCTTTTACTTTTCTCTGTTTTGCTTCTGTCCTTGCTCTTACTGGCCTACTAGCACTCCTGAGCGCATCATATGACTCAGCACTCAATGAAGGAAAGAAGTTCTATGCACTCTTCTTAACTCAAGGGGAAGCGTTTTTAATCGGCATTGTCCTTGGAGTTTTCGTCTCCTTGATTCCTCTAAAGGCTTTAAAATGTGCATATTTCCTTACTTTTCCACTTTATTGTGGACTCTGGTCTCTTTCTTATTTTACCGATTTTCTTTCATCTTTAAGAGGAGCTGAATGTATTTCCTTTTTGGGAACCATTACTCTTCTTTTTGCCTTCTCTCACATAGCTTCGCTCATAATGGAGAAAAAGAGAGGGGGAGTCTCCTTAATCATTCTGACTTTTATTAGTTTGATTATTCTGACGAGTCAAACACTCCTTGGTGGTTCTGGTTGGTATTTTCTCTCTGGCTTTGTAATTATTGCCGCTCTTAGTGCTCTCAATGTTAAAAAAAGATATATTTTCTATATCGTCTTATGTCTTCTTATAATATTTATTTTCCTCTCTCTACTTTGCCCAGAGACGCTAAGTTCAATTGAAAGGTCTCTTCTTTCTGTTTCGTCTAGTGAGTATTATTCAAAAGATTTATATTTATCGCGCCTAGCGATTAAGGAAGGCGGCGTTGAAGGCGTCGGAATTGGAAACGGGCTCTATAAGCTCGGACAAATCGATGACGTTGAGGGAACGTTCATATATGCCTCATTCTTCGAGGAGACTGGAATCGGGGGATTGATGGTTATTCTCTTTTCCCTTCTTTTCATAATGATTATAGCTCTTAGAACAAGTGATAGAGCATATAGGAAAGAAGAATACTTCATATCTGCATTTACGCTTTCTGCTATTGTCCTTTTTGTTTTCGCATATCTAATCAATATACTTTATGTCTCGGGTTTTCTTCCTTTTGGTGGAGTTCCACTCTTTCTCTTTTCCTATAATCCTATAGGGGAAGCTATGACAGTAATTCTTTTAGCAATACTTTATAAATTCATATTCCGCATGGGACGGGAGAGAACTCTATGACGAAGAAGAAATATTTGTTGTTGTTCTTTATCCTTTTGTTTTCTTCTTTTCTACTTGTATTGTCGCTTAATTTAAAAGGAAAATTTAAGATAACTAATTGTAGTGTTATAAATCTTCCTAATACATGGAATATAGAGCGTACATTGCTCCTCTCCAGAGGAAAGAGCAAGTTTCTCTTTCCTAAGAGAAGTGTAGAGAAAAGCGTGGAAGAGCTTCCCTATATAAAAAAAGCTGATGTAAAGATAAATGGAAATACCGTTAATCTCTCGGGTGTAATTGAAGAAGGACTCATTATACTCAGTGGAGAGACATGGTACTTCTACACGGATAACTTGTATGCTCTAGACAAAAGAGACGTCTATGATATTAAGAATGAATACATAATTCTTGTTGTTGATGATATAGAGCTTTTATTGGGGAAGGCGGAGAAGAGGATGATTAATAGTCTTATCTCTCTTTCATCTTCCAATTGCTTGATAACTAGTGCAGAATATGACAATAATAATTCGAGTGTATTTTCCGGTTCATTGACGGTGAATCTTGACTCTATCTCATCTAAACTCGTAATTGCTGACATAAGAGAGATAGACAGACTTGAAGAAGCATTGAAAATAATCGAAAATGAGTATTTGAAATCGAAAGATAGACTCGGGGGCGAGATAATTGAATATTCTCTTTCCTCCGGTTCGCTTATAAAGATGAGGTGACACGTGGCAGCAGATAAAACAATAGTTGGATTAGATATTGGAACGTCCTCCACGCGTGTAGTTGTCGGTTCGGTTATGAGGGACGGTCAGCTTGTAATAGAGAGTGTGACCGAGAGGCCAAGTGAAGGCGTAAAGAATGGCTCTATTGTAAATATAGAGCAGACTATGAAGGTACTCGGACAGGTTATCTCTGAAGCAGAGGTGCAGGCCGGAACGGAGATATCGTCTGTAATTATAGGGCTCGGTGGAGACCAAATAAGAGGCATTAAATCAAACGGCGTTGTCGGAATAAACTCCCGAGACCAGGAAATAACAAAGGATGATATAAAGCGCTCGATTGATGTGGCTAGAAATATTCAGCTACCGCAGAATATGGAGATTCTTCACTCTCTTGTACAGGATTTCTATGTCGATAACCGCTCCGGAATTAAAGATCCTGTTGATATGCTGGGCCACCGACTCGATACGAAGATTCTTCTTGTTCTTGGTTCTTCTGTTATAATTCAAAACCAAAAGAAGTGTGTCCAGAAATCTGGATTAAATGTTCAAAAGGTTGTTTTCCAGACTCTTGCAGATAGTGAAGTTGTTCTTTCCAATGAAGAGAAGGACATGGGTGCTATTGTAATAGATATCGGGGGTGGAAGCACCAACTACATGGTATATTCTGGTGGCGCTCCTATACACGTGGGAGGCATTAATAGAGGAAGTGACCTTGTCACAAGTGATATTTCATTCCTCTTCCAGCTTCCTAAAGCTGCAAGCGAGTCACTTAAGATTACAGATGGTTCATGCTATAGCCCGGGGGTTGGAAAAGATGAGACGATTCTTACTCCCTCTCTTGGTGGAAAACCTTCGATAAGGATGCCCAAGGCTGAATTTGCAAAGGTAATTGAAGCACGTATGGCAGAGATTCTCTTAATGATTCAGCAAGATCTACAAGAAAATAATGTTCAGGGAACATATGGAGCGGGAATTGTACTTGTCGGTGGGGGCGCACTCATGAGTGGCATAACAGAGCTCGCATCCGAGATCTTCCGCCTTCCTGTTCGTATAGGATTCCCGGAGGCAATGAGTGGACTCGACAGAGCATATATAGATCCCAGATATGCAACTGTTCTAGGACTCTTTAAGAGTGAGGCACGTCGCTATAGAGATACCAGTGACATTTCACACTTGAATGTGAAGAAGGGATTTGGCAACAAACTTAAAGGTTTATTCGGAAAATTGTTTTGAGGTAAAGGATGAGCTTTAACTTATTTGATATTGAAGATACTACAACAGGTGAACAGACAACGCCAACAATTATTAAGGTGGTTGGAGTCGGTGGTGGCGGTGGAAATGCCGTAAACAGAATGATTGCAAACGGCCTGAAGAAGGTAAGTTTCGTTGCACTTAATACAGATGTGCAAGCACTTCAAAGATCCAATGCACAGACAAGAATAGCCATAGGTAAGGAGCTCACTGGAGGACTTGGAGCCGGTGGACAGCCTGAAATTGGAGAGAAGGCAGCATTAGAGAGTAAGGAGGAGATCAAGAAGGAACTTGAGAATTCCGATATGGTCTTCATTACTGCCGGTATGGGTGGTGGAACTGGTACCGGGGCTGCTGCTGTTGTTGCTGAGATAGCAAAGGGATGTAATGCCCTCACTGTTGCTGTTGTCACAACACCGTTCTCATTTGAAGGAAAGAAGAAGCTTCAGCTAGCTGAAACAGGAATCGAAAAGCTCAGAAAGAATGTTGATACGCTTATTATCATTCCTAATCAGCACCTCTTGAATGTTGTCGAGCAGAATACTCCTATCAAGAAGGCATTCCTACTCGCCGACTCAGCGCTATTACAAGCTGTACAAGGAATAAGTGACCTTATTACTGAGCCGGGGGAAATAAATATAGACTTTGCCGATGTTAAGACTGTAATGAAAGGTAAGGGAGACGCATTAATCGGACTTGGCTTTGGAGAGGGAACAGATAGAGCTGTCGAAGCTGCAAAACAGTCCATCAACAATCCACTCCTGGAGAATGCTTCAATTGAAGGGGCTAAGGCCGTTCTTGTAAATATTGCAGGTGGCGATAACCTTACTCTTCAGGAGTATCAAGATGTCGTCGAACTCATTACACAGAACGTCGACGAAGAGGCTTTAATTACTGCCGGACAGTCTTACAACCCGAGTCTTGGGGAGAGAATTAGAGTAACAGTCGTCGCAACAGGCTTTGAGCATAAAAATGTTACAACTGGTGTTAATTCCTCTGAAATCTTCGGCTCAAGCAGAATAAACAGCCAAGAAGGGGAAGATGATAAGACAAAGCAGCAGAATTCAAAGGAAGCAAAAGATACACAATCTGCGGGTGTTATCAACATCAATAGATGGACAGATTTGAAGAATCAACTTTCGCAGAGAGCTGGCTCTAGTGGAGATTATACTACTCCGTCCATACTTAGAATGAGGAATGATGACGATAAGTAAAGTCGATTGTGATTTATTAAATCAATTCTCAGACTACCTTCTCTATGAAAGAAGGCTTGGAGAGAAAACAAGGGAGGTCTATATCCATGAGGCCTCTCTTTTTCTTAATTATCTTGAAAATAATAATCTCTCGTATGAAGCCTCTACTCCATTAGATATGGAGGCATATATCGAGAAGAGAGAGAGTGATTACTCGATTAAAGAGAGAACAGTTTCCAAAGCTCTTTCGGCACTGCGTACTTTTTATAAGTTTCTTAATACGGAAGATATTACAGAAAATAATCCTGCTAAACTCGTAAAAAAGCCCAAAGAGGGAATACATATTCCGAAGACCATAAGCGAAGAAGAGATTGATTTAATTATGAAGAGCTTTTCTGAGGATTTATTAGGAGAAAGGGACTGGGCACTCTTCGAGCTTATATATTCCTCCGGAATGAGAATAAGTGAAGCTATCTCTCTTGATGTTTCGTCCTACAGAAGAGAAGAAAAGGCAATAGCCGTTATAGGAAAGAGAAATAAGGAGCGCTTTGTCTTTCTCGGCGATGAGGCAATCTATGCTCTTGATATCTATCTAGAAGAGATTAGACCCCGTCTCATCAATAAGAAAAACACAAAGGAAAAGGCGCTCTTTCTTAATAGACGCGGTAGTAGGCTCACCAGGCAGGCCGCACATTTGAGATTCCATAAGGTTGTCGACTCCCTTGGCTTAGACGCAACAATTCATACTCTCAGACACTCTTTTGCTTCCCATATGCTTATCAATGGTGCAGATATTAGATCTGTGCAGGAAATGCTTGGTCATAGCGACATAAAGACAACGCAAATTTACACACAACTCGATACCTCGTCTCTTCTCTCATCATTTGATAAGTACTCGCCTCTGGACGATATTTTTGACAAAAAAGAGAAGTAAAGCGCTATATATATGTGCCGAGAAAAAGATATATAAATACAACGAACTACAATGGTATAACAGTGAGATATATAGGAGAGCTACCCAAAAAAAGGAGTGTTTTCTTTTCATTCTCCAAAGGAGCGACAGAGGAACAAAGAATCTCTCTATATATAAGTACTATTGAAGCTTTTCTAAACGGATATGATGTGCTTTATATTCCCGAACGCAGTTTGTCCGAGTGTATAGAGAAGGCAGCAAGAGACACTCTCAAAGGCTCTATCTATGCATTCTTTCCAAAGGGATTAGATAATATATCTCCCGCTAGAATGAGGCCGTCTCTCATAAGTGGGGGCGGCGTATTGAGTATTCTTGAAAATGACGCTTTCTTTTCATTTGAAGCTCTAAAGGGTACTATGTATACGGCGTCCAGTATGAGCAGAGCGACGGTGTTATTTTCTTATAAGGGAAGATATTGCCCTCATTTTATTGATGATGCGCTCTTTGAGGGTAAGGATATAGCTGTTATAAGATGTGGACTGGAGGACAGGGTTCTAAAAGAACTTGTTCGCGATGGCGCGGAGGCGATTGACAGTTTTTCTTCATTCTTGATTAACAAAAAGGCATTTCTCTTTCCAAGGGAAAACGGCCCGTATGGAATAGATGGACACCATTTTGATATAATGAAACTGTAATATGGAGAATAAAGAATATATTTCATTATACTTGAATTATCTTGAGAAGGTGAGGGCGTTGAGTCGTAATACCGTGCTTTCGTACTCCGAAGATCTAGGCGCGCTTCTTCTTTATTGCTCTGATATTTCCCTTTCATTTACCGACTTCTCAAATAGGGACGCCAGGGAATATGTGAGAGGACTTGAAAAAACCTACAGCGAAAAGAGTATTCTAAGAAGAATTACCTCATCCCGTACCTTTTTCCAATATATGGTGAAAAATGGTTTAATGGAAACAAATCCATTTGAAAACATTTCGCTCAGAAGTACGTCTACACGTCTACCGTCTGTTTTGAGTGAGGATGAAGTCGCAAAGCTCTTATCTCTTCCACGAACTACATTTCTTGAAGAGAGAGACCACGCTCTATTTCTCTTTCTCTATTCAACAGGAGCGAGAATAAGCGAAGCACTCTCTATTGATGTAGATGACATAGAATGGAATATGAGAAGGATTAAGATAGTCGGAAAGGGTAACAAGGAGAGATTTCTTTTTCTCTCTAAATATCTTGTTTCCTCACTCAGAAACGAGTACCTTCCAAAGAGGAAAGAGTACCTCGAGGAAAAGAAGAATCCCCAAGAGAAGGCTTTATTCATCGGAGAGAGAGGTTTTAGGTTGCCGAGTTCGTCTGCTCATATTATTTTTGATATATATAGGGCGCGCCTATCGTGGCAGAAGGAGTTTACACCCCATACCCTCAGACATTCGTTTGCGACCCATTATCTAGATAATGGTGCCGATATAAGGATGGTGCAGGAACTCCTGGGGCACGAGAGCATATCGACAACGCAGATCTATACTCATGTCTCTAGAAAGAGATTGAGAAACGTTTATGATAATTCGCACCCACATGCGAAAGGAAGAGAAAATGAGTCTACAGGGAACAACAATAGTAGCAGTTAAGAAAGATGGAGTCGTCGCCATAGCCGGAGACGGTCAGGTGACACAAGGACAGTCGGTAGTATTGAAAGGAAATGCCAGAAAGGTAAGGCGTATCTACAATGATAAGATTGTAATTGGTTTTGCAGGAACAACGGCAGATGCATTTACTCTTTACGAACTCTTAGAAAAGAAACTAGGAGAATACAATGGAGACCTTGTTCGAGCGAGTGTGGAACTGGCAAAACAATGGAGAATGGATAAACAATTGAGAAACCTTGAAGCCATGCTTCTTGCTTCCGATGGAGATAGAATGCTCCTTATTGACGGAGTGGGTGATGTCATAGAGCCTGAAGAGGATTGTATTGCAATCGGAAGTGGCGGTAATTATGCGCGCTCTGCGGCACTTGCATACCTAGATAGTAAAGCAGATTTAACGGCAGAGGAGATTGCATACCGTTCGATAGAAATAGCATCGAATATATGTGTATTCACGAATCACAACATAATAGTTGAAGTATGTGAAAGGAAGGAAAATTGAAATGGAATTATTGGAAAACAGAAATCTAGATAATATGACTCCAAAAGAGATTGTTTTATCTCTCGATAAATATGTAATAGGCCAGAATGATGCAAAAAAGACAATAGCTGTAGCACTTAGAAATAGAGTAAGGCGAAAGCGTCTTTCCCCAGAGCTTAGAGATGAAGTATCTCCAAAGAATATACTTATGATAGGACCCACTGGAGTTGGTAAGACAGAGATAGCACGCCGTATTGCAAAGCTGGCTAATGCACCATTTATTAAAGTAGAAGCGACAAAGTATTCCGAAATCGGGTATGTAGGCAGGGACTGTGAATCCATGGTGAAGGATCTCATGGGCTCTGCTGTACAGATGGTGAGAGAAGAAATGGCAAAGATGAAGGAAGGCGAGGTCAACAAAAATGTTGAAAACAGGCTTCTTGATTTGCTTCTTCCTTCTCTAAAAGCAAATGAGAACGACGAGAAAGCAAAAGAGACAAGAGAGCAGTTCCGTTCAATGCTTTCTGAGGGCCTACTCGAAGACAGAGAAGTCGAGATGGTTATTCCACAGAAGGCAAATATAAACATAATGGGCGGAGGAACAATCGATGATTTACAGAATGCCATGAACTCTCTCTCATCGCTCTTTGAAGGAAAGGGTGTACACACACGTCGTCTTTCAATTAAAAGAGCCAGGGAGATAATCAAAGAAGAAGAGATGGATAAGATCGTCGACACCGATAAGGCTGTTGATGAGGCAAAAGAGAGGACCGAAGAGATGGGTATTATCTTTATCGATGAGATAGATAAGATAGCATCCCGCGGTAGCACAAGTAACACCGATGTCTCGCGCGAAGGCGTTCAAAGAGATATTCTTCCAATAGTTGAAGGAACAAAGGTCTCAACAAAGTGGGGAGTAATCGATACCACGAATATTCTTTTTATCGCGGCCGGTGCATTCTCCCTCTCAAAACCCAGTGATCTTATTCCCGAGCTTCAAGGAAGATTCCCGCTTCATGTGGAATTGAACGACCTTTCCAGTGACGATTTTTACAGAATTCTCACAGAGCCTCAAAATGCAATGACAAAGCAATATAAGGCACTTCTTGAAACGGAGAATGTTAATATAGTTTTTGAGGATGAGGCTTTAGAAAAGATTGCCCAGATAGCTTATACTGTCAATAAGAATAATGATAATATTGGAGCGCGGAGGCTCCATACTGTCATGGAGAAGCTTCTTGAAGAGTTGAGTTTCTCCGCCGATGAGCTTTCCGGTCAGACCATCACGATTACACCTCAATACGTTGAAGAGAGACTGGGTGACATCGTAAAGGATCAGGATCTTTCGAGATATATTCTTTAAGGGGGAGAAGTGCAATACATATCCATTGTAGCCGACAGCTATGAAGAAGCTGTAAAAGAAGCGAAGGCGAAATACGGGGATGCGGTTCGTGTACACTCTAGGCGTGATTACACAACCCAGGGTGGTCTTTTTACGAAAAAACATAAGAAATGTGAGATAACCTGTTATGTCTCATCTTCTTCCTCTTTAGAGAAGATGAGCCGTGAGGATATGGATGAATTCGAGAAGGAGGCAAAAACTCCCGACCCCGAGTCTATCTCGAAAAAAGAGCGACTCGATACTGAGGTGCACCGTGGTACGGCAGATGGTAGGATAGAAGCTGAGAGAATTCTTACAGAAAATTATATATCAGGACCACTTAGGGATAAGCTTATTGAGTCATTTTCTTCAACAAAAGAAGATGCTCCGCGGCTTTTAATGGAAAAAATAATGACTCTCTTGTCTCCTGATTGGTCTATTCTTTCGCACCCCTCGCGCGTTATCGTCTATCTCGGTCCTACTGGGGCTGGTAAGACTACGACTCTTTCAAAGATTGCTTATCTATATAAATCATCAGGGAAAAAGGTTGGCCTTATAACATTGGATTCTTATAGAGTCGGAGCATTTGAACAAATCAAAGCATTTGGAGATGCACTTGAGCTCCCAGTTAAGACTGTAAAGGATGAAGATGACCTAATTACTGCACTTGAGAGTTTTACGTATTACGACCTTATTCTAGTCGATACGATGGGCTTGTCTTCTCGCGATGTAGAGCTCAATTTGCGTCTCAAGGGTTTATGTATGCTTTTCTTACGATTAAATACAACATTTTCCCTCGTGCTATCTGCATCTATGAAGGAAGAGGATATGATTAAGCATTATCTTCGCTATAAGGATGATTTCAAGATAGACTCCCTCATAATAACGAAGCTCGACGAGTCAACGACAATTGGTAACGCACTCTCTTTCTCTTATCGCTATTCTCTCCCGATTCTCTTTTATACCGACGGGCAGAAGGTTCCGGAGGACCTGGTTAAAGCTTCGACTGATGTGTTTATTACATATCTAAGGGGATTCGGACTAGACAAGCGCGCTTATAGAGGACAGATTTAAGTCAAATAATCTTACCGTTTTTTCTTAAATCTTCCTTGATTGTATTTATGAGTGTCTCATCGTAGGATGATAGATATATCGAGTAAGGGTAGGCATCTACATATTCTCCACTAAGGGGATTTTCCTCATGGAGAAAGAGTATTGTTTCATTATCTGTTGTATGAGAATAAGTAATGGCAGAG
The DNA here is from genome assembly GCA_963626675.1 of Clostridium sp. CAG:452. GTDB lineage: Bacteria > Spirochaetota > Spirochaetia > Sphaerochaetales > Sphaerochaetaceae > Ornithospirochaeta. The sequence continues at coordinate 4,374 of CAVFXW010000033.1, read as the reverse complement.
AGTATGCTCTCATTAACCGGACCGGAATATGCCACAATTTCATCTCTACTATTGAGTAATGCTGCTGTATTTAGTGCTGTTTTTACACATTCATATAAAATCTCTTCAAGTTCTACATCGATTGTAAGGACTATGTCTTCTCCATATACGGTCTCTTTGCCAAAGGTCGGATAAGAGGAGAGGTAATCGTTGAAGAGTTCTTCGATTCCTCCCTCTCCTGAATAAGAAGAGGAGGACGAGCCAAGGATTAGTGAGAGAGAAGAGTAGGGGTATGACCGGACATCTCTTGATTCAATGCTCAAAATATTCTCAAGCCCGTTTTCAATGATTTTCCTGTTGATTTCATTAAGAAGTGTTTCTGATGTGTTTGATAGTAAGATTACTTCATTGCCGTTTTTTATCTTTTGAGATATCTCAAGAGCCGATAAATCTGTATATGGACTGATGAATGCTGATAGCTCATTGATTCTTGAAGTATCTTTTACAACAAAACAGGGTTTTATTGTGTCGAAGCCGAGTACTTTACCGTGCCTGTCATATATGGTGCCGCGTATATTTCTACTCGATATATCGGGATCACTATATACATAGGAATGGGAGAATGCGATGATCAAATTTCCTAAAAATACAATCAATGTTATAATCAGGAAAAGTATAAATAGAATAAAGGTTCCGCTCTTGTTGCCTTTGTTTTTCATATTTATATAATAGTTTTCATAGCGAGGTTTTGTCGAGATATGTCGAGAGAAGATTATGATGATATGGTCTCTAATAATAGCCATAGGGGGCGTGAATCTACACGTCGGACGATTCTTCTCGTTGCATTCTTTATCATCGTTTCTCTTATGGTCATTGTAGTATACTTGATCATGAATCCCTCCGAGAGCATAGAGATATCGAAAAAAGCGGAGACGGGTGAAAGCGAGGAGAAAGAAAAGAGTGTCTCTCTATTCAATTTTCAGATACAGAGTGAAGAGAGAGACGAGAAGTCTTTGTCTCAAATAGAGACGGAGAATATACTTTCCGAATCCAAAGCTACTTCTTTCGTAGAGGCATCAACTCCAGAGAAAACCTTACCTCAATCGGATTCAGTTTCAATTGATTCTGAGGCGACTATTTATGGTGAAGACGAGACTAGAAATGAAGAAGTCGTAACTCAATTTGAAAAAGCCAACACAGAAGAGGATATAGCTGTATTTGAAGAGAGAGAAAAACTCGATTCTATTTCAGATGAATCAGATTTTTCGCCGATTAACACAGAAGTAGATAATAGTTTACCACCACAAGAGGACGCTATAGAAGAAACAAACACTCTTTTTGATACCCCAGTAGAGATTATACTTAATAGTGAAGTAGATAAAACAACAGCAAAAGAAGAGGATTTTGGAGAGATAAATGCAGATGTATCGATAGAGGATGATCAAAACTTAAATCCTCTCTTTGATATGAATAAGGATGATGTAATTACTGGTGGCGAAATAAGAGAGGATAATGGTGTCTTCATTCTTAGTGGAAAGAATGGTAGTTCAGTTAGAGCGCTTCTAGATGGCCAAGTGACAGAACTCGGGAAAGACGATAAAGGAAAATATGTAATTGTCTCGTCTGCAGAGGGGTGGAGTATTAAATACAGCGGCTTTGAGCGTATAGTTGTAAAGAATAAGGTCCATTTGTCTTCTGGTACTGTTATTGGTTCAATAGGATCATCTTCTCCATCTATTACACTCGAATACATTCCTGCCAATTAAAACGAATTGGCTATAATCTTAGCTCTCTTTGTCCTTAAGTATTTCCTTATTTGACACTACTAGGGGGGTGTGTACCTTATTATATATAGACGGGATTTTTTTCTGTAAGATATAAAAGAGCTTTCTCTTGAGTTGGGTTTGAATATTTAGTTTTGGGTTGGATAATCGAATATGAAAAAAGTATTTGTTGTTTTATTTGTTTTATGTATTCTTTCTTCTCTTTATGCTACTGGAGCCGTGGAAAAGTTATCCATATCCGATCTCTATAGTATTGCTGAATCTATAAACGAAAACGGAGAGAAAGAGGAGAGTGAAGATGTTTCGTCAAAAGAGAACAGTGTCTTATCTAAAATAATCAGTGATAAGGCGACGAAAGGCTCTCTCTCTCCGTTCTATAACGGCGTCTATTCCTATCATACTTTATCATGTGATTACTCACTCTCTCTCTCGAGAGCACAATTTACATATCCTGAAGGTGTTGATGCATTTGATATTCTCGCCTTTGTTGATTACCTACTCTCGAAAAACGCAATACCTAATAGTGTTAAATATTCCATTAGAGAAGGTGCATTTATCATTGAATACTCGGAAATGGATGAGAGAAAGATAAAAGATTATGTTTCTCAAATTCTTGAAAAAGCAGATGAATATATCGATGAGAACTTTGGGGACGAAGAGATAACGCTAGATAGCCCTGTCGGCTACTCTGAAGAGCCCCTTATAAAGCGTTTCTTTGATTATAAGGGAATCCAAACAACAATTAGTGCATATTCAGAATATATGTGTACTGAGTTCAACGAAATAGATGTAGAGAGCCTCTGCTCGTATCTAATAGATAACGGATATCAAATCCTTTCTTATAATATTGTCGGAGACGATGTCATTTTTAATTACGAAAAGAGAGACGAGAAAACTCTAAGCGAAGAAATTGATCTCTTTGTAGAGGGTTTTAAAGCTTACATTGATTCGACAAAGATTGTTGATGAAGAGACTAACCCGTTCTCCTTTAGACTTGACTTGGGTGTGAGGGGAAAATATAGGTATTACACAGGATCTACTCCTCTCTATCCGAAGGTAAGCGCTAATATAAATCTTTCTTATTCTTTCTTTTTCACCCAGGCTGGAGTAGAAGGTATGATTTATAAAAACTACGACAAAGTATATGTAGTGGGCTCTCTTAACGCTTCTTCTGGCATTAAGATGAGAACTAAGATGTGTGCTATTTTCGGCTACTTGTCGGCTCGTTATACTTTCTCCACCTTTAAGAGCGACTTCTCTAGTGGCTTTGTTCTTGCCGCAGGAGGTGGTCTGGAGTTCAATTTAACAAAGGATCTCATTTTTAGTGCGAGCTACGAATATCTAGATAAGAAACATTATTATTCAGTTGTACTAGGAAGAAGATTCTGATTATAGCCCTTTGAGGTAATATCGATTATATTAATGCTATGGATAATTCTATTAAGTTTGCTGTTCTAATTGATGCGGAGAATGTTTCATACCGCTATGTTGATATAATAATGGATGAGCTAGCAAAGGAGGGGACTATAACATATCGTCGTATATATGGTGACTTCTCCTCTTCTCTGACGCGCGGCTGGAAGGATACTCTTCTTGAATATTCAATAATTCCCATCCAGTCTTTCCCATATACCAGTGGTAAAAACAGTACCGATACGACAATGGTTATCGATGCAATGGATATACTTTATACAGGCAAGGTCGATGGCTTCTGCCTAGTATCTTCTGACTGTGACTTTACGCGTCTTGCTAGCCGATTGAAGGAAGCTGGTATGAAGGTAATAGGAATGGGGGAGAGAAAGACTCCACTTGCCTTTGTTGCTGCATGTTCCGAATTCAAGTACATTGATCTTCTCTTAGAAGAGAGCCAGAAGGAAGAGAAAAACAACAAGGAAAAGAGCTCGAGTGATGACGGAATAACGAGTGAAAAGACGATTAAGAGATTTATAAAGGCTCTTGTTGACGAGACTGAAGACGATACGGTCAATATTGCAAATATCGGAAGTGCGCTCAAGAATAAATATACAGACTTCGATTGCCGTAACTACGGCTATAAGAAGCTCTCACTCTTTTTGCAGCATCTCGGATATTCAGTCAAACGCAATAAGCTTTATATTGAGTAATATTTTAATTATAGGTGAATGTCGCACATCTATTCGCAGAAAAACCCTAGTTAGAATCTATAAACTCGGACTAAACAAAACTTGGCAAGAATGCTGTATTCCAGACCATTCCTGAATATCCTGAATTTTGTTGGACGGAGCTAATTGTCAATGCTATAGCACATCGTGATTACAGCATAATGAGTACCGATATTCAGATAAAAATGTTTGATGATCATTTTTTGGTAGAGAGTCCTGGGACACTTCCCGGTCTTGTTCGCATCAACAATATTAGGGAATATCATTATTCTCGCAATCCTAAAATCGTAGAATTTTTGAATGAGTATGATTTCGTTAAGGAATTTGGAGAGGGAATTGATCGTGTATACAGAGATATGGCTACTCTAGGACTTCCAGAACCCATTTTTAAAGAATCTGAGTTTATGTTCTATGCAACGCTAAAGAACAAATACTGGAGCAAAGAAGATGTTTCTTGTGAGACTCCAGAA
>CAVFXW010000032.1:0-15809 GCA_963626675.1 Clostridium sp. CAG:452 | reverse complement strand
AGAGCGCCTGCCTTACAAGCAGGATGTCACAAGTTCAATCCTTGTATCCTCCACTATATGCCAGGGTTTACCTGGTTTTTTTTATAGATAACATTGAATTAATAATACCTCTCTTTTTTCTATATCGACAGAGGAATATAAATTGATTATCCTTACATTGAGGATAATATGACAGACGAATTTCTTACTCTTTATACTCTTACATTCACTATTTACGCCTTTATAGGCTACATATGTGAAGTCATATATTGTTCCATTGGACAGCGTAAACTAGTAAACCGTGGCTTTCTATATGGACCATGGCTACCCATTTACGGCTTTGGCGGTCTAATAGTTAATATAGTATTAATACCTCTTAAGGCTTATCCTGTGCTTGTATTCATTCTTGGTATGATTTTAACAAGTATTGTAGAGTATATCGGATCATGGGGACTGGAGAAGATTTTCTCTATCAAGTTGTGGGATTACTCAAAACATTTCTGCAATATTAATGGAAGAGTGTGTCTACTCAATTCTTCTCTCTTCGGTATTATGAGTATTTCACTAGTATATCTTGTTCAGCCATATATAGACTCATTACTTCTTCTTATTCCATATACTATTCAATATTACATGGGAGATGTGCTACGCATTCTCTTTGCAATTGATCTTACTCTAAGCATTATAAAGATGAGTGCATTCAAGAAGGCTCTTAAAGACGCTGTAGAGAAGGCTAGAGAAATTGAAATCAAGGCCAAGGAGTATGCTAGAGAAGGTAAAGAAGAAGCACAGAGAGAATTCCGTAAGAGAATGGAAAAGGAGAGTAACGACGAAAAGAGTCGTTTCAGCCTCGAGTTTGGTCGTATTCTATCTTCCTTCCCGAATGCTACTATGAAGAAAGATGAAGCAAAAGTAATACTATCACATATGCAAACGTGGGCAAAAGAAAGAAAGGAAGCTGTTGAGGAATATAAGGAAAACCTGAAGAAGGTAAAAGAGAACTATAAAGAGAAAGTGAAGATGATTAACGAGAAGAGGGGTAGAAACAATGAGTAATTATTCTTCTATTCTTGAAGAAGTTAAATCAAAGGATTGTAATTGTGTCCTTGTTGCTGTCTCGAAGACAAAGTCAATTGATGAGATAATGGCGGCATATAATGAAGGCGCTAGAGTATTCGGGGAAAACAGAGTACAGGAAATAGAGGAGAAGTTTAGTGCGCGTCCACTCGATATGTCGCTTTACCTTATCGGGCGCCTACAAAGAAATAAGGTGAAGAAGGCCGTTAAGCTCGTCGATAGAATCGAGAGTGTCGATTCTATTTCTCTACTAGAAAAGATTAATAGTGAAGCTGAAAAGATAGATAAGAGGATGGATATTCTATTTGAAGTGAACTCCTCTGGAGAAGAGAATAAGGGGGGATTTCGAAATAAGGAAGAGCTCCTCTCTGCTGTGCTATATGCCAAAAAATTGAAGAATGTGAGACTACTTGGGCTTATGACAGTGGGGCCACTAGGCGCCGACAGAGACAAAAATATACTAGCCTTCAGATACACAAAGAGCCTCTTTGATGAAATAAACAATATTTATCAAATGAGTGTGCTTTCAATGGGAATGAGTGGGGACTGGAAAGAAGCTATAGAGGAAGGTAGTACAGAAGTTAGAATCGGAAGAGCAATCTTCGGAGAGCGAGCATGAGACGAAAGAAAATTCTTGCTGTTATATTACTTCTTGCATTCTTTATAACTAATCTTCCGTCAGAAATGTTAACGCATTCTGACTTAAAGTACGAATACGAGGAGTACAGTGAGGATGAGTTTCCCTTGTGGACTAATGAGATAAGGCGTGCTGAGACTCTTTTTTTCGGCTCCTTTGTTTTTACTATTCCCATTGCGGGTTTGTCTCTTAATGCACTCAGGCGCTTTAATGTAATAAGCTCATCTACTTCCACAGAGAAGGATGCACTCTTGACGCTCTCTGTAGCGGCCTCATTGTCTCTATTTGTAGCAACGCTAGATTGGGTGATTGGAAAGGTACAGAATTGATAAAGAAACATGAATTCAGTTTCATTTCAGAATATGACGGAAGACTTGATAAAATAGCGTCTTCTTCACTTTCTCTTCCCCGTTCGGTTTTCTCGCTTGATTCGTTTGTCGTTACAATTAACGGAAAGAATGGCAAAAAGTCATCTCGAGTCAAAGTAGGAGATAAAATTGACCTCGAGTATGAAGAGAACATACTTGAAGGAATAAAAGCTGAAGAGCTTCCACTCGATATCTTATACGAAGACGATGACATACTCGTAATTGATAAAAAACAGGGTATGGTAGTCCATCCTGCCGAGGGAAACTATGAGGGAACTCTTGTTAATGCACTTTTATATCGTTACGGGGAAGACTTTTTGAAAGAAGATGAAGAAAATTTAAGGCCCGGAATTGTACACCGCTTAGATAAGGATACATCTGGCGTAATGGTGATAGCAAAGACCAAAATAGCATTAACTAATCTCTCTCAAGAGTTCTTAGAGCATAAGAATGAGAAATATTATGCAGCTATAGCAAAAGGTTTCTTTCCTAATAATGAAGGAGTTATCGAAAAGAGGATAGTGCGTGATAGAGATAATCGTAAGCGCTTTACTGTTACAGATAACAAAACAGAAGGAAAAGATGCCCTTACAAAATACAGGGTAATTAATCAAAATAGGGACTATGCATTCTTACGTATTCGTATCTATACAGGACGAACACATCAAATAAGAGTACATATGAAGTCAATTAATCATCCCATTTTAGGAGATCCCATATATTCCCGACCAGATAGTAAGTATAGAAATTGTACTCTCATGCTGCACGCTGAGAGAATAGTAATTACCCATCCAGTTAAAGGTGAGAGAATGGTTTTCCGTTCTCCGCTTCCTGAGAGATTTAATCAAATATTGGAGAGCGAGGGCCTCTAGAAAGAATGAGATTTCATATAGTAAAAAGCATAAACAATATATATACGGCGCTTGATGAAAATGGAGCTCCCTATACTCTAAGAATAAAAGGAAAGAAACTAAAGGGAGTAGAAGATGAGTATAACCCAGTTGTAGCAGGCGATTGGGTTAACGGAGTGCCGTATAGCGACTCGGAAGCGCTCATTACTTCTGTTGAAGAAAGAAAATCCTCATTTGTACGCTATAATTTCAAAGAAAACAGAAATCAAACTATATGTGCCAATCAAGATTTGACGGCAATTGTCTTTTCGGCCTTTTCTCCTCCCTTCAGGCCACGTTTTGTTGATAGAGCAATTTGCTGCGTTAATAATGGTGATATCCTCCTTGTACTGAATAAAATAGACTATGGTCTGACAGTAGATGAGAAGAATCGGTATGAACTATATAAAGAGCTTGGATACAATGCTATTTGTGTCTCTACTCTTACAGGAGACGGAATAGATAGGCTAAAAACAATATTAAAAGGTAAGACCGTCTCTTTCGTTGGACAAAGTGGAGTTGGGAAAACTAGCCTTATAAATACACTGCTCAAGACTAATTTAAAGACCAATGGCCTCTCTGAAAAGTACAACAGAGGGAGACACACAACTAATCATTCGATACTGCTCTTTGGAGACGAGTATAACATAATAGATACCCCTGGGGTAAGGGAGATACAGGTTCCTCTTGAAGACGAGAGAGAGATTAGAGAATCGTTTGTTGAATTTGCCTCTCTAGAATGCCTCCACAAGGGTTGCATGCACCGCTTTGAAGATGGATGCGTTGTACCCAATCTACTAGAAGAAGGGAGAATAAATGAAGATAGGTACCTGAGCTATCTCAAAACACTCGAGAGCGTCTCTACTATTAGACCGAGGTACGAAAGGAAAAGAAAATGAGAGAGCGCGATGAAAAAGCTATTGAGCTAGATGTAATACTTGATGATATAAAAAGATACTCGCTCTCTCAGGAAGGAAGAGATAGAATAAACTCATCTCTTATTACAACTGATAAATTACTCCTCAATCAAAGATATATTAAGATAAATGAGATAATTGAGAAACTCGAACTAGGTAACCCCCTTGCTGAATTTCCCTCATTATCACATATATTTGACTATGTAGAGACAACCCGGCGCGATATTACCGGTGAAGATATATATAAAACAGGGGAGTTTCTTCATTCGTTATCGATTCTAATAGATTTTATCTCAAAAGGAGAGGAAATTGATCCAGCTCTAAAAGACGCCGAAGAGGATATTCTTTCGTCTCTAGATAGTGATGGATTAGTTAGGGAGGACCATAAGAGGCTTCTTCCTTTGATTCGAGATAGGGAAAAGGCAAAAAGCGAAAGATATCGCTATTCTCTTTCGTTTATCTCACTAAATAAAGATATAGTACAGAACGACAGAGCCATTTATCGCAATGAGCGCGTAGTAATACCGATCTATACAAAGGACAAGAAGAAAGGTGAGTATTATGTAATAGGAGAAAGTGGAAGTGGAAACACAACCTATGTAGAGCCTTTTGAGCTTGTTGATTTGAATAACAATGTCGTTCTTAAAGAAGAGGCGATAAGACAGGAAAAGTTAAAAATACTTCATTCTCTTTCGGAAAAAGTTCGGTCTTTAATTCCAATACTTAAAGAAAAGACAGAATTCGTCGCTATCTTCAACTTCTACTATGTTTTTGCTCTTTGGGCTAAGAGAGCATCGTGTAGTCACATAGAGGAGGGTGAGGAGATATCGCTCATAGATGCGCTAAATCCACTTTTGGGAGCAAAAGCAGTTCCTATTACATTGAAAATAAATAAAGAGACGAAGGCTCTTATTATCTCTGGTGCCAATTGTGGCGGTAAGAGCGTTACGATGAAGACTCTAGCACTCTTATCTGCTCTCAATCAAATTTCGACATATGTACCTGCCTCACCGCTCTCCTCTCTTCCTTATTTTGATGGTATCTATACAGATATAGGAGACGGGCAGAGCATAGAGAATGAAGAGTCGACATTCTCGTCTCATATGGCGAATATCGCATCAATTACTCATCTTACGAACGAGCATTCACTTGTAATATTGGATGAACTAGGGTCAGGAACAGACCCAGAGGAGGGAGAGGCGCTTTCGCTCTCGATTTTAAAGTATTTTTCATCTCATTCCTCTCTTACGATATGCACAACACACTACAGTGGAGTGAAGAATTATGCATATACAGAGAAAAATATGATGAATGCTAGTATGGAGTTCGATACAAAGACTAATAAACCTACATATAGAGTACTTGAGGGAATTCCGGGAGACAGCCATGCCCTCTCGAGTGCTGAGAGAGCTCATATGCCACCCTCAATAATCGAGATGGCAAGAGCGAAAATTGGAGGAGAGAAAGAGACTACAGCCCAAATTATTACTTCGCTTTTATCGCGCTCAAGAGCACTCGAGAAAAAGATACAAGACGCCGAGAGAATAAAAAAGGAAAATATAGAAGAGAAGAAGAGGCTAGAGGAGAGAGAGAAAGAGCTCAATAGAGCGCTTTTAGAAGCGGAAAAAGAAGGAGCAATAGAGCTCAAGAATTACCTTTTTCAAAGCCGCAAGATGCTTGAAAATCTTGTAAAAAAGATTAAAACCGGTGAAATCGATAGAGAGAAAACACTTTCTGTTAAATCATATATAAAGACGCTTGAAGAGAAAACAAAGGATGTTGAGAGCGAGATAGAAAGAAAGGAAGAGACGATAGGAGGTGAGACTAAATCATTTTCTGCCGGGGACGATGTATTATGTGGAAGTGATAAAACCCGGGGTAAAATCATAGAGCTAAAGGAAAAGAAAAGTGCCATTGTCCTATTTGAAAACGGATTGAGAATGAATGTGAAATTAAAAGATCTTTCTGCAGCATCTAAAACAGAAAGTAAAATGGATATATCTAATTTCTCTTCTCAAAGTAACTATAAGTACGTACTTGATGTAAGAGGCTTTACATTGAATGAAACAGAGAGAGCTTTAGACGAGGAGATTGATGCCTCTCTTTTATCAGGTATGTACACGTTTTCTGTCATCCACGGCTTAGGGGACGGAATACTACAGAAGGGCGTTCATATGTATTTAAAGAAAAACCGATATGTCAGCGACTACCGCTTTGCTCTTCCTGAGGACGGTGGTATGGGAAAGACATATGTTTTTCTCAAGAATGAGTAGAAACGGTATCTATTTGTGCGATAAGTACTGAAATAAAGAGAATTGATGCACCGATAATCTCTTTAGTCGACATGGATTCATGTAGTATTAAAGCTCCTCCAAGTGCCGAAAAAACGCTTTCTAGAGATAGAATCAATGTCGCTCTAGTTGCATCCGTATTCTTCTGCCCGATTATTTGGAGAGTGTATGCGATGCCGCATGATCCTATTCCTCCATAGAGAAGTGGAATAGTGATTGATGTGTAAGCTTCAAAAGAATTGTTTTCAAATATTAGAGATAGAAGAAAAGCAATTGTTCCTGCAAATAGAAATTGTAATGAAGATAACGCGGCGCCGTCATGCCTTGAGCCGACTTTATCTATGTATATGACATGAAGAGAAAAGAGAATGGCAGATATGAAAACAAGTGCATCTCCTTTTTTAATTCCCTCCCTTCCGTTTAGAGATAATAGAAAAGCACCAAATAGCCCTGAGAGAACACATAGCCATGTCTTTTTCGATATTCTTTTTCCCATCAAGAGTGTTATTACCGGCACAAATAGGATATATAAAGATGTAATGAACCCAGCCTTTCCTGCACTCGTGCTCTCTATTCCCTTTTGCTGGAAGAATGATGCTGATAAAAGTAATATGCCAGCTATAAATCCGTCCTTTATGATTCCAATTATTTGCTGTTTAGTTGATTTTCTATAATACCTGATTAAAAAGGGTATAAGAACAAGAAAACCCAAAAGCATCCTAATTCCGTTATAGCCCAAGGGGCCGACATGTTCTCCCGCTTGGCGCTGGGAAACAAATGCAAATCCCCATATGAGGGATGTAAGAAGTAATACAAGAGACGAGTTAGTTTTACTCATGCTCAAATTATATTTAGATTGAGGGATAGAATAAATATGGTTTTACAAATTGGTTACCCGGATTTAAAATCAAATCTCTAAAGAGGAGAATAATATGTCTGATTATATGAATGGAACTGGTATACAATACCATTTAAGAATAAAAAAGGGAGATGTGGGAAGATATGTCATCCTTCCAGGAGATCCTAAGCGTGTTCCTTTGATCGCAAAGTACTTAGATAATGCAGAGCTTGTTGCAGATTATAGGGAATTTGTTACCTATACAGGATACCTCTCTGGAGAAAAGGTTAGTGTAACAAGTACTGGTATTGGAGGTCCGAGTGCCTCAATTGCTATGGAGGAACTCTATAAATGTGGTGCTGATACTTTCGTTCGTATGGGAACATGTGGCGGTATTGCACTTCCTGTAATTGGAGGAGATTGTGTTATTGCAACTGGTGCTGTCAGAATGGAGGGAACAAGCCGTGAGTACGCTCCGATAGAGTTTCCCGCTTGTGCCGACTATAGTGTAGTATCTGCATTGATAGAGGGGGCAAAGAAGGTTGGATTGAAGTATCATACGGGAATTGTGCAATGTAAAGACAGTTTCTACGGTCAGCATGATCCGTCCATTATGCCTGTTAGCTACGAGCTAGAAAATAAATGGGAGGCATGGAAGAGACTGGGAGTACTTGCTTCTGAAATGGAGAGTGCTGCACTCTTTGTTTGTGCCTCATTTCTTGGCGTTAGGTGTGGTAGTGAATTCTTTGTCGTTGGTAACCAAGAGAGGGAGAAACTTGGTATGGATAATCCTAAACTTCACGACACCGACTCAGCTATCCGCGTAGCAGTCGAGGGAATAAGATGCCTTATAGAGAGAGATAGAAAAGAAGGTAAATAATTTTATTCTTCGTCGTTATAGAGCTTCTTTCCGCTAGTGCGGTAGAAGCTTTTTCTTTCTTCAAGTAGCTGCTCTAGATTCTCGCCGTCTTTTGCTTCTTTATCGATTTCTATGACAAAGAGTTCGAGTCCAAGCGATGAATACTCCTTTTGGAGTGCCAAATTGGGGTGTGTTCCGAGGTCAAGTTTGAAGCGTTCATCGGAATAAGATTTAACACTGTCAGTACTAGTATATAAGTAATACTTATCTGATTTAAGATTTCTTATTGAAACAACTGCCCTGATTTTATCTAATCGTAAAAACTCTTTTGGAATCGACATGACTTCATATTAACTAAAAACGACTTAAGTGTATAGAAAGATATCGATAGAGAAATACGTACTTAATTGACAAAATTGAGCAAAATAACCATTTGTAAACAAAATTTTACTTTTTAAGAAGAAATTGTACATATATTTTGTACTTTTCTGCTTTTCTTTTAAAAAATCAGATATTACACTGTTAAAAGAGGTTTTTTTAATGGAACAGAGTATTCAGGATTTAATTAATTCTATTAAGAAAGATGGTATCGAGAGTGCCACTAATGAAAGTAAGAGAATAATCGAGGAAGCACAGAAGAAAGCAGAGCAAATTATTGCTGATGCTGAGAGTAAGCGTGATAAGCTTCTTTCTGATTCCATGAAAGAGATTGAAAAGGAAAAAGAGAGAAACAATGAATCGCTGAAAATGGCTGCGCGAGACCTTGCACTCACATTTAAGAAGGATACAGAGAATAAGATTAATGCAATCCTTTCCGATAAGGTTCAATCGGCTTTTGATACAGAACTATTGAAATCACTAATTCTTTCAATTGTCAAAGCTGAGTTCGAAGGAGATGTTACAGTTGTTCTTTCTGATAAAGATAAAGACAAGATAAGTGCATCTCTTTTAAAAGAACTTGGTAATGAACTCGAGAGGGGAGTCTCACTTTCTTTCTCCAAGGATTTCAATGGTGGATTTGTTATTAAAGCCAAAGATGGTAAGAGCTACATTGACTTGACCGATGATGAGGTAAGTAAACTTCTCTATCCATACCTATCATCAAATATAAGAGAAAGAATCTAGGAGGAGAGATGGCTGAGTACATCTATTTTGTCACATCTCTTCCGTATTGCTCTCTCGAGAGAGAAGCTCCAATGAGCTACTCTAAATTTATGCATCTGGCTCAAGAGCAGCTTTCTCATAAGGATTACCAGACTCTCTCGAAGGCCACTTTCGACCATGACAAGGAAAAAAGTGAGTGTAAAATTCTCTCTGATTGGGATGATTTTAACTATACTTTGAATGAATTTATTACTGAAAAGAGAGCACATAAACTGGGTAGAAGTGATAAAGAGTATAAAGCAAGATGCGCCTATAATCCTATCATAGAAAAGAGAGCTGAGGAGATTGTAGCTTTATCCAATCCACTAGAAGCAGAGAAAGCGATTTTGGGCGAGTATTTCTCGTTTCTTTCCTTACACCCTGTTCAGTCGCAATTCTCGCTTGAAGCGCTCATCATATATGGCCTACTTCTTCAAATAAAAGAAAAAGTTGGGGCATTCTCAAAAGAGAAGGGAAAGAGTGAGTTCGATTCCCTCTATTCAAATATAAGAAAAGATATTTCCTTAAGGAGTAACCTATGAGTAATAAAACGGGCCGTGTTGCCGGTGTCAACGGTAACCTGGTTAAAGTCTTATTTGACGAGACAGTCATTAAGAACGAAGTCGGCTTCATTCTAGTTGGCAAAGAACGCCTCAAGGGAGAGGTCATCAGAGTTATCGAGAAGGTAGCCGATCTTCAAGTATATGAAGATACATCTGGAATTAAAGTTGGTGATGAGGTTGTCTTCAGCGGCGAACTATTATCTGTTGAGCTCGGGCCGGGGCTTCTTACTCAGGTTTATGATGGCCTACAAAACCCTCTTCCAGAACTAGCTAAAGAATGTGGATTCTTCCTCCAGCGTGGCGTATATCTGGATCCTATTCCCAATAACGAATGGGATTTCACTCCTTCTAGAAAGGTTGGAGACACACTCAAGAGTGGAGACTCATTCGGTAGTGTTCAGGAACTCCTTTTCAAGCATTTGATAATGGTACCATTCACTCTTCAAGGAGATTGGACTATTAAGAGTATTGCCTCAAGTGGTCGCTATAAGGCAAAAGATACTATCTGTACTATTGAGAACGCTAAAGGTGAAACTAAAGATCTCTCAATGGTAATTACACAGCCGGTTAAGGTTCCTATCAAAGCGTATAGCGAAAGGGTAAGACCTGATGAACCTATGGTGACTAAAATCAGACTAATCGACACATTCCTTCCCGTTGCAAAGGGTGGAACGTATTGTATACCGGGACCTTTCGGAGCAGGTAAGACAGTCTTGCAGCATCTTACAAGTAAGAACGCCGATGTCGATATCGTAATTATCGCAGCCTGTGGAGAGCGTGCCGGAGAAGTCGTTGAAACACTCAAGGAATTTCCAGAATTGATTGACCCCCGTACTGGGCGCTCGTTAATGGAGAGAACGATTATTGTATGTAACACATCGAGTATGCCTGTCGCAGCTAGAGAGGCCTCTGTTTATACTGCCGTTACTATGGCAGAGTACTACAGAAACATGGGCCTAGATGTTCTTCTTCTTGCCGATAGTACTTCTAGATGGGCGCAGGCAATGAGAGAGATGAGTGGAAGACTTGAGGAAATTCCTGGTGATGAGGCATTCCCTGCATATCTTGAAAGTAGAATAGCAGAGTTCTATGAAAGAGCTGGAAAGGTAAGATTACGCGATGGCTCTTTTGGCTCTGTAACAATTGGTGGTACGGTTTCCCCAGCCGGAGGAAACTTCGAGGAACCTGTCACTCAAGCAACTCTTAAAGTTGTCGGAGCATTCCACGGACTGAGTAGAGAGCGTAGTGACGCTAGAAAGTACCCTGCAATCGACCCATTGGAATCTTGGTCAAAGTATGACGGAATCATACCCAAAAAAGATGTCGAGTATGCATATTCATTTGTAAAGCGTGGTAGTGAGATAGCACAGATGATGAAGGTCGTAGGTGAAGAAGGAACAAATCTGGATGATTATGTTATTTATCAAAAGGGTGAGTTCGTCGATTCCTGCTACTATCAGCAGAATTCCTTTGACAAGGTAGATGCTACTGTCTCTGTTGAGAGACAAAGGCATGTATTCTCGCTCTTAACTGAAATACTTAAAGCGGATTTTGCGCTTTCCGACAAGAAGGATACAAGACAATTCTTTGCCTCCCTCAGACAGCGCTTCTTGGACTGGAATGGCACTGAAGAAAAGAGTGAGAAATACAAATCTATAGAGAAGGATATAAGAGCCTTCTTTACTTCCAGGGAGATATAGAGATGCAGAAGGTATATACAAAAATTGAATCCATCGTTGGTAATGTTATAACAGTTAAGGCCGACGGTGTTAAAAACGGAGATCTTGCCGAGGTATCAACTGCAGAAGGTAAGAGTTATGCCAATGTAATAAAACTCGATGGAGATTTGGTATCTCTCCAGGTATTCAGTGGGGCCAGGGGAATCTCAACAGATGCAACTGTTCGCTTCCTTGGTTATCCTATGAGGGTTTCATTCTCTGATAATCTTCTTGGACGTGTATTTGACGGCTCAGGAAAACCTAGAGACAACGGACCAGAACTCGATGATAACATGGTTAATATTGGTGGCCCATCAGTTAACCCTGCACGCCGTATTATTCCAAGGAATATGATACGTACCGGTATACCGATGATAGATGTCTTCAATACTCTTGTTGAATCTCAGAAACTCCCTATATTCTCCATAAGTGGTGAGCCGTATAATGAGCTCCTTGCACGTATTGCTATGCAGGCTGAAGTCGACATTATCATACTCGGCGGAATGGGGCTTAAGTATGATGACTATCTATTCTTCAAAGATACACTTGAAAAGAGTGGAGCACTTTCAAGAACAGTCATGTTTGTTCATACAGCATCTGATCCGACAGTTGAGTGTACGCTTGTTCCGGATCTTTCTCTCGCTTGTGCAGAGCAATTTGCACTCCAGGGGAAGAAGGTTCTTGTTCTCTTGACAGATATGACGAACTTTGCAGATTCCCTCAAGGAAATGGCAATTACTATGGACCAGGTACCTTCTAACCGCGGATACCCGGGAGATCTATATTCTCAGCTTGCATCACGCTATGAGAAGGCTGTCGACTTTGAGGGGGCAGGTAGTGTCACTATCCTTGGTGTTACAACAATGCCTGGAGATGATGTTACCCATCCTATTCCTGATAATACAGGATATATAACTGAAGGGCAGTATTATCTTAAGGGTGGAAGAATCGAGCCGTTTGGCTCCCTATCTAGATTGAAACAGAACGTAAATAGCTCTACTCGTGATGACCATCGTGCTCTTATGGATGGTATGATAAAGCTCTATTCCTCCTATAAGGATTCCCTCGAGAAAAAGAGCATGGGATTCATGATGAGTGACTGGGATGAGAAGCTTCTGAAGTACGGCGCATTATTTGAGAGTAAATTAATGGATCTATCTGTAAATATTCCTCTTGAAGAAGCTCTTGATACAGGTTGGGAAATTCTCAGTGAATGCTTCGAAAAAGAAGAAACACTTCTCAAGTCTGATTTGATTGAAAGGTATTGGCCGAAGAATAAGTAAGGTTGAAGATGGCTAAGATAAAACTTACGAAGAACGAGCAGAAGAAGCAGAAAGATGCACTTAAGCAATATAAACGATATCTTCCGACTCTACTCCTCAAGAAACAACAACTTCAGATTGTAATCAGACAATCTGAAAGAGAGATTGAAGAGATAAAAGAGGAAAAGAAGAAACATGTCGAGTCAATTGATGACTGGATCAGTGTTTATGGTGCTAATAGAGAACTTCCTCCTTCATTATCCATTGGTAATTTAATATCTATCAAGGAAATAAACATTACGAAGGGTAATGTTGCTGGAGTCGTTGTTCCTGTCTTTAATTCTCTTGTCTTTAATGATATTTCGTATTCTTTGAGAGATTATCCTTTGTGGGTAGATTCTGCTTTGGTTACTCTTAGAGATATGGCGAAATATGATGCTATTATTGCTGTTCTCGAGGAGAGGATAAATCTACTTGAGAAGGAACTCAGAACAACCAGTCAGCGCGTTAACCTCTTCGAAAAGGTGAAAATACCTCTAACAAAAGAGAATATTAGAGTGATTGGTATATATCTCCAGGATCAACAGACAAGTGCTGTTGTAAGAGGTAAGATAGCAAAGAAAAAATTGGTGAGGGTTAGTTAAATGATTGTTGAGATGAAAAAAGTAACTATACTCGCTCCAGTAAATAAGAGTAGTTCTGTTATTTCCTCTTTAAGAGATTTCGGACTAGTTCATGTAGAGGATATAGTAAATAAGACAAGTAGTGCTGTAAAAATCGAGCAAGATAATTCACGCTATAATAAGATAATCTCTTTCCTTGAGAGTTATTGTGATAAGAATAAAAAAAGCGAAGTTTCTCTTAGAGAAAATGATGAGAGACTTGGGGAGATATCACAAAAGATCTCTTCTTTAATTGATGAAGAGAGTTCTCTCAACGAAAAAAATAGAGCGCTTACTAGTGAGATTGAAAGAATAAAGTTCCTTGGAGAATTCAATCCGGAAGAAATCAAAAATCTATCTTCCCTCGGCTACGATATTACCTTCTACAATACGACAAAGAAAGATAAGGAAAAGCTTAGAGAAAAGGAAGATATTACATTCGTCTCAATCAAAACTGAAGGTAAGAATGAGTGTATTGCGCTTATTAATTCTAAGCCGAGTAAAGATATTCCTCTTTCTCCGATTTCACTTCCTCTTAAGAGTCTTTCTTCTTATGAAAACGAACTCTTTATAAATAAGAAGAGAATTGAAGAGATAGAGAAAATCTATAGAGAGAGTACTGTATATATCCCATTATTCAAAGACCTTATCCGCCGTAATGACGAGGAGATACTCTATCGCCGTGTTACAGCAACTATGAAGGAAAGCGACAGCGTATGTTATATCTCCGGGTATATCCCATCTAAGGATGTGGATAAGTTCAAGAATTTCTCTCTTGAGAATAACTTGGGTTATATTATTGATGATCCTTCAAGAGAGGATAATCCTCCAACAAAGATGGAGCATAAGGGCTTTATACGTTTTGTTCAGCCTCTCTATGATGCTCTCGGTCTTGTTCCGGGATATAGGGAGAAGGATATATCACTATATTTCCTCGTATTCATGTCACTATTCTTTGCAATGATCCTTGGTGATGCTGGTTACGGTTTATTGCTACTCATTGGTGGTGTACTACTTAATGTAAAGTGCAAAAAGTGTTCAGATATGAACGCTCTTATCTACATATTCAGTGGTGCAACAGTTCTATGGGGCGCACTTACCGGTACATGGTTCGGATCTGAAATTATTCTAGAGAAGATATCCTTCCTAAAACTATTTGTAATTCCGGAGCTAACTAACTTTCCTGAGATGTTCAATATGGATGCAAATGTTGTCCAGAACAATGTGATGAGTTTCTGCTTTTCACTAGGCGCGATACATCTCTCTCTAGCTCGTGCTCTTTGTATTTTCGATAAGATAAAGAATAAGGACATATCGCTTCTATCTGATTTCGGATGGCTGATGAATACGATTCTTCTATACTTATTGTCTCTTTATCTTGTTGTAGATGCTGTTGTACCACTCGGGAAAATAGCAATCGGTGTTGTTACAGGCTTTATTCTTGTCTGTCTCTTTGCATCGTGCGAGCCGGGTAAACCTCTTGGACAGGGAATAAAGGAATCACTTTCTTCCTTCTTTACTAACTTTTTGGATACTATCTCATGTTTTAGTAACGTAATGAGCTATATACGTCTCTTTGCAGTAGGACTAGCTTCCCTTGCCATTGCACAATCCTTCAATGGAATGGCTGAAGGCTTGATGAGTGGATTTACAATTCCACTCGGAATCCTAATTCTAATACTAGGACATGCGGTAAACCTTGTTATGGGATTTTTGTCTGTTATCGTACATGGTGTAAGACTGAATATCATGGAATTCTCCGGACAGGTAGGTGTCGAATGGTCCGGATACAAATATGAACCCTTTTCATTGAAGGGAAACAACAAAGTAGTAGAAACTCAAAGGAGTTAAAAATGGATTACAGTTTCTTGATTTACATTGGTATGGCATGTGCACTGTGCTTTAGCGCAGTTGGCTCTGGATTCGGTGCAGTAAAGGCTTCTCTCGCAGCAGTTGGTGGATGGAAGAAGTGTTACATTAACGGAAAGCAGGATCCATTCATCATGGTAGGTTTTGCCGGAGCTCCTCTTACACAGACGATTTACGGATTCCTACTAAGCAACTTCATTGCTGCTAAGCTCAGCACACCTACATTTGCTTATGGACTACTATCACTCTTTATCGGTGCTTTCGCAGGTGCGGTCATCGGTATAAGTGCGCTCTTCCAGGGTAAGGTCGCAGCAGCATCGGCAGACGCTCTTGCAGAGACAGGAAAGGGTACAGCAAAATACTTCATAGTCATCGGTATCATCGAGACAGTTGCTCTCTTTACACTTGTCTTCTCACTTCTTGTACTTAACAATTAATTATAAATTGATTAATTACGGCATCCATTTTTGTTGAGTGGATGCTTTTTTTTTATATTGTTTCTAAGTCAACTTCATAATAAGAATGTTAAAGTGAATAGCGATAACTACTATATTTTAATTCTTTACAAGTTTTTATTTATCCCTATTAGTTGTTGCCTTCCTTTCATATTCTTTATTCCTTATCTTTAGCAAATAAAACAGAGTAGAGAATAATATATAAATGGGGTATTATACTGATATGAAAGAAATAACGGTTAACGTACGTTCATTTGAAGACATAAGAACAAAAGGCGACT
>CAVFXW010000031.1:0-78952 GCA_963626675.1 Clostridium sp. CAG:452 | reverse complement strand
CCTCTCTATAAAGAGCTTGATTTGGAATATCTTCTGAGCAATTTCGGGATTCCGGAGAAAAAATAAAAAGCTTTATTTGCCTTTCCGTTGGAGTACGACTACAATTGAGTCATGGCAAATATACTTATAAAAAACGGTCTTGTTGTAGATACGGAGTGGACTCATCACAGTGATGTTCTTGTCGAGGGTTCACGTATTAAGAGAATTGCAAGGAACATCCTCCTCGAGGACTGTCCGGAAGGCACTCATGTAGTTGATGCCTCCGGATTATGTGTTTTACCCGGCATTATAGATGCTCATACACACTATCATCTTGTCAGTAGGGGCACTGTCACTGCAGACAGTTTTGTTGAGGGCAGTAAGCTAGCAGCTTATGGAGGCGTTACAACAGTCATTGACTTTGCTGATGACGACCATGTCTCTCTATTAAATTCTACAAAGAAGCGAAAGAAGGAAATGCTCCCGATGAGCATCGACTATGCTCTACACCAGGGTGTTTACGGCTATAGAGAGAGCCTAAAAAGCGAATTAAAGGAGCTCAAAGCAAGTGGAGTGGGGGCTATAAAGATCTTCACAACATATAAAAACGTTGGATATATGGTTGAAAAGAGAGAAGATCTTAAGGCTATATTCTCGATGTGTAAGGAGCTTGGTCTTTTAGTTTGCGTACATTGTGAAGACGATAAGATTATCAGCGACATAAATGCTCAATGGAAGGGTGAATATAGGCCGATAGATCATGCCTCCCAGCGTCCGAGCGAGGCTGAAGAAGCTGCAATAAAGTATGTCGGCGAGATAGCACAGGAACTCGACATGAGCGTGTATATAGTTCATCTATCATCCAAGAAGGGACTAGATGAGGTAAGAGATCTCAGAGAAAAGGGCGTGAGAATAATAGTTGAGACTACGCCGCACTATCTTCTCTTGGATAAATCAAAATTAGAGGGTGAAAACGGGCCATTATATGTCATGACGCCTCCCCTCAGAACAAAGGGAGATAATGAGGCTCTTCAAGAAGCTCTTGTCGATGGAGAAGTACAGGTAGTTGCGACAGACCATTGTTCTTTTACATATGAGCAAAAGCTCGAGAGTCATGATTGTAGAACAATTTATCCTGGAATACCTGGAACGGAAGAGCTTCTTCCACTTATTTATAACTTCGGTCATGTAAGTGGGCAGCTTTCTCTTTCTCAAATAGTTAATCTTCTCTCCACAGGTCCTGCAAAACAGTTCGGGCTCTATCCCAAAAAGGGCATATTAAGGGAAGGTAGTGATGCTGATATCGTACTCTTCGATCCATCGGAAATCTGGACAATAAGCAAGGATACAACCCATTCCGCATCCGGTTATACTCCTTATGAGGGAATGACTGTCATGGGTAGAGTAAAGATGACATACCTGAGGGGAAGACTCATCATGGGAGATGGAATCTATCTCGGCTTAGAAGGCGATGGACAGTTCGTCAAAGCTCATAGAAAATAATTTATCTTAATGCTACAATGAGTCCCCTTCTTATGGGGACTTATTGATTGAAAAGGAGACAATATGATAAAAGCATTCATTTTCGATATGGATGAAGTTCTATTTGAGAGCTCCGAAAATGTCTCAAGTGATTCTCTTTCTCTTATTAGAAAAGCAAAAGATAATGGCGTTAAAATTGCACTTTTCTCTCAAAAGAACAAAGAAGAAATGGAAAGGGAGCTAGGCTCTCATGATTTTCCACTTCTTTTATTTGATCTTCTTCTCCCCTCTGGTGATGTAGTCCGCTATAAGCCTTCTCCCGATATTTACTCGCTGTGTATGATTAAGCTTGGTCTTAGCGGTTCTGAGACCCTTGTTTTTGAAAGAAGTGAGGATGGTATTATCGGCGCGGAAAAAGCAGGCGCGTTTCTATGTGTTCTTACGTCTCAAGTAGAAGAAAGAAAGAGATCTAGTTCTACTTTTGTCATTGATTCTTTCTCTTCTTTTCCTGATTTTGATTCTATTGAAACGCTTGATGGAGAGGTGAAAAAACTTTTACACCGAAACTGTAAGAAGTATGGAGCTAATTGGATTGGGCCGTTATACGGGGACTATAAGCACTCGTCTATTGAGGAGGAAGCTATAGCGAAGGCAAGAGCTACTATGCATAATGCCTATGCGCCGTATTCGAATTTTAGAGTGGGAGCTGCAGTTGTCTCTGCCGCGACGGGAAAGATATATCTCGGGTGCAATATGGAGAATTCTTCGTTCGGCGCGACTATATGTGCAGAGCGCAATGCTATTTCTACTGCTGTAGCTGAGGAAGGTGTAATAGGAATAGATATGGTTGTTATCTCCTCGGAGTGCATTCCCCCAGCAAAACCCTGCGCAATATGCCTACAGGTGATGAGTGAGTTCATAAGACCCGAAACGCCTATTATTCTTGTTTCCTCAGATACCGTGGAACGGTATTCTTATTCTGATTTACTTCCTCATCCTTTTGAATTTGGTGATTAATTATGCTTAAACGTTTTTCTTTTTTATTAGGAGTAGTTCTCTTTCTCCTTTTTATTTCGTCATGTAGCAGCACAAAAGACTTTGTAAGCGACATAACGCTCTCAGAGGAGCTTACGACAGAGGAAAAGCTTGAGTTCTATGGTGGTAAGCATGTCTCTGTCGATATTCCCGAGATGTACTTCGACGGTGAAGACTGGAAGGAGAGGATGATTGAGCTTATCTCTTCTGCCGAAGACTATATTTTCATATCGTCATTTCTCGGCTCCTCATCTGAGGAGATTGAATGTATATATGACATTCTGGAGGAGAAGGCAAGAAGTGGAGTCGATGTATATATCATAATAGACGGCACATCCAACCTCGATATGACAGACACAAGATTTGTCATGACGCCTCTCAATTATTTGAGGGAGAGTGGCGTGAATCTTCTTATCTACTCACCGATGAGCTTTACCCATTTACTTAATCCCGCATCACTTATTGTAAGAGATCACAGAAAAATGCTGGTTATTGACGGAGAGACGGCGGTAATCGGTGGAATGAATGTCAATTATATCTCAATGGGAGCCGGAGAAAAGAGCCAAAGAGACGCTATGTATGTCTTCTCGTCCTCGTCTCTATGTTCTCTTCTTGTTGATGAGTTTGCTTCAATATGGAATGACAGTTCTGTGATAAAGATGGATGCGTCTTTATATAAGAGAGAGAATGAAAATGAGACGGCGCATTTTGATGCCTGGCTCTTTAACCATAATGCATACTCTTCTACTGTTTCTTTATCGGGAGCATTCGGGTCAATCATAAATGCCGCCGAGAGTTCCATTTTCCTTTGTCCCTATCTTACGACTCTTGATGATAATATGCTCTTAAGTTTGAAAAAAGCAGTAGATAGGGGAGTAGATACAGAGGTGTGGTGCTCTGTAGATTCTCGCGGCTATGCACGCTCTGGAGGCGCATACGCAGTCGAAAAGTTCATAAAAAAGACAGGTGTTACCTTCTATGATGTTTCAAATGCTTCCGACGGCACTGTGCTTCCTCTTTTCCATATGAAGGCATTGATTGTGGATGATAGGTACATTGTGATAGGTTCCTCTAATTTCAATTACCGTTCCATGGCACTATCTCATGAACTGGCACTTGTTATAGACTGTCCTGAGATGGCAAAAGAGGTAAAAGAGAATATAAAGGAAAAAGCTGTGAATCCTGTTTTGAAAACGCTCGAAGACGCGGAGAAAGAGAAGGAACAGTGGGGTAATTTCTTCTGGTACCTCTTTACATATTTTGGGGGTTGATTTGTATGAAGAGAATAACATTGGTTATAGTCCTCGTGTTGTTTACGGGCCTTCTATTTGGTTCTTCTGCTTTCACGTATTCCATTTCCCAAGTTGGGGAGAAGTCGCTAGAGAAAGACTTTGGGTCGCTCTCTCTCACTTTTGGTTTTGCTCCGATAAAAGAGAAACATTTTGGCTTAATGGAGGCTAATATTCTTCTTGGGTGGGATAAGTTTTTCCAGGGAGTCGATTTTCTCATTTCAACTCCGGTGTATATATCATCAAGCGAGTTCTTCTCATATGCATTCTCGAACAGAGTTCTTTGGCAGCCGACAGTAGGTTTAATGGTGTCATACAGAGATAGTGGTAAACGATGGATGGCGGGAGGAATGGTATCTCTTTTGAAGTTTACCGATACTCAATTTTCATATGAATTCTTTTCTCCATATATGCTCTTTACACGTAATGGTGAGATTGCCTATGGAATAAGAATAATGAAATTTTCTGCATTTCTGGAGGTATAGAACATGAAAAAAAGATTTCTTTTAATACTCCTCGTTCTCATATTGTCATCGGCCTCAATCTATGCCTCTCCATACTCCGATTTTGCCCTTATGGTGGGAAGTGGTAACTTCTTTAATCCCTCAGAGGGGATAGGTTTCTCATATGGAATGACAATCGGCCTGACAGATAAATTGGAGCTTTCCCTCCTCGGGATGAGTGAGGCCCTCCCTACCTTTGGTGGACGCAATTTGATAATGCTGGAACTCGGTTATTCTCTTATGGGGGCGAGAAACACGGGAAGCAAAATCTCAGGTATTTGTATGAATTCTGTCCTTTCTCTCGGGTGCTTCTACCGCGTGGATAGAAAGGGGTGCGGAATATATCTAGGTATCTCGCCACTAGCAATCGGCGCTCCGATGACTGTGAAGAGGGAACGAGCTCTCAGGACAAATATAGGATATGATTTTGTCAACAAGACTCTCATGGTCACATTCTCTCCTCTCGATATCGAAGTATATCTTGTTGGAACATATCGTGACTGGGTCCTTGAATAATATTTCCAATTTCTCCCGGTCTGCTCTTTAAAGAAATGAGCTTTTTGTATTATTATTAACAAGAAAAGACATTAAGTCGAAAAACACTTTTAGGAGATTATACATGAAGTATTCCACAGAAGTTGAAAACATGTGTACGGTAAGGTGTGGCGGACAGCACGGCTGTGCTCCTATTCCTGAAGAAGGAAAGTGGGTATATGCTAAGGAGATTAAAGATATCTCGGGTCTTACACACGGTGTAGGTTGGTGTGCACCTCAGCAGGGCGCTTGTAAGCTTACTCTCAATATTAAGAATGGTATTATTGAAGAGGCACTCATTGAAACAATCGGTTGTTCAGGAATGACACATTCGGCTGCTATGGCAAGTGAGGCAATTGTCGGTAGAACAGTTCTCGAGGCTATTAATACCGACCTTGTATGTGATGCTATCAACACAGCAATGAGAGAACTTTTCCTCCAGATTTGTTACGGCAGAAGCCAGTCTGCATTCAGTGAAGACGGACTTGTAATTGGTGCGGGACTAGAAGATCTTGGAAAGGGTACATGTTCACAGGTCGGAACAGCCTATGCAACACGTGCAAAGGGACCAAGATATCTAAACCTTGCAGAAGGCTACATCCTCAGACAGGCTCTTGATGAGAATGATGAAATCATAGGTTATGAATATGTCAACATGGGTGTCTTCATGGAGAGTGTCAAGAAGGGCGTTGACCCGAAGGAAGCTCTTGAGAAGGCTAAGAAGACTTACGGCAGATTCAATGATGCTGTAAAGTATATCGATCCGAGAAAGGAATGAGGAGGACGCTATGGCTTTATTTGAAGGTTATGAAAGACGTATTGACAAGATAAATGGTGTTCTCAAAGGCTATGGCATTGCTTCAGTCGAAGAAGCTAAGAAACTTTGCGATGAGAAGGGTGTTGATGTATACAATATTGTAAAATCAATCCAGCCGATTTGCTTCGAGAATGCATGCTGGGCATATATCGTTGGTGCTGCTATCGCAATCAAGAAGGGACAAAAAAGTGCTTATGAAGTTGCCAAGTCTCTTGGAGAAGGACTTCAGTCATTCTGTATTCCAGGCTCTGTTGCAGACGACAGAAAGGTAGGACTTGGACACGGAAACCTTGCAGCAATGCTTTTGAGCGACGAGACAAAGTGTTTTGCTTTCCTTGCTGGACACGAATCATTCGCTGCAGCTGAAGGCGCTATCGGTATTGCTAAGAATGCAAACAAGGCAAGAAAGGAGCCGCTTAAGGTTATTCTCAATGGACTGGGAAAGGATGCTGCAAAGATTATCAGTAGAATAAACGGCTTTACATATGTTGAGACTAAGTTCGATTACTTTACAGGTAAGCTTGAAGTATTGAGCAGGACTGCTTATTCCAAGGGCGAGAGAGCTGCTGTCAATTGCTATGGTGCAGACGATGTTAGAGAAGGTGTTGCAATAATGCACGCTGAAGGTGTCGATGTATCCATTACAGGTAACTCGACAAACCCAACAAGATTCCAGCATCCTGTTGCAGGTACATACAAGAAGGAATGCAATGAGATTGGAAAGAAATACTTCTCTGTTGCATCCGGTGGTGGTACTGGAAGAACACTCCATCCAGATAACATGGCAGCTGGTCCTGCAAGCTATGGTATGACTGACACAATGGGAAGAATGCACTCTGATGCACAATTTGCCGGTTCGTCTTCCGTTCCTGCTCATGTTGAGATGATGGGACTTATCGGAATGGGTAACAACCCGATGGTCGGTGCTTCTGTAGCAGTTGCAGTTGCAGTTGCTGAAGCAATGAACAAATAAGTTAATTCGATTATCAAATAGTTATCGGCCTGGTTTATTTCAGGTCGATTTTTCTTTTGTTAGAGGTTATGCAGATTTTTTATAATAACTCTTCCTTCCATTCAAGAATATTTTTCTCTTGTGTGGAGAAGTTTATGCCAAGTAGGTGTATTTTCTTGTTACTGTCTAAGTATGGCTCGTAGTACTTGTTCTCTCTTATTTGCTCTATTGCTTTGTCTGCACTTAGGTCAAACTTGAACTCTATGATGTAAATGTCTCTAGGCGTTGTTAATACAGCATCTATTCTTCCAATATTACTTGAAACTTCTCCTATGATTTCAGCTCCCATTAGTCGTAGCATAGAAAGAAAACTTGCATGCCATACATTCTCTGCATTAAACACTAACTCGTGATATGGAATAGATGCAAAGATTGCTTTAATAGAAGTTAGGGCTTTATCTATTTGTTCATCATAAAAATAAGAAAGCACTCTCAGCCCACTATAATCCCTCGCGGCTCTTCCTAAATACAATGGAAGAAGAATTCTTGTAAGTCCATTTCTTACTTCTTGATCTGGATAGTCCAAAGTGTAGAGATATGATTCTCCCAAAAATCTTGCGCACTTTATTGTTAAATATCCTGATTGATAGAGAAGAGATAAGAAATTTTCCTTACTTATTTCAGTCTTAGCTATTTGGACTATATCTACTTCTTGAAGAGTATCTTCAAACACTTCTATTTCTGTATCGGTTGAGATATCAAACTTAACCCTCTTTGCTATTTCTGTAATTAACAATGAGCCGCCAGTATTTATCCAGTAATTTCTAAATACTTCTCCTCCCTCTCTAAAGAAAGAACCAATAGATACAGGATTATAGACTGTTTCTCCTTTTGGAGAGAATCGGTAACCGTTGTACCATTTCTTGATTAATGCTAGATACTCTTCTTTAGTTTCTCCTCTAGTCTTCATTCCCTTTTCAATGTATTCACTAAAGTTATCTTCTAGCTCTTGTTGGGTATAACCAAACATGGTTGAATACTCTTCATTCATTGATATCTCTGTGAGGTTATTCATTGATGAGAAAATACTCATTTTAGAGAATTTGGTAACACCCGTAATGAAACAAAGTTTAATATTTGCACTTGTTGCTTTGAGTACAGAATAGAAACCTCTTAACACAGCTCTTATGTCTTCTATCTCTGGGCTATTTATATTACTTGAAAGCGGATTGTCATATTCATCAATGAGAATGACTACCTTTTCTCTTTTAGCAAGTTCATTAATTAGGTAGTTTAAAACTTCTTCATAAGTGAAAGAGGTAGACAAAGAAATATTATATTCTTTAGCAACATACAAAAGGGCATTCTTAATTGTTTCTTCTAAACTTTCTCTTGTTCTAAAAGTTGTTGTACTAAAGTCAACATGAATTACAGGATATTCTTTCCAGTCATAATCTGTTGAGTCTATATACAAACCTTTAAATAGTTCACGCTTTGCTTTAAAAATTGCATCAAAAGTACTTAGAGTTAGAGATTTACCAAAACGACGAGGTCGTGAGAGAAAGTAATATTTATTGCCATAAGCGATTAGATTGTGTAAATAGCGGGTTTTATCAATATACAAGTTGCCGCTCTTAATTAAATCTTCAAACGAACTATTGCCTTGGTCTATTCTCTTCATAATACCTCCGTGTAAATTTCTACTGTAAATATAGCACAAAGGAAGACATATCGAAAGTAAGAGATTGCGTTATGAGAGATAAAGATAGTGTGACATAAAGTTGAGGATTCTTCTTTTATTTTCAGTTGTGAATCGATAAAGAACTATAGAGTGATGATTTGTTCAAAAAGTGAAAGGAAACTAAACAAGACAATTTGTTGACCTAAAGAATAGAGAAATTTAAACTTTAGATAGAGTGAAAAAACTCTTAATCAATGGCAAAAGGAGAATGCTACTTATGAAAGCAATTAACGAAGTTGTAAAGAAGACAGTTCGTCCGGTTAAAGCAGTACAGTTTGGAGAAGGAAACTTCCTCAGAGCGTTCATCGATTATCAAATTGATGTTATGAACGAAAAGACAGATTTCAATGGTTCTGTTGTTATGGTTCAGCCGTTACAGAACGGTATGGGTGATATGATTAATGCACAGGACGCTGTTTATACGACAATTCTCAGCGGTGTAGAGAACGGCAAGAGAGTTGAGGAAGACAGAGTCATAACATCTGTCAAAGAATGTATAAACCCTTACAAAGACTATGAAAAGTATATTGCACTTGCTGATAATCCTGATTTGAGATTTGTTTTCTCCAATACAACAGAGGCTGGAATTGCATATGATCCATCTGTTTGCCTCGAGGATAAGCCTCAATCATCTTTCCCCGGAAAGGTTGCTGCTTTCCTTTACAGAAGATACAAAACATTCAATGGTGATAAAAATAAGGGTTTGATCTTCATTCCTTGTGAGCTTATCGACAAGAACGGCCAGTTCTTGAGAAAGTGGGTTCTCAAGCATGCAGAGGACTGGAAACTTGAGAAAGAATTTTCAGAGTGGATTGATGCTTCTTGTGATTTCTGTTGCTCGCTTGTAGACAGAATCGTTCCGGGCTATCCGAGAGCAGAAGCTGATGCTATTTGTGAGCGCCTTGGCTATAAGGATAATCTACTTGATGCCGCTGAAAAATTCCTCTTCTGGGCAATCGAATATACACATAAGAGCCATGAGGATGAGCTTCCGACCGGCAAGGCTGGACTGAATGTTGTATGGACAGATGATATGTCATTCTACAGAACACGTAAGGTCAGAATCCTTAACGGAACTCATACAATGACTGTTCTTGCGGCATACCTGGCAGGAAAGACTACAATCGAAGAATGTATGAAAGATAGTCTTATCTCCTCATTTATGGATCAGGGACTCTTCAAGGAGATTATACCTTCAATGGATGGAGACAAGGCTCTTCTTGAGTCTTATGCATCTGATGTATTGAATCGTTTCCGCAATCCGAGCATTGTACATCTTCTTCTTTCAATCAGTCTTAACAGTACATCTAAGTTCAAGACTAGAGATCTTCCATCTCTCTTGGGATACTTTGAGAAGAATGGAAAGCTTCCAAAGACACTTGTATTCTCTCTTGCTGCTCTTATTGCATTCTATGAAGGCGAGAAGAGAGAAGACGGCTACTATGGAAAGAGAGAAGGAAATGAATACAAGATTATGGATTCTCCGGATGTTATTGATTTCTTTGCTCTCAAGTACAGTAAAGAATACAAGAATGCTCAAGATAAGGCTGAGGAGCTTGCTTCTTCTGTTCTTAAGAAGAGCGAGTGGTGGGGTCAGGATCTAACAGTAGTTGATGGACTTGAAGCACTTGTTAAGGAAGACCTTGAGAAAATCTGGACTCTCGGCATGACTGAAGCTATTAAGAGCATTGTGGAGTAAAGAGTGGTTAAACTAATAAAAATCAATCCTAAAGATAACGTTCTTGTCGCTCTTGAAGCACTCAATAAAGGAGAGGTTGATATCGTAGAGGGTAGTACAATTACTATCCTCAATGATGTTGTAGCCGGACACAAGGTTGCACTTAGAGATATCAAAGAAGGCGAGAGCGTAATCAAATACGGTTATCCGATTGGAAAAGCCGTGAAGGATATCAAAAAGGGTGAATGGGTTCACACTTTCAATATTAAGACTGCCCTCAGCGAAGGCGCTGATTATCACTATGATGAGAAGAAAGCTCGGGAGAATCTTGAGGAATTTGATGACATCAAGAAGAGACGTTTGAGTGACGGATGCCCATGCATTAAAGCCTATGAAAGAAAGAATGGCGAAATCGGAATTCGTAACGCCCTATGGATTGTGCCGACTGTCGGTTGTGTGAATCAGATATCTAAGAAGCTTGAAGCGTGGGGAAACGAACACTTGTCTCTTGAGGACGGGGTACATGCCTGGACTCATCCCTTTGGATGCTCACAGCTAGGAGAAGATCATGAAAATACACGTAAGATTCTCTCCGGACTAGTTCACCATCCGAATGCAGGAGGAGTTCTTGTAATCGGACTGGGATGCGAAAACAACACAATGGAGTCTTTTAGAGAACTCCTGGGAGATGTTGATGAAGAGAGAATCAAGTTCATGGTCTGTCAGAAAGAAGAAGATGAACTTGAATCAGGTAAAAAACTTCTCGAGGAGATAGCTTATGCAATGAGGAATGACAAGAGAACTGTTGTTCCTGCATCACGTCTTGTTGTCGGAATGAAGTGTGGCGGCTCTGATGGACTAAGCGGCATAACAGCAAATCCTCTTGTTGGGCGCTTTACAGACGCTCTAGTTTCAATCGGTGGAACAGCAATACTTACAGAAGTTCCTGAGATGTTCGGTGCTGAGCAAGTTTTGATGGATAGAGCTGTAAATAGAGATGTTTACAACCAGATGTGTGATATGATCAATGCATTCAAGCATTACTTTGTATCTCATGGTCAGGTTGTATACGAAAATCCAAGCCCAGGCAATAAGGCAGGCGGCATAACAACTCTTGAGGATAAGTCACTCGGCTGTGTTCAAAAAGGTGGCTCTGCTCCTGTTTCGGGTGTTCTCAAGTATGGTGAAAGAGTTTCGAAAAACGGCCTCAATCTTCTCTCCGGTCCTGGAAACGATATTGTCTCCACGACTGTACAGACTGCATGCGGTGCCCATATGATTCTTTTCACTACAGGTCGCGGTACTCCTCTTGGCTCGCCTGTACCGACAGTGAAAGTTGCAACAAATACTCCGCTGGCAGAGAATAAATCCAATTGGATTGATTTCAACGCTGGTCGCCTCCTCAAAGAAGAGAGCAGTAAGGTTACAGATGACTTTATAAGCTTTATTCTTGAAGTTGCAAGTGGAAAACGTACAAAGAATGAAGAGAACGGTTATTCGGAGATTTCTATCTTCAAAGACGGCGTTGTTCTTTAAGAATTAAAATGAAATAGGAAGGGATGGGCTCTAATGTGCCATATCCCTTCTTTTTTACAAGATGAACGAAGAGATTATCATTAGACACGTAGAGACAAGGGATAAAGATATAGTCTCCATATGGATAAATAATCTCTGCTCTCCAAAGGAGCCTGTAGAGGCCATTTCTTTTTCTGCCCTATGAGCTATTTTCCTTCTAGGGCCATCATCTTCTCTATGCGTCTTATATGTCGCTCCTCATTAGAAAACGGTGTATCGAGAAAAGTATCTAGGATATCGAGAACGGGATCGGGGTATTCAAAGCGTCCTCCGAAAGCGATGAATGTGCTATTGTTGTGCTCCCTTGTCTTCTCTGCAGCGTACTTGTTTTGGCACAGGGCACATCGGATACCTTTCATCTTGTTTGCCGCAAGAGATATTCCAATTCCCGTTCCACATAAGAGGATACCGTAATCATATCCTCCCTTACGGTACTCAAGAACTGCTTTTTCCGCCATGTCGGGATAATCTACACTTTCATCTTCCAATGTCCCAAGAAATGTATATTCTATTCCTCTTTCTTCAAGATGCTTTAATATGCTCTTTGTTCTTTCTATGGCTCCATGGTCATTAGCAACTACAACTTTCATTCTTACTCTCCTATAATTTCAATCTGGCAGCTTCTCATAGCGCTTAGTGCAGTCTTATGAGATTCCTCCGTCACTCCTCGAGAGAGACTCCCGTCCACAATTATGTGAGCGCTTGGCAGGAATGCCTTGATAAGTATCGCGTTCGATATTACACATATATCGGTGCAGAGTCCTAGAAGAGTCACCGAAGAGATTTTATCTTTTTTATCGAGTTTCTCTAAGAGTTTACCGAGTTCGACAGAGCCGAATGTTGGTTTGTCGATAATGATTGAATCTCTCAAATCTCTCAAGAGCTCGACTATCTCCCATCCGGGGGTATTTTGAATACAATGTTTAACTGGAAGATTTTTCCCTTCCTCCGTATCGAGATAATCATTTTTGTGGGTGTCTCTTGTAAAGATAACAGTTCCGTCAAAGTCGAGGACTTTTCTCTTTATTGGATTGACGATATTTTCGGCGCCATTAGTTTTAAGAGCACCATAAACGAAATCATTTTGCATATCTACAACAACAAGAATATTCTGCATAAACAAAGTATAACGCAAAAAGCCTATTTGAGGTGTATTCTTTCTAAAAATCGTATAGACTACTCGCTATGAAAGATATATATATTACCGGACACCGTAATCCTGACCTTGATAGTTTATGCTCGGCATACGGCTATGCTGCTTTAAAGAACAAAATCGACAGTAGTAAAAGCTACCATGCAGTCAGGTGTGGGCACCTGAGCGAGGGAGTTGAAAAACAATTTGCGCTTCTAGGAATTCCAGCACCAAAATACATGAGAGACGTAAAACCAAAGGTAAAGGATGTAATGCTTCTACCCAATGAGATAGTTGAGGCAAAAGCTCCGATATATAATCTTGTTAAAGCTTATAACGAAAGTCATCCTTCAGCTTTTCCTGTCTACGACAACGGCTCGTTTATAGGTTTATTGAGTATAGATGACATAACATCGTGGTTTTTGTTAGATAACAGAGAGGAAGTTCCTCATTATGATTTTACCCTTTCAAATATCGAGGAAGTTATTCCTGGAAAGTTCATAAAAAGAGGGAAGGAGAACTTCAATGCCTCCATTTTGATAGGAGCAGCGGCATATGATGATTTCTGCCTCTCTGTTGATGAAAGAAGAGAGTCAATTGTAGTCCTCGGATATCGTAAACGATATATCGAATATGCAATGGAGAAGGAAGTAGAAGCTCTGATAATTACGACTACATCTGGGTGTGAAGATATAGACTTCTCAAAGTATAAGGGAACAGTCTATTTAACTACTCTCGGAGCCGGAGAAGTGGAGCGAAGACTTAGAATGACGCCGAGTGTATCGACTATAATGGGTAGGCAGGGACCGCGCCTTAAGGTAGACGATTTCTTTGACGATGCAAAAGATGCTCTTTTGAATTCGAGTCTGAGAGGGCTCTCAGTCTTTGACAAAGAAGAGTTTGTAGGGTTTGTTACAAGAAGATGCTTTCTTCGTAAGCCTTCATATTCTGTTATTCTTGTAGACCATAATGAGATAGGACAAAGTATTAAAGGAATAGAAGAAGCATCGGTAAGTGAAATAATTGACCATCATAGACTTGATGCTTTAAAGACAAGTCTCCCTATCTTTATAGATTGCGAGCCCCTCGGAAGCACGTGCACTATTATCTATCAGCAATACTTGAGACACAATATCGTTCCTGATGAGACTACAGCACGCGTTCTTCTCACAGGCATCATGTCTGATACTCTTGTTCTCCGTAGTCCCACAACGACCCAAATAGATAAGACTTCTGCTGGTGCTCTTGCTGCAATTTCTGGTGAATATGATATACAGGCATTCGGGACAAAGCTCTTCTCTGTTATAGATAGACTCTCTGAAAGAGACCCCAGAAGTGCAATAGAGGGTGATTTCAAATCATATAGTGAGAAGGGTGTGAGGTTCGGCATAGGGCAATGTGAGACGACGACTCTGGGAGACGTGTCGCTTTATATGGAAAAATACCTTGAAAATCTGAATATGATAAAGGATAACAAGGGTTTAGATTGGGCGATGCTTATGATTACAGATGTCCTGAAAGAGGAGAGTCTTCTATTTACAACGCCTTCAAAATATAGAAGCCGCTTCCTTTGGAATGAGATCTATCCTTTTGTATATGAGATGCCGGGGGTGCTAAGCCGTAAAAAGCAGCTTCTTCCGGAGGTAATCCACTCAATCGAGTAGTTATTTTCCCGATATCCCGGTAAGCTCTAAAACCGTTGGGATCGTCCTTATCGCAGCAGTGCATTTTCTAATCTTATCTTCGCTTTCGGCGATTATCGTGAAGTCTCCTGTGAGCCTGTTGCCGTCGATACCGAGCTTTCCTTTTCTAAGCCTTCCTCCGTGTGTCCTTACGGCATTATCGATCTGTCCAAATATATCTTGGTCGATCTTTGTTGTTACATGGTAGTGTTTCATCGTCTCATCTCCCGTCCATTTGACGGAAACAGTTCTTTCGTTGACCTCTGCCATGTGCTTAAGATTAGAGCAGTCCCTACGGTGGATTATATATCCTCGTCCTCGTGTTATGTATGCACAAACATCGTCTCCTTGCATAGGATTGCAGCATTTTGCAAAGGAGTACATTATGTTGCTGTCTTCTCCTACCATTAGTTCGCCCCTAGTTTCCTCTGAGACATAGCTTAGTGTGCCGTTGATCATCTTCTCAGGGTTAGTCATCTCAGGAGCTTTCTTCTGTTGAGGTGTAAGAACGCTTCTCTCTTGCGTTTTTATCTCGGGGACATTTGCGCTTTGGTATTTATTGAGCCATGCCTTAATCTTCTTTTTGGTTGATGAGGCTGCCGCAGCCTCGAGCCATTGCTGATTAGGATGCGCCGAGGGAGAAGTCATGATCTCAACAATTTGGGTATTCGAAAGTGGCTTATTGAGAGGAATTATCGAGCCATCAGCTTTTGCTCCGGAGCAATGGTTTCCTACCTCTGTATGTATTTTGTATGCAAAGTCGAGAGCAGTTGAGCCCACAGGAAGCTCAATGACATGACCCTGGGGAGTAAAGACAACGATTGAATCTTTCAAAAGCTCATTCTTTATCTCCTCCATGTAGTCTTCACTTTGCTCAATCTCTTTTGACCAGGATTTAATCTTCTTCACTATCTTTTGATAGTTGATTGAATCCATGTTCTTCCATGTTCCGCTTTCACTTCCACTTGATGCTTTATATGCCCAATGTGCTGCGACACCTTCCTCTGCAGTCTTATGCATCTCCCATGTTCTTATTTGTATTTCAAGATGTCTCGACTGTGGACCGAGAACGGTAGTGTGTAGAGATTGATAGTTGTTTGCTTTCGGCATTGCAATGTAATCTTTGAATCTTCCCTCAATCGGGATCCACATTGAATGGATGATTCCAAGTATCGTATAGCACTCTACTGTTGTATTACATATGACGCGAATACCTAGGATATCGTAAATCTCATCAATCTCCTTCTTCCTCTTTTTTATCTTCATATAGATGGAGTAGGCATGTTTGACTCTTCCCGAGACTTCTATATTCTGTAGCCCCTCCTTTTTGCATGCATCCTCTATTGCCTTACTTACTTGCTTGATGAATGCTGTATATTCGCTCTTTCTCTCCAATAGATATGTGTTGATATATTCATAGCTTTCAGGTTTTAATGCCTTTAGGGAGAGGTCTTCGAGTTCGCTTTTTAGCGTTTGCATACCCAGGCTGTCAGCAATAGGCGCAAAGATATCCAAGCAATCTTTTGCATAAGCGATTCTTCTTTCGCTCTTAAGACCCGAGAGGGTGCGCATATTATGAAGCTTGTCTGCAAGTTTAATTATGATGACACGAAGATCTTTGCTCATAGCAAAGAACATCTTTTTGATTGTCTCGGCTTCTTGTATGGATTTATCTTGTGTTATACGCGTAATCTTCGTTACAGCCTGGACCATGATACCGACTTCTTTTCCAAAGAGAGAAGCAATTTCCTCTTCTGTCGTTCCTGTATCTTCTATCGTATCATGTAAAAGCCCTGCACATACTGTGTCGGCATCCATATTGAAACTCATTAGAATGTCTGCACAAGCTATCGGGTGAATGAGATACGGCTCTCCACTCTTACGCTTTTGGTCTCCATGTTTCTTTGCGGCAAATACAGCTGCAGCGGAGATCTTTTCCTTATCTATGTCGGAATAATTCAGAATTCTTGAGACAAACTTATCGACAAGTTCCTTATTTGGAATTTCGCCGTTATTCTCTTCTTTTAATTCAACCTCTGTATTCTCCATATACTACTCTTTCTCTGCCACCAAGGTCTTTTTCTATTTTGACATCACAGAAACCGTTTTCTTCCATCATCCTTTTAAGTGTATTTGTCTGCCTATAGTCACATTCTATTAGAAGTTTACCATTTTTATCCAATACTTGAGGAGAAGTAACTACGATTTTTTTAATTATTCCGAGTCCGCTCGGCGAGGAGTCGACAAGCGATATTATCGGCTCCATCTTTACATCATCCTCTGTCTCTTCATACCACTCCCGGGTAAGGTATGGAGGATTTGTTGCAATAATGGAAAACCTCTCTCCACTCCATGGAGAAAAGAGATCTCCTTCTTTTCCGTCTCCCTCATGGCCAGTTATAGTGCGATAATTATACTTTGCAATTCTCAAGGCCGATGGAGAGATATCACTAAAAGAGACATCTTTTTTCAGTGCATAGGAAATAGACGCGGCCACAGCTCCACTTCCTGTACATAGGTCGAGTATTCTTCCTTTCTGGTAGTTATTTATTGCAAGTTCTACAAGGAGCTCTGTATCAGGACGTGGAATTAGTACATTTTCATCTACATAGAAACTATGGCCGTAGAATTCCTTTTTATGGGTGATGTAAGCCATCGGAGTTCCATTTACACGCTTTTTAAAGAGTCTTAATGCTTCATTTGATAAAGCATCATCTGTTTCCATATTTGATGATGTAATCTGATCGATCTCGCTTATCCCAAGATAATCTAGAAGAACCCGTATTTCGAGAAATGGATTATCTAGCTTGTTCTCTATTTTCGATAGGCGTTTCTTCAAATCGATGAGCGTCATAATGCCTTTAAAGCTTCTTCTCCGGCTTGTATTCGCAATGCCTCGATAAATTCATCAAGCTCTCCATTGAGAACACCCTCGAGATTATAGGAAGTGAGATTGATTCTGTGATCCGTGCATCTATTTTGAGGGAAATTGTATGTTCTTATTCTCTCACTGCGGTCTCCAGAGCCAACCATGCTCTTTCTTGCATCGCTTCTTTCCTTGTTTTTTCTCTCCTCTTCCATTTCGAAAAGTCGTGATCTAAGGACACGCATAGCTTTATTCTTGTTCTTAAGCTGTGACTTTTCATCCTGCTGGATGACAACAATCCCTGAGGGAAGGTGAGTTATTCTGACGGCGCTGTCTGTTGTGTTGACACACTGTCCTCCCGGGCCTCCTGCACGCATTACATCTATCTTGAGATCCTTCTCGTTGATTACGATATCTGTTTCTTCTGCTTCAGGAAGAATGGCGACAGTAATTGCAGATGTATGTATGCGTCCGCCGCTTTCAGTTTCGGGAACACGCTGTACTCTATGCACGCCACTTTCGTATCGCATTGAGCCGTAGACATCTTTACCGGAAATGGAGCAGACAATTTCCTTGTAGCCGCCGCGTTCTGTTTCGTTTTGGCTCATGATTTCGATTTTCCATCTCTTCTTTTCTGCGTAGTGTGTGTACATACGGAATATGTCAGAGGCGAAAAGTGCTGCCTCTTCTCCTCCTGTGCCGGCTCTTATCTCCATGATTATATTCTTACCTTCAAGAGGATCTGGTGGAATGAGAAGAACCTTGCATTCCCTTTCATCTCTTTCCAGTTTTTCTTTTAAAGCAGAGATTTCATCCTTGATCATCTCCAACATGTCCGGATCTGTTTCGCTTTTTAAAAGCTCTTCATTCTCTTCTTTATCTTCTTCGCTTTTCTTCATGTCTTCCAGTTTTTCAACAATTGGCGCTATATGTGAGCGTTCGACCATCTTCTCTTTGTAGAGTGTCATATTCGAGAGGGTCTCAGGAAGGCTTAATGTGTTATCGAGTGTTTTCAGCTGCTCTTTAAATGATGGCAGTAAATCTATGAGATTTTTCATTTGTTCTCCGTATTGACGATAGTTTTCTTCAAGAATTCAGCATATTCGATGAGGGAGAGTATCGTCTTTTTATCTTCTCCATCTGTATTTAAACTATTTAGTTTTTCATTACAAGTATATAGATAGTCATCAATGGATTGAGAATCCTTCACAGGTGGCGATAAAAGCCGTTGTGCGCACCAATTTCTCCATTGCTTCTTCTCCTTTTCATCGAGAACCTCAGGCCAATTGCGTGCAACATGGCGCCACACAAGTTTATGGTATTTAGGATTATCAAATGGGGTGTTCTTTTGGCTCAGTAGCTTCATTTTCGGTGGTAGATTTTGTATCTCGACAAGTTTCATCTTGTCGTCCTTAGAGAGGAAGGACCCATAAAGTGAGAGATCTGGATCTGTGTCGGGAGAAGGGCTCTCGTATTGGCAAGCAAAATCCTCCTCTTTGAATATTCCACTTTTTAGGATTATATCTGCTTTGGCGATTGTCTCTTCCTTGGTGAAGCCCAGTCTCTTTTCAGCTTCTTTTGAGAGCGTTGAGAGTGGTGCGACGAATGGACACTTGTTTATTCCTAGGTGGTAAATTCCCGTTTCTCTGTAATTGTTGAGTTCGATTTTTGAAGGAATGGGGTATGTAAGATCAAAGCAATATAGATCATTTTTTCCTGTGTAATAGAGTGGAAGAAGAGGATGTGTTGAACCTTTTTCGGATGTAAAGGCTCCACTAGTGGAGAGAAAAGGAGTTCTCTTTGTCGTGTCTATTATTCTTTTTATGCTTTCCTTCGAGCGGTGTGAAAAAGCCCAGGAGAAGAGTTTCGGCTGTTTTTCTTTAATCAGCTTCGCAAGATTTATTGTTGCATATACATCAACTAGTGCATCATGCGCGCCTTTTTGCTCGATTTTGTTCTCTTCAGTAAGGTCGGTAAGCTTGAAGGAGACAAAGCCTTCGCTTGTACGTTTATTGAAGATTAGGCCCTCAGGTCTGAGATCACGCGTCGCCCTTACGAGGTTGATGATATCCCATCTTGAACAAGAATTGAGGTATTCTCTCTCATATGGATCATAGAGGTTACGGTATAGAGCATTGCGAACACATTCG
This sequence comes from Clostridium sp. CAG:452, assembly GCA_963626675.1. GTDB lineage: Bacteria > Spirochaetota > Spirochaetia > Sphaerochaetales > Sphaerochaetaceae > Ornithospirochaeta. The sequence goes on along the minus strand of CAVFXW010000031.1, from coordinate 59,537 downwards.
TCATCGAATTGTATTGTGTTGTATCCGAGAGTGACTGTGTTACTTTTCATCATCTCATCTTTGAGTCTTTTAATAACTTCAGCTTCAGGTAGTCCTTTCTCGTTTACCATTTGAGGAGTAATGTGCGTTACGATGCAAGCCTCAGGAGAGGGAAGATAATCGGGAGAGAGCTTTGAGTACATGAGAATTGGAGAATCTATAATATTCAGGTCCATATCTGTTCTGACAGCTGCAACCTCGGCAATTCTGTCATAACGCGTGTTAAGTCCGAATGTTTCCAAATCATAAAAGAGAAAAGTCTCGCTCATGGAAGTATTCTATCAAACAAATTGATTCTTTGATATTGCTCAAAGAGGAAAAAAAAGTAGACTTATATACATGAAGAGATTATTGCTCATACTCATTGCGGCCTTACTCTGTGGTTCTCTTTTTGCCAACCCTTGTTTTGAAGAGCTTGAGAATGCTTCATTTGCAACGATTCTTTGCCGTACATCGGTTCCTGAACTACCTCTTCAAGGAGTGACGTTTGTCTCAGGGGACGATGAGATAATTCCGAAACGTATTATATACTCCGACTCTGATCTATCGAATTATTTTTCCGCACTCAATACAAAACCCGATATATCATCTATATGGGAGAGCGCCATGTATTCTTTGACTCAACGTGGTGCTACGATGCAAAAGACCAAAGAGAAGCTTAAAAAAGCGGATTATAAAAAAGGTGATTGTTTATTAAATGGAACTGTAGATATAACATCAAAGAGCAAAATTAAGAAATTAGAATTCCTGACAAGTGGAAACCTAGATAGTGTGGATGTTGATTGTACAGTGGATTTAACTCTTAAAAAAGGCTTGGAAATGTATATAATAAAAGGGACATTCAACATTAAGGGAGATAAGAATAAAGTGTTAGAGATTACTTCTGAAGATGTTACTGTGAATGGAAAATTTTATTTGGTGAGTGTGAAATATCAACTGACGAAGGCAAAATGATGGACGCTAATGAATTTTTGAAGAAGCATATGCTAGGTGCTGATTATGTAGATAGTGAGAAAATGATTAAACATTTCCATAGTGAAATGGAAAAGGGCCTCAGCGGAGAAAAGAGCTCTTTGAAGATGATTCCGACCTATGTAGTCAGTCCTAGGGAAGTTATAAAGAACAAAAGCGCCATCGTCATGGATGCAGGTGGAACTAATTTTCGCACATGCCTTGTCTCTTTCGACAACGAAGGTAAACCAACGATTTCGGATTTCAAGCGAGTCGGTATGCCGGGCGTGGAAAAGCTTGTCAGCGCTGACGAGTTCTATTCCACCTTTGCTGATAACATAGAGCGTTTCATGGGAAAAAGCGACCGCATTGGATTTTGCTTTTCATATGCGGCAGAGATAACAGAAGACCATGATGGTATTCCTCTTCTATACAGTAAAGAGATAAAAGCTCCCGAGACCATCGGAAAGAGGTTGGGAAGTAATATCTTGGGTGTTCTTGAAAAACGTGGATATGATATATCTTCCCTTAAGATCAGCCTTGTCAACGACACAGTTGCAACACTTCTTGCAGCTAAGGCTGAGAGCGAGATCTCTGCTTCCTCATATGTCGGTTTTATTCTCGGAACCGGAACGAATACTGCATATGTGGAAAGCAATGCCAATATAAAGAAGATTGAAAATAATGTTGGAGAGCAGATTATAAATACTGAATCCGGTTCCTTTGATGTTGCCTTGAGTGATCTTGATACTCTATTTGGAAACACAACCAACAATCCAGACTCATATCATTTCGAGAAGATGATAAGCGGGGCATATATCGGAGCCTTTAGCTACTTTGTAATAAATGAGGCAATAAAGGAAAATGTATTCTCGCTTGAATTCATTAACCTCTTCTCTCAAGTGAAAAGTCTCTCTACTATGGATGTAGGTGCTTTTCTTGGTGCACCATATTCAAAAGAAAATGTGTTGGGGGCTCTTTTAACAAACGATCGTGATGCTGTGTCTCTATACAATATTCTCAAAGCAATAGTCCTCCGGGCTGCCAAACTTACTGCAATTAATATCTCAGCTGCAGCATTGATGGGAAAGCGCGGAGAGACATCTCCAGTTCATCCAATTGTCATAAATGCCGATGGAACGACATTCTATAAGCTTCCGTTTTTAGAGCGTTATACTCGCTATTTTGTCGACAGAATCCTCGAGAGGGAGAGGGCTACATACTATAAGATCGTCACAATCGATTCCTCTCCGATTATCGGAGCTGCGATTTCAGCTCTTTCTATATGAGTAGAGTTCTTCTTGTTGCTTCGGACAAGGCTGAGCTGAGGGGTCTTGAGGGAGATTGGGATACATGTGTTTGTGGCGTTGGGCCAATTTTGAGTGCACTTCATGCAACTATGAACATAATCCGCTATGAGAGTGATATTGTTGTCTCTGTCGGTTCTGCAGGATCCCTGGGGCGATTGAAGAAAGGAGATTGTGTATCCTTTGGCTCTGTTGTGACTCCAGACCAAGATTTGACAGAGATGCATATTGCCCTTGGTGCCACCATAGGTCCGGATAGAGCAACGATGAAGGCCCTCTATACTGCCGATAGGTCCAGTCAATATGTTTTGTATTCGTCTGGAAGGTACTCTTCAAAAGTGCTTCCTTCTCATACGCTTCTTAAGGCTGATGCAGTCGATATGGAGGCATATGGTGTTGCTTTGGCTGCGAAATATCTATCTGTTCGCTTCTATTGTGTAAAGCTTATTACAGATATAGTGGGTGATAAATCTTCCGTTGGTGATATCTCATTCTCTTATAGAGATGGCAGGGCGAGACTATCTGAGTTCTTACACTCTATCATTTCCTCGTGAGAGGCGTTTTCGAGAATAAGATGATCGGGAATCCTAGAGGAGGCTGTCATTTCGTCTATAAAAGCGGTGATCGCCTCTTTTTTTCGTGCCCATATCTCCTTGGCACCATTTTCCAGGGTCTCAAGTGCATAGACGGAGGTGTCATCTAGCTTGAGATGAGTCTTTACAACATCCTCCCATACTCTTAACACCTTAGCATTTGGAATTGATTCCACACCTTCTAGGCTTATCTTCATATTCGCTGCACTGTAGGCGCTTAAAAGAACTCCCATCCAGTCGAGGTTGTTCGAGACATCTTCCGATTTTATACTGAAGGCGCTAGAGGCAGTCGAAAGCGAGAGGAACCTAAATTCATCTGCTTCCGGATACAATTGCACAGCTTCTATATACGCAGCAAGTATCGGATTATTTGCAATAACTCCACCGTCAACGAGTGTTAACTCCTCTCCAGTTACTCTATCTATGAATTTCGCCGGCGCAAAATATGTGGGGGCGGCAGAGGAAGCACGGGCAGCTTCTCGCACTAAGTAGCCGTGACTATCCCAGCTTTTGAAAACGAATTTCTCTCCGTTATATACATTGTAGGAGACAGCCATTGTTGGTATTTTTAAGCTACTAAGAGCAACTTCTCCATAGAGCGATGAGAGAAATTCTTCATAGGGAGCTATGTCATATTTATCGTAGAAGAAGCGATTGACGATATTGATTACTTTTTTCAGTCCTTTTGAGTCTTTCTTGAGAAATATCCTATTTCCGTTTTCCTTGTAGAGATTGATGAAATTTTCAGGATCAGAGAGTCGTGGTATGTAGCCCAGTGTTTCGGTATATTCTTTCTTGAAGAAGCGTCCTTTGAGACAAGTGCGCTCTAAGAGGTAATCGTTTCCTTCCTCTTTTATAAGTGAAGTGTTCTCTGTTGGAGATGTCAGCCCTAGAGCAATCAATGCACCGGTACTTGTTCCTGCAACAAGGTCAAAGAAAGAATAAAGTGGTCGAGTTGTCCTCTTCTTAAGCTCTTCATTCATCTTTTGGAGGATGTAAGCCGGTACAATGCCTCTCATCCCTCCACCATCTATGGTGAGGATGTATCTGACCTCCTTTTTCTTCTCTTCCTTCTTTCCCGGAAATTTGAATTGCATGAAAATAAAGATAGTCAAACCTGGTGGTTTTTTCAAGTTTTATATTTATACTGTTTCCATGAACGAGACACAATATTATTCATCTTGTACGCTATGTCCGAATCTTTGTCGTGTAGATAGACTAAGGGGCGAAATGGGGCGGTGTCACCAGAGCTCTTCTATAAAAATTGCATGGGCGGGCTTACACAGGGGCGAGGAGCCTCCTTTATGTGGGGAAAAGGGATCTGGAATGGTATTCTTTACAGGTTGTCCACTGCACTGTGCTTATTGCCAGAACCGCCAGATATCTGGTTCTGATGGGGAGAATTGGGGAATCGAAATAACCATAGAGGAGCTCTCGGAGATCTTCTTAGACCTAGAGAAAATTGGGGCAAAAACACTCAATCTTGTGACAGGAACCCATTTTATTCCCTCGATTGTCTCGGCATTGGATGATGCCTTAAAAAGAGGTTTCTCACTTCCTGTAGTATGGAATAGCTCTGGATATGAGAATAGAGACGCATTGGCCCTCATTGATGATTATATTGATCTCTATCTACTTGATTGTAAGAGCCTTTCACATAATGTATGCCGCAAATTCGCGGGACTCTCTAAATATGCCGATGTGATAATCCCCGTTATGGATTGGATTAAAGAAAGGCACTCCTCAACAGACCTGGAAAAAGTGAAGGGTACAATATTACGCCACCTTGTTTTCCCCGGGACGATAACACAATCGAAGAAATTCCTTGAATACTTTGCTCTCCACTATAAGGATAACTTCTATCTTTCTCTTATGAGTCAATTCGTTCCTCCGAAAGAGAATCCCGACTTAGTCTCCATTAGTGACGAAGAGTACCAGAGCCTTGTAGAGAAAGTTGATGAGGAAGGCATAGAAAACGGCTTTATACAGGAGAAAAGTGATGATGATATCTTATGGATTCCAGATTTCTCTAGGGATAATCCCTTTCCGTCTTCCTTTGCCTCCCCGAGTCCTTATTTTCTTTCTTTAAAGAGAAAAGCTACGGCTCTATTGTAGTTCCGAGGAACTTTTCACCCTTCAATATTGCAATTGTATTTGCAATATTCCTTCCATCGGCACATATGACGCTGAGACCTGTCTCTTCTGCTATTTTAGAGGCAATAGGATCAAATGGTGCGTTGAGTCCGGGTCTCCATTCGTTTCCAACCATGCTTCTAAAATGTTTCCATGTTATTCTGTCGATGGGCTGAGCGTTGGGGTTCTTCTTCGGGTCGTCTGTATATACTTTTGCGATATTTGAGAGGTTGATTATCGTTTTCGCCCCGTATCGCTTTGCTAGGTATACTGCATCTGTGTCAGTCGAGAAGCCCGGCTTCCAACCTGATGCTACGAGAATGCGTCCTCTTTCTTTTATATCTCCCGTTGGGTTAGTAACAACACTCGTCTTTGTATATGGCATAAATATAGCATTTATGAGCTCTGCATTGAGATATGTCGCCTTAATTCCGATCCAGTCTTCTTCCTCGGCGCCTGAGCGCCCTATTATATCACGATAGGCCGATTGGTAAACTCTTGCCGGTGCGCCTCCACCACAGACGAAGATAAGCTCTCTTTCTTTATCTTCCTCTAGATAATCTATAATCGCTCTTCTGAATTCCTTCAAAAATTCTGTATTAACCTTCTCCGGGGCAATAATCGAACCACCAAGAGAGATAACTGTTAAATTCATAAAATTCTCCTTGAAAAAAGAATAGCACATTTTTTCCGTTCTTACAGATAAAATGTGCTACTTCATTATTACTCTTTGGAGATCTTCATTCTGCTTCGATTTCCAGAATGTTGATCTCATTTCCCCTTATAAGATATGTCTCTCTTGAACCACAATATGGGCATGTTATACCGTTAGGGAGCGTATCGTATTCTTTCTGGCAATTCTCGCAATATGTTACAGCAGGAATTGTTTTAATCTCCAGCGTTGTGTCGCCAAAGAGAGGACGCTTTTTCACCGCCCAATCGAAGCATGGTGTGACATACTCCGGGATGACGGAAGAGACCTCTCCTAGTTCAAGTGTGACTCTCTTTATATGGCTGAGGTTCTGCTCTCTAGCAAGTTTCTCAAGTTTATCAAGAATCGAAAATACAATTCCTAGTTCATGCATTTTATTTTGTTTTCCAGCTTATGATTTGGCTTCTGAGCCATGAGATAAGAGCATTCATGCCTTCTCCTGTTTTTGCGGAAACGGGGAAGACAGGAGGGTTCTTTCTATTTCTTTCTTTTATATAGCCCTTACATCTTTCGATATCGAAATCGAAGAACGACGCCGAGTCTATCTTATTGATGATGACTGCATCTACTGTGCTGAACATCAGTGGATACTTCAAAGGTTTGTCGTCTCCCTCCGGAACGGAGAGAATCATTACGTTTTTCACAGCCCCAGTATCGAATTCTGCGGGGCAGATGAGATTGCCCACATTCTCTAGAGTGACAAAATCCACATCATCAATCCCCATGGCCTCGAGGCCCTGTCGTGTCATCGCTGTATCGAGATGGCACATGCCACCTGTGTGAAGCTGAATCGACTTTACGCCTAAGCTTTTGATTTTCTTTGCGTCGACGTCTGAGTCGATATCGGCTTCCATAACTGCGATTCTGAACTCATCTTTGAGTGCCTTGATTATGGCTGTCAGCGTTGTTGTCTTACCCGAACCTGGGGACGACATAAGATTCATCAAGAAGACACCTTTTTTCTTTAGTTCTTCTCTCAATTTTTCTGCTTCTCTATCGTTATCTGCAAACACGCTCTCTTTTACGAGGAGCACTCGAACATCATTATTCATAGTTTTTATTATGAACTAAAATGAGGAAGATGACAAATAGATATATTACAGAGAGGAAGAATAGTATTTCATCTTAAATGCAACATAAATCATTGTTAGAACTTCCGTTATCGGCATACTGTACCAAAGATAATCAGGAGATATAAGTGGCAGTAGAAGGATGAGAGATCCACTTATTACAAGGCCACGTAGTATGGAGACAAGGAATGCTTCCTTAGGCTTAATTATTGCCTGAAAGTAGTATGTCGAGAAAATATTGAATGGAAGTAGGAGAAATGAAAGGCTGTATGTTCTTATGATTTTCGGTGCGATTTGTAATATATGAGGTGTCGGATTCATGAATATATGCACAAAGACATTCGGTATGGAAATACATAGAAGAGTCCAGAAGACTCCGAAAAAAGCACATGTGATAATTCCGTAGCGGAGTGTCTCTTTAATCCTGTCTTTTTTCCCTGCTCCGAAATTGGTCGAGATTATGGGCTGTGAAGCCTGTCCAACACTATAGGCGGAGCATTGAACAAATGTACTTATATTGATTATTGGACCATATATTGCAAGGGCATCTGAGCCGAGATATTTCATGATTATTTTGTTGAAGAGAACTGTCAGTATTCCCATTGCCACATCGATAAAGAATGTAGAGAATCCGGTAATTGTTATATTTGAGAGCTTATGCAATAACTTTTTGGGGCGCACGATGCGTAGTGTATTCTTCTTTGAGAAGAAATGACTCAGCATCATTATAAATGACAAGACAGAACCAATGGCGGTTGCGAGTCCCGCGCCATATAGCCCCATGTTGCATGGAAAGACAAAGATGTAGTCTCCGAAGATGTTGAATATGCCTCCCACAAGAACACTCTTTGTGGCTTTCTCGGGATCTCTGTCGTTACGTAGATAAGACGCAAGCATTTGATTGAAGAGAAAAAGAGGGAATACATACTTTATAGGCCTCAAGTATTCTTTTGAATAAGGAAGCAAAATCTCATTTGCTCCGAAGAAGAAAAGAATGTTGTCTTCAAACAAAAAAAGCAAAATGGTGGCTGATAAGGCTAGGATAAGAGAGCCGATTAGAGACGCTGTGAAATATTCGTTTCCATCATTCTCTTTTGCACCTTCTCCTTTCTTGAGGGAGAAGATTACGCTACCACCTATACCCATGAGAAGACCAAGTGAATAGATGATGTTCCATAGAGGAGCAACAACAGCAAGAGATGCTGTGCCATCCGGCCCGAGATATTGTCCGACAGCTGCGCAATCGACTACTGAGTAGATAGAAGATATGAGTGCGCTTCCGAATGCTGAAGAAAGATACTTGAAGTAGATTCGCCTAATATTACCTCTAATCAAATTGTCCATATAATTTGCCTCCATAAATAAAAAAACCGGATAAGAAACAGGTATCTCAACCTCAGTCTTATCCGGCTCAGAATCATTGTTCGCTTTGCCCTCCGAACTAGGAGTGAGAGTGTAGCTGAAGTTAATAATAATGACAACTGGCTGGCGTTCTTTTATAATCAAGCTATGAAACTTTTAATTATTGAGGATGAGAAGGGACTCTCCGATGCAATAAGCCATATTCTCAGGCGTAAGGGCTGGCTTATAAGTCAAAGCTTTGACGGTGAGAAGGGACTAGAAGAGTCATTGAGCAATCTCTATGACATAATTATTCTTGATGTGATGCTCCCCGTAATTGATGGGTTTACCATCTTGAAGAAGCTCAGAGATGAGGGAATATCGACCCCGGTATTAATGCTGACAGCTAAAGGCGATCTCTCAAGTAGGATAAAGGGACTTGATACAGGCGCCGACTATTATCTTGCAAAGCCTTTTGAAATGGATGAGCTTATAGCCTGCATCAATGCATTGACTAGGAGAAAGGAGACGAAAATAGCTTCTTTACTTTGTTACGGCGATGTTTCTCTTAAGGAAGGTGTGGGACTTCTTGTTAACGAAAAAACGGGTGAAAACATTAAATTGAGTGCAAGAGAGATTACACTTATAGAGATGTTACTTTCATATGAAGGTAGGATTGTTAATAAGGAACAGATAATCGAGAAGCTGTGGGGATATGAGTCGGAGGCAGATTGCAACTCGGTAGAGGTTTATATCTCATTTCTCAGAAAAAAGCTCAAATACATAAAATCAAATACCGAGATAAAAGCGGCAAGAGGCATCGGGTACTATCTGGAGTGTAAAGATGATTAGAGCGCTCAAAAGAAGACTTATGAGTGTAATGATGGTCTCTTTTACGCTCATTATCGCTGCCCTTGTTGCATTTGTCGTCTTTGTTCCAGAGACACAGAAAAAGAGTGAGATAAGGCGTAGCCTTGAAGGTCTATCGGGAAATAATGAGATAAGAACAGAGCCGGAGAGAGAAGGTTTAAACCCACCGAGGGAAAAACCGGAGCCTAGAGATGATACTACCGCTGTCGAGCCTCCTCTTGAAATACTAGAAAATGCACCGTCTGAAGTGCCACGCCCAGAAGAGTCTATTGATTTAAGACTTCTTAGGGAATATGGAGGGAACGTAATATCGATTGAAGTTGATGATGAGGGGAATATAAGCTCATGGACAAGCCAAATTGAAGATTACTACTCTGATGAGACTATCCAGAATATATTAGATAACATAAGTGAGACTAAAAATGAGTTCGGATATAGAAACGGGTACTATTATCTATTGCACATAACGCCTGAGGGGCGGTCATATACAGTTCTCGACTCCTCTTCGTCCCTAAATGATTTTAGGCGTACTCTTATGTGGGGAATTATCGGAGGAATTATAAGCTGGATAGTTCTTTTCTTCCTGTCTCTTAAGCTTACAGCGATGATGGTGAAGCCTATCGAGGATGCTTTTGATAATGAGACGAGATTTCTCTCGGATGCAAGCCATGAACTTAAGACACCGCTTGCCGTCATAAAGGCCAATGCAGATGTCCTTAAAGAGGAGTGCGGTGGGAATAAGTGGATTGAATATATCATAACGGAAACAAACCGTATGGATAAACTGGTTAAGGAACTACTCTTTTTGACCGTTAGCAATCAGAATAGAAAAGAGTTCTCTTTGATTAATTTCTCACATATTACTGAAGGCACAATGCTACCCTTTGAAGCATTGGCTTATGAGAAAAATATTCTCATCAAGGGTGATATAAAAGAGAATGTTTTTATAAGAGGGGATGAAAAGGAGATTGAAAAGCTCGTTTCGATACTTCTTTCAAATGCTGTAAAATATGCCTATGAGAATACCCAAATAGATGTGAGTCTTTCCCTTAAATATAAAAATGCAATTCTTAAGGTTAGGAATGAGGGTATAGGTGTTAAAGAGGGCGATAAGGATAAAATCTTTGAGCGCTTCTATCGAGTAGACAAGGCGCGACGGAGAGAAGACGGCAGCTACGGACTGGGACTCGCGATGGCAGACACTATAGCAAAGACACATAATGCCAAGCTCACTCTTGAGAGCGAGTGGGAAAAGTGGATCGAATTTACATTTGAAATAAGAGCAGAGTAGTTTTTAAGGTTTCTTTAAGGTTCGCCCTTTATCCTTCAGGAAAGGAAGGAAAAGATGAAAGCGAATACCATACTCATTTCTATTGTTTTGATTGTTTCTTTATTTTGTGTCTCTTGTTCATTCGACTCATTGAATGCTCTAGATAGTTCTGATGATACACATGTAAGAAGCAATTCTTCATCTAGTACAGGCGTTAGCGGTGTTTATACTGGGTATATATCATCGTGGCTTAGCGATAGTGAGGCAAAAGAAACTAAAACGCCCGGAAGTACAGAAGTTCCACTAAGCTACAACAGTGGTGATTTTGAATTGTCTATAGATGATTTTACAGAGGTTGATATCGACCTGAGTAATTGTGAAGAAAGTTATCTTGATGGGGCAATTACCCTTGTAGTAAAGAATAAGAAGATAGTTATAACCAATACGACAGCGAATAAATACAATATAGTGCTCTCAGGAGAGAGCGAGAAAGGCGTAACGGTTAAAAGCGCGTCAAGTGATATAGCTATCACACTCTCTTCTCTCTCTATTACTTCGCTTTCCACTAGCGGCGAGCAGGCATTGAATATCAGTATGGATTATAAATCTAGGTGCTTGCTTATTCTTGAAGAGGAGAGTGTTCTTACGGGTTGTACGGAAGAGGAGGCCAATGCGATTAAGTGTGATGGCTCTCTTATAATTGAGGGAGAGGGAAGCCTTGAGGTATATGCCAAAACGAAAAATGGAATAGTTTCAGATAATACAGTTGTAATCAACAGCGGAACAATAAATATTGATTTAGATAGCTCTACAAGTGCAGGCACAGGTATAAAGAGTGCCTATGGCTATGTGCAGAATGCTGGCTCGGTAACAATTACCGGTCTCAATTATACCGAAGGGAGCGAAAACAAGGGTATAAAGGTCGAAGGTATCAATGAAGACGAGGGCGAAATTGAATATGGAAAGGGCAAAGGATACGTACTTATCAACGGAGGAGAACTTACAATAAAGACAACTGGAAAGGGTATTACGGCATCTTTTGATCCAGATGAGGATGGAGATACAGAAAATAGTACATATGATCCTTCTGCCGATATCTTCATCAACAATGGCCTTATAACAATTACAACGCTTGCGACTCCAAGAGAAGACTCATCATCTTCTTCCAATGACGGTGTCTCCCCGGAAGGAATTGAGGGAAAGAACAGTGTTACAATCAACGGAGGTAAGATAATCCTAAATACAACCGATGATGCGATAAACACTTCTCTTAAAGGCTCAAAAATCACCATTAACGGCGGCCTTATCTACGCCCACTCAACCCTTAATGACGCTGTTGACACAAACGGTACGATAACTATCACAGGGGGAACTTTGATTTCCTTTGGCGCCGGAACACCGGAAGGTGGTATAGACAGCGATAGCGATAGTAATTTTATCTACACAGGTGGTACTGTCATCGCTCTTGGCGGCTCTAATAATCTTCCGGGAGGAAGCGGCAGCAGTGGGTACTATTTTACATCGTCCTCTTTTAGTATGGGAGGGCCGGGACAAAATATGAGAAAAATGGGAGGTGGAAGCTCTATCTCGGGCGGCGACACAATATGTCTTCTCGATAGCAAAGAGAATGTAATCATTGCTTTCACAATACCCGAAAATGCAGACACAACAAGTCTTTTTATTGCTTCTTCTCTATTTGAGAACGGAAAATCATATTACATTTCGAGTGACTCATCGATTGAGAGCAGCGACTACTTATTCGCATCTTCTCTTGCTTTTGGAAATGTAGAATGTACTATCGACTCATCTACTTGTTACACAGTGACAAATAGACAGACAAGTATAAGCATTTAATCTATGTTCACCCACAAAGAGAAAGCAGTTCTTTGCTTTCTCTTTATTCTTCACTGTATGGTGAGTAAGTGTTGGGGTACGAGAATGTTGAACAGCGTGCTGCTGTAGTAAACCAATCGTCTTTGCTGTTTGAGTCTATCGCGCCGGGAAGACGAGCTAGTACTCGCGACGAAGTTACGTGACTTGATGAGACGCTCTCTCCTTTCCAGTTTCCGTTTTCTTGTAAAAGTGAAAGAAGGGATAAAAAGGATTCTTTTTTATCCTCGGTCTCTGTACTGTCTGAGTAGATGAGTGCATCAATAACACTTCCCCCGACTTCATCATATAGAACGACGGCTCCAGTCGTACTTATGAGCGTACTTTTCATCCCTCCGTCAACATAATATGTGATGAGGTTTTTCTTATAGTCTCTAATAAGAGTGTCTTTACCGCTTGTGCTGTCCCAATAGATTACTATGATGTCATCTTTGTTGACAGATATAGATGGAAGTACAACTCCCGTTTGTGTTATGTCGTCAGTTATCATCATACCCCCAGTATTTCCTTTTTTCGTTACAAGGAGTTCAATTCGGTCTGGGTTAGTCGTATTCCCGTCGATGGAGACTTCATTAATTAAGATGCCGGCTTTGTCTTTGTTTTTGCCGTAGAGAGTAAAGAATGCACGTGTAGTGTTACCACCGTTTTTAGTAAATGTCAGAGAAAGAGTATACTTCTCTCCCATTTCTATTGTTACAGGAAGTGGAATAATTAAGTTCTCTCCAACAATTTGCTCCTTCTTCCTTTTTCCATTGTATGATACTTCTTTTATTACAACCTTTTCGCTGAAAACAATAGAAAAACTTGAATTGTCTATGAGCGAGTACTCGAGAACCTCGGCACATGTTCTATCCTCTTTTTTCAGGAGATTTTCGATTGCGAGATCCTTATTCGAGCATGATGATACTGTAAATAGAACAGTGAGTATGAGTAGAAAAATTGCCTTCATGCTTATAAAGCAAAAAAGGTGGCTTTTATGTCAAAATAAAGCCTCCCCGTAGGGAGGTTGGATGTATTAATATATACCGAATCCGACAGTAATGCTCTCCATCCTTTGGTAGAAAAATTGGGTAGCAGAGACTCTGCCGTTATGGTAGTACGCCTCTATGCGGATAGTTCTACCTAGTAGGATATCGCCAAGCTCTAAGCCGCCTCCTGCCGTAATTTCAAATTCCCATGGATTATCTGCGCTATATGCTCCAATTTGGTGCTTTGTCTGTCCGTCTTGATGGAATTGTAGATCTGCCGAGAGAAATATTGCTCCCCAGCCTATGTTCTTTTTCCATTCCATACCACAGTGTATTCTCCAGGCTTTGTAAGCGCCGCCTGAGGTACGCTTCAATTCTTCTTCAGCTTCTTTTTGTTCTGTTGGAATGTTTTCGTTGTTTCCAATCCTTTGTACAAGAGAAGAAACATCATCGGAAGAAACCTTTGTCGAGTAATCTGCCGGCACATGAACAAAAGGCCTGAGCCAGCTCGGGTTTTGAGGAAGCTCTGCTTCTCCATATACCCTGAATCCCCATGGAAGATCTACAGAAAGAGAGAGCAGCCACGAGTTATCTCTTACATATTCAACAAGTCCTGCTAGGTAATATTTCTCTGAATTTCCTTTATATGTAAAGGCATAGGCGCCATCATAGACACTATAGCTTCCTTTATACTGCTCAGAGAAATTAACCTTGTTGTAGCGGTAGAACGAGTTCAAGACTTCGTCTCCATAGTGGCCAGAGAAATGGTGCATACCGAAGCGTAGTGTAACAGTATTTGCAAAGCGTAGTGATCCTCCGAGAAAATAAGAGCCATCAAAGTCGAGGCAGTCTGCTCCACAGAACTGGGTAAATAGGTTGTTGATATAGCCCGCAACATTTAGCTCAGCATCAACGGAAGGAATCCAGCCTTTACCTGCAAAGCTCAGTCTTAATAATCCGACTGAGACAGCTGTCTTCATATTTATGTACTTGTTGTTGCTCTTTTTCTGTCCATCTTCGTCGTAAGGAAGGAGGGCGTAGAATGCTTTGTCAGTAGCCCCATCTGTTCCTTTCTCTATAACTATTGCATTTAATTTGTTAGGCCGCTTTTCGCTGTCTAAGGCAAAAACTATGTTGAGGCGCGACGTGTAGCCGTAGGGGTCGGAGGCACTCTCTGTATATAAAGGTTTATCTGGGACGAGGTCGAAAGAGAAGAGGTCGGAAGAAAAAACTGGGAGAATTGAGAGTGTTACAAAGAGTAATGCGATTAGTTTCTTTTTCATATTTTGTTTCCTTTTTTTTTTATCTATTAGGTAATGTAGCTTTTTTGTCATGTGAGAAGGTTTCTTCTGGATTACTTCTGAGGTCAAAGCAGTATTGTCTTATGCGGTCTGCCCATTCACTATCTGATACATCGTCTTCGAGAGATAAGGGATCTATTGTGTCTCCGATTACTATCCGTATGGTTTTTCCACTCAAACGGAACATTTCGTCGACGAGAAAGATTGTCTCAAAAGATGTTTTTATGTGAAAGATATTACGGAATTTCGTCCAGAAGTGCATTCGTCTGCTGAGCTCTCCGTCTGTGTAGAAGACGGCTATAGGCATATTGTTCTTCTTTGCAATTTTAACAAATGATGGTTTCCACTCGTAGTCGAAAATGTCCCCTGAGGAGAGCATCCTCGAGCAATATCCTGCGGGATAAAAGAGTAGTGATGAGTTGTTCTGTATTGCTTCGTATAGAGTCCTGACGGCCTTCTTGTTGTAAACACATATGGAGCCGAGAGGCTTTATGAACTTCAGAAAAGACTGTGTTACAAGACGCGAAGATGGGAAGTAACGGTTGATCCAATCAAGAAGAAGCATTGCCTCCGGCCCACCGTATGGATGATTCGAGACGAACATCACACTCCTCCCGCTAGCGAGTGATTTTATTTTCTCTTCATCTCCAACAAATTCAAGTTTCAAATCCAGTCTCTTAACGACTGCGTCTAGAAAGGAGCTCGCTGAGTCGTTATCGTGCTCGGAGAAGAAGTCATTGAGTTCTTTGATGTGAAGTGTCTTTTCAAGCTTCTTAAATATGAACCCCGGAACAATTTTTCCAAGTGTGGGGCTGATTGAAGAGGCCAGTGCCTTAATGTTTATAGGAGAATATTTATTGATTGATTCTTCCACGCTTGTAGTATCAG
The DNA here is from genome assembly GCA_963626675.1 of Clostridium sp. CAG:452. Lineage (GTDB taxonomy): Bacteria > Spirochaetota > Spirochaetia > Sphaerochaetales > Sphaerochaetaceae > Ornithospirochaeta. The sequence goes on along the minus strand of CAVFXW010000031.1, from coordinate 44,204 downwards.
ACTCTTTTATCTTTTTAGCAACGGATAGTTTTTTATCTAATTAAATATATTCCTCTATTGAGGAAAAAGCCCTCAACAGCCTTGAAAGCCTTTGAGTTAATGAAGTATCTTTTAGCTATGAGTATCTTAAAACCACATAAGTTAGGGGTTATTGCCGGCCCTGGCTCAGAATATTTTACTGGCAAGGTCGTAAAGCACCTCAGGCGCCTTTATATTGATAGATATGAGAAACTCTCAGAGGCTCTGACAAAACGACACGACATGACGGCTGAAGAGTTATTAAGAGAAGTAACTTTTCTCGATGACATCGACAGCAAGAAGATTCCGACGGGAAAACTCCCTACGGCTTTTCACTGTCCGGATTTTACGATAAACGTTAAATATACGCGTTTCTCGAACGGGGAGGAGAAGGCTGAGATTATTGATCCTGTAAGAGGATTGAGTGTCTATCTTATCCACGATGTCTCGAACAATGCTCCGATAAGGGTTGCCGGATCGGAAGAACCTGTTCAGCTCTCAATCAACGATCATTTGATGTTCCTCTTTACTACAGTCAATGCTCTACACAATGCCGGTGCCAAGTCGATAACACTTGTTCTTCCTACATATCCGTATGCACGACAGCATAAGAAGGCGTCTAGAGAACCTCTTACAGCAGCAATGTTTGCGCGTTTTTCCGAGGAACTCGGGGTTGATAGGATAATCACTCTCGACATACACTCCCGTGAAATTGAGAACGCCTTCAGCAAGTGTGCGCTTGAGAACGTCCACGGTTCCTACCAGACGCTGATAGCGCTGCGTAAGCTTATAGATTTCTCTGATCCTGACATTGTTGTCGTCTCTCCAGATACAGGAGCAGTCAACAGAAACAAGTTCTATGCACAAGCTCTTCATAGACCGCTTGCAATACTATATAAGGAGAGAGACTATTCGATGGTCTCTACTTCTGCTAAGAATACGAATATTAAATCTATAAATCTCCTGGGTGATGTATCTGGTAAGACAGTTCTTATGGCTGATGACATGATTGCCACAGGCGGAACGATGATAATCGCTATGAAGGAGCTTATGGCTAGAGGAGCAAAGAAGGTCATTGTTATGGTCTCTCTTCCTTTCTTTAATGGCAATGCAATTGAGAACTTCGACCAAGCATATAAGGAAGGTATCTTCTACAGAATCATTGGAACAAATGGTGTATACCAGGGAAAGGAGCTTTTGGAGAAGGAATGGTTCATCCAGGCAGATGTTACTGAACTCTTTGCTCGTGTTATTTCGCGCCTCCATCACGGTAGAGCTATAAGCCCACTTCTAGATAACAGAAAATTCATTCAGAAACTTGTCGATATGACACAAGCCGGAATGACAACAAATGAAGATTCCTCCATTCCGGAGTGATAAGGAGTTCTTTCATGCAAATGTCGAATCGTATATCAGGGTTCCAATGTTCTCCAATAAGGAGGCTTGTTCCTCTCAGCAGAAGAGCTGAGGAGAATGGCGTTCATGTTATTCACCTTAATATCGGACAGCCCGATATAAAAACACCTAAAGAGGCGCTTGATGCCATCCATAATTATAAGGAAGATATCATCGCCTATGGACTGAGTGAAGGTGAAATGAAACTCAGGAAAGCGCTTCTCGGCTATTATACGAAGCTTGGCATAACTGATCTCTCTACCGACGACATTATGATAACTACAGGCGGCTCTGAGGCTTTGCAATTTACGTTCATAACGCTCTGCGATCCGTATGATGAGGTAATCATCCCTGAGCCTTACTACACGAATGTTGCAACTTTTGCAAAGGTTGCCATGGTGGAGTTGAGACCTGTAACATCATCCTCATCCAATGGATTCATTCTTCCTAGCATTGATGCCTTCGAGGATAAGATAAACAAGAAGACGACGGCAATTCTTCTCTGCTCTCCTAATAATCCGACTGGACATATATACACAAAGGAGGAGCTTACTGCTCTTCTTGAGCTATGTCGAAAACACGATATTTTCCTTGTAGTTGATGAAGTTTACAGAGAGTTCTGCTATGACGGAAAGAAATTTACATCTGTTCTTTCCTTCCCTGAGTATGCAGATAGGGTGATTTGTATAGACAGCTTCTCCAAGCGTTTCTCCATGTGTGGTTCTCGTATTGGAGCAATAGTCACTAAGAACCATGAGTTTATAAACAACTGTCTTAAGATGGCGCAAGCGCGGCTTTGTCCTCCTGCTGTGGAAGAAGAGGCTGCTTCTGCAGCGCTTACGGCTCCCGAGGAATATATAAATGCAACTGTCGAGGAGTATGAAAGAAGACGCAATACGCTTGTAAAGGCTATGCAGCGTATAGAGGGAGTGAGAGTTACGATGCCCAAAGGCGCGTTCTATTTCATTGCGGACCTTCCTGTTGATGATGCGGAGAAGTTTGCATCATATATGCTTTCGGACTTCTCTTATAAAGGCTGCACTGTGATGTTTGCCCCGGCTGAAGGATTCTATTGGACATCCGGATACGGGAAATGCCAGGCAAGATTTGCATATGTATTGAATGAGGATGAATTGAAGATGGCAGCAGAGTGCCTGCGCCTAGGACTTAAGGCTTACAGAAAAAACGTAATGCATATTCAATAAGGAAGGAAGATGTTGTTTGATTTCTTTTCGCCGATTGAAGCACTAAGAAAGATCAACCCTCAGAAAGCTGAGAAGAATATTGACGAAAGCTATTCTTACCTTGCTAATGATTTTAAGGGTGTAGCCGCAATATTTGAAAAGTATGATCCTCTTGAGATATTGAAGCTTTCTCTATGGGATGAGCGTAAGACTCTCATGGAGAAAAAGAGAGATGATGCAAAAATAGAGAGTGCTGTAATTCTTCCCGTTATGCTAGAGAGTGTTCTTCTTTCGTCTTATGTGGAAAAGACTGGAGTGGAAAGGAGCGTTCCTTCGTCTCTATGGTCCAGATTGAAATCACTTTGTGATGACTCTCTAAGAAGGATTACGAGAATAATTGAAAATAAGACGGCACTCTTTCTTTCTTTCGGGTTTTCAAATGAAGATGGAGAAAACTATAGAAATATAATTAGAGCTTATCTTCTTCCTTATCCAGTGGATAAAGTGGCTCTAAAAAAAGCGTCGACTCTCTTGAGAACACTCCTTGAAGAGAAGAAGGAGCTTATAAACAAAATAGGCGTCGACAGCGATACTTTCTGGATTAATTTAGACAACATCGCCGAGAAGGGTCTCAATGGAATTGATGACTTGGTATCAAGGATACAGTGTTACAGAGATGAGTACAGCCTCGCTCTATCGAAGAAAAAGGATGAGATAGAAGGTAAAAGCGAGGAAGAAATCTTCGATATGATAACAAAAGAAAACGGCTGGGAGAACAGGGCGGAGAATTTGGCCATGGAGCGCGACGGATTTGATATGTTCTCGCTGTCCTCTCTTAGTTCGCTTTCTCCTTCCGTTTTTTCTCCATTTACAGCATCTTCCGGAACATTAGATATTATCTCGCTTCTTAAAATGGGATATTGGCCAGTAATGCGTTTCCCGTTTGTGGAATACGGCGGCACAGTTTATACCTTTGTCGGTAAACACATTCCGTCCTTTATTGCCCTCTCATCATCGTTCTCTAGAAGAAATGCCTCAATTTCGGATGTGCTCAAGATCTTCTACCGTATAGGTGTAGATACCTATACATACGATGGAAACAGTATCGATATATCTGTTCTTCCGTCATTCTATGATAGAAATATATTCTGTGACCCCGCTCTGTATGATTTGATAAAGAAATCTAGGAATGAGGAGAGCTCTCTTCGTGTAGAATACGGCCATAAGAGACTTATAGTTGACCCCGATGAAGAGGAGGAGAAAAAAGAGGAAAATGGAGTGCTCTTTATCTCTTCTCTTTTTATGGCCGAAGCTAGTAGGGATAGAAATAAAAAACATGAACTCATCAGTCGCCTACTAGGCCCTCTCGAGTTTCCTGAAAAAACGAATGAATACAAGGTAATCGACGAAGACGAACTTGAAGAAGAGAGCGCTTCTTCCTTTGACGAGGGCGATGACTTAATAACAGACGAATACGAATACGACAACGGGGAAGACGAGAAAAACATTGAGGATGAAGAACTTCCTCTTCCTGAGTATGAATTAGTTAAAAAGGTAGATATAAAGAAAGAAGAGGAGCGCTATGCTCTCACCGATGAAATTCTCAAAAAAGACGAAGAGAACAGTATTGAAGAGGAGAAATTCGAGGAAGAATTGGATGACGATATCTTTGATGATACGGAGGAAGAGGAGAGGCTCGACGTACTTGGAGAGAAGGGGGAGAGCGAATATTTTCTTGATCTTGAAAGCGATGAAGGTGTAAAGGATGACACGGAGAAAGAAGCGCTTCTAGATGATGAAGAAGACTCTGCCTCATATGACGAGAGCCAGCTTGATTTCTTTGATCTATTAGATGAGGATGATGAAGAGAAGGAAGAGAGAATAATCGACGAGGAACTCGAGAAGGAAGACGAAGAGGAGTTTAAAGAGGAAGAGGAGAAAGAAGAAGAGGAGGATTCCATCTCTCTTGAAGATGACACCTTTATTCTTCCCTCTCAGGATGAGATGTCTGCTGAGAGAGAGTCTTCATATTCCGATGAAACAGAGCTTCCAAGTATTGAAGATGATACTGAAAATGAAGAAACCACATCAGATGGTAATGCCTCATGCAGCGAAGTAAATCCATCCTCAATTGATGAGGCAAATAATACTGACTTAATTAACGAAGAGACAACGCTTAGGATAGATGCGGAGAGAAAAATAAACGCTAGCGAAGAAAATGATGAAGAGAAAAGCGTTCCTAGTGAGGAGAAGGAAGGTTTTTCTGATAATGCTTTCACCTCCTTTCTTGAGTCGGATGATATTATAGAAGAAAAAGGTCCTACTCTTAATGAAGGAGAGAGCGAGAAAGAAGTGCTCTTAATGGAAGAAAGCGAAGAAAACAAAGTCATTCTTCCTTCAAAAAGTGAAGAGACTGAAGTTAAGGAAGACCTTCCTCTTTCCGGTATTGTTTATGATATATACCGCTCTCTTGGCCCGTCCTCTTTCTTTGCATCATTTTTGAGAAAAGAAGATAGTGAAACGCTTAAGGAAATGGAGATCGTAATAGAGAACTCCTGGAATAGAATGCAGAGTGACGGAAAGGATAAACTATTCAATGTTGCAGAGTATTCCTTCTCGATACTTCTTTCACGCGATCATATAAGAGATGATTTGAGACTCTCGGAGCTGATGAATAATGCTGGCGGTGTTATGTATGCACATTCTGCTGACGAATGGAGAGCTGTAATACTATATATAAATTCTTCTTTTGTTCTTGAGGATGCAATGGAGAAGAAACTTACTAAGGATTCTTTCTCTCCATCTGATTGGAAAAGAGTAACATATATCGGGGAGCAGATGAAAAAGAGATGATGGAGAAAAGAGAGCTTGAAAAGCGTCTTGAAACGGCACTTTCTGCTTCCGATGAAGCCGGAAGATATCTAATCTCTCATGAGGAGATGAGACGCTCTGTATTATCAAAAGGTGAAAACGATTATGTTACATCAGCTGATAAAAGGAGCGAGGATATAATACGTAAGGTGCTCCTTGAGGCATTTCCCTCCGATGGCTGGTATGGAGAAGAGAGCGGAAAGATAGGACGAAGAGATAGACGCTGGATAGTAGATCCGATCGACGGAACGGTCGACTTTATGTGGTCATTTCCTCTTTATACGATATCGATTGCATATGAGGATGAGGATGGAATTGCGTTGGGCGTTGTCTCATTACCACGTCAAAAAGAAGTATTCTATGCCCTAAGAGGCGAGGGCGCATTTCTCAATGGTAAGAGAATCTACACAGATGAAAATATAGATATTAAGAGGAGCCTAGCGCTTCTTGTGCCACCACATAGAGTTCATAATGCTCTGGATGATTATATTGTAAAAATGAGGCGTTTTTATGACTACTTTAGTGATATGAGAAGCATTGGAAGTGCAGCTTGTTCTCTCTCTTATGTCGCTTCTGGACGCTGTTCGATATATTATGAGGAGTATCTTCACATATATGACATTGCTGCAGGAATGTTGATACTCAAAGAAGCCGGTGGCAGAGTAAGTCTTAAAGAGGATGGGGATTATGTCTCAATTCTCGCATCAAATAATCAGGTACATTCTTTAGGATTGGAATTAATAGATGGTAAAGGCAGTTATATTTGATTTTGACGGCACAATTTGCGATAGCTCTAAGGGCATTATGGAATGTGCTCTCAGAACAGTAGAGACAATAGGCTACGATACTTCCTCTTATACAGAGGATTATCTTAGACGGTTTATCGGGCCACCACTGAGGGACTGTTTTCGTATAACATTCTCCGTTCCGGAAGAGAAAATCGAGGAATGTGTGGAGACGTACCGCCGTTTCTATAACGAAAAGGGAATGTTCGAGATGGCGCCGTATCAAGGGATAAGGGAGCTCCTGTATGCCTTGAGAGCTTTGTCAATCAAGACGGCAGTTGCCACTAATAAGATGGAAGAGCTCGCCGTAAGATGTATAAAGAGCCAACATATGGAAGACTGCTTCGATGTAATAAAAGGCCCTGAAACCGACGGTGGAATAACAAAGAGCGATGTCATTCTTAATGCTATAGAGGCTCTCGGAGTTGAAAAAAACGAAGTAATTATGGTTGGGGATACCTTCAACGACAGAGGAGGAGCTCTAGAAGCTGGTGTGGACTTTGTAGGCGTTGAATGGGGATTCGGCTTCTCTGAGAGGGAGAAATACGATTTTCCTCTTGTTAAAAATCCATCTGAGATACTAGAAAAAGTTATTACTATTAACAATAAGGAGAAGATTATGATTGAAAGAGTTGATACACCTCTTGGACCGAAGGCTGTAGGCCCATATTCACAGGCTGTCAAGGCCAACGGATTCATGTTTGTTTCGGGAGTTCTCGCCTTAGATGCAGCTACAGGAGAACTTAAGGGAGACAATGCAAGAGAACAAGCTGAGCAAATATTCAAGAATGCAAAGGCGATTATTTCTTCAGGAGGCGGAAAATTCGAAAATACGGTAAAGGCTGTAGTATATCTCAAAAACATAGCTGATTTTGCTTCAGTAAATGCTGTCTACGCCGAAGCATTTAAAGACGCTGCGGTTCTTCCTGCGCGATGTGCCTTTGCTGTTGCAGCTCTTCCTAAGAACGCTCTTGTGGAGATTGAGTTTACTGTTGCGCTTTAAAGAGGGGGTGTTGTCATATCGGCAACACTTTTTTAATAATGTTTTGCTCAATTTTCATTCTTGGAATTAATGAATAATGAAGAGATAAGGACTCGAGTTTGTTTATCTGCAAAATTGTTGTTTTTTGTTGCAGAATGAAAAAAACGGGTGATAGAATATTTTCTAAAGACCAGTCGAAGCTGTATTTTCAGTTTCATCAGGAGACACAATGCTTAACAATAGTGCAATTGAACTAAAGGGTATTACAAAGCGTTTCGGCAGTGTTGTCGCTAATGATTCAATTAACCTAGAGATAAAGAGAGGGGAAATTCTCTCTCTCTTGGGTGAGAACGGAAGTGGTAAGACAACTCTTATGAATATGCTTTCCGGTATTTACCAGCCTGACGAAGGTCAGATTTATGCAGATGGAAAAGAGGTGTCAATCCGCTCTCCAAAAGATGCATATGACCTTGGAATAGGAATGATACACCAGCATTACCATCTGGTAGACGTATTTACGGCAGCACAGAACATTATCCTTGGACTTGACGAGGATATGGATATAAAGTCGACAAATGTGAAGGTAAAAGAGATTTGTGATCGCTATGGCTTTGATATCAATCCGGCGATGAAGATCTACGATATGTCTGTCAGCCAAAAGCAGACTGTAGAAATTGTAAAAGTTCTCTACAGAGGTGCTGAAATTCTCATTCTTGATGAGCCGACGGCTGTTCTTACTCCACAGGAGACGGATAAGCTATTCGACGTATTGAGAAATATGAAGAAGGATGGCAAGGCTATCGTAATCATTACACATAAGCTCGCTGAGGTTATGGCGATTTCTGATAAGGTTGCTGTTCTCAGAAAGGGTAAGTACATCGGAACGGTTAATACGTCCGAGTCGAGTCCTCAAAGTCTTACAGATATGATGGTAGGCCATGCTGTTGTTCTTAATATAGACAGACCTAAGTTCCAGAACCCCAAGCCACGTCTTGTTGTAGACGGTATCTCATGTAAGGATGTAGAGGGCATCGAGAAATTGAAGAAGGTCTCGTTTACAGCTTTCGGTGGTGAGATATTGGGTGTTGCAGGAGTTGCAGGATCTGGACAGAAGGAGCTATTGGAGTGTCTCACCGGTCTCTATCCGATTGAGGAAGGCTCTATAAAGTATCTTAATCCTGATGACGCAGAAGAGAAGGAGCTAGTCGGACTACAACCGAAGAAAATCAGAGAGATTGGTGTTGGTATGGCATTTGTTCCTGAGGACAGACTCGGGATGGGGCTTGTCGGCTCGATGGGAATGACGAATAATATGATGCTCCGTACGTGGCGCACAGGAAAATCGGTATTCTTTAACAAGAAGGTTCCTCAAGCTACTGCAGATAGAATATGGAAAGACCTAGAGGTTGTTACCCCTTCGACTGATTTTCCGGTAAGAAGAATGAGTGGTGGTAACATTCAGAAGGTTCTAGTTGGAAGAGAAATCGCTTCAGAGCCTAATGTACTTCTCACTGCTTATGCCGTCCGTGGACTCGATATAAACACATCATATACGATCTACAACCTTCTTACAGAACAGAAGATGAAGGGAGTAGCCGTAGTATATGTCGGAGAGGAGCTCGATGTTCTTCTCGAACTCTGCGACAGAATCCTCGTGCTCTGTGGAGGAGAGGTGAGCGGAATTGTAGATGCGCGTACAACTACTAAAGAAGAGATTGGTCTCCTAATGACCAGTGTCGGTGGAAAGGAGGCAAAATAATGGAAGCCAAGAAAGCACCTTTGATTCGTCTTGCAAAAAGAGAAGCGATGGACCCGAAGAAAATCTGGGCTATAAGAGTAGGTTCCATTATTGTTGCTCTTATTCTCGGTATGATTCCGATTATCATGGCAGGAAAGAATCCTTTCCAGTCATATGGTGTTATGATTTCTGGTGCACTTAGTAAGCCCGGTTATATAAGGCAGACAGTTAAAAAGGCAATTCCTCTTCTCGGATGTGCTCTTGCAATTGCACCTTGTTTCAAAATGAAGTTCTGGAACATCGGAGCCGAGGGTCAGATTACGATGGGCGCTATATGGGCTACATATTGTGCCATTCACTTCTCTTCTGCTATCCAGTCTAGGTTTTTAATGCTTATCATCATGATGATTGCTGGTTCATTAGGTGGTGCCATATGGGCATTTATTCCGGGGTACTTCAAGGCTAAGTACAATACCAATGAGACACTCTTTACGCTCATGATGAACTACATAGCCATAGGTATTGTAAAGTGGCTCCAGGGTGGTCCATGGGAAGGAAGACAGGGAACACAGATTATTCCTATGTTCAAGGACAACGCAAGACTTCCGAACGTGTTCGGAATATATTGTGGATGGATAATCGTTCTTCTTCTTGTCGTATTTGTGCATATATATATGAACTATACTAAGCATGGCTATGAAGTTGCAGTTATTGGTGATTCCCTTAATACTGCTCGTTATGCAGGAATGAACGTCGGCTGGGTAATGATGCGTACTATGCTCCTCAGTGGCGCTATCTCCGGTATTGTGGGGTGGATGCTTGTAAGTGGTGCAAACGGTACTCTTAACAGCGATGTCGCTGGAGGTGTTGGATTTACAGCTATTACTGTTGCATGGCTGAGTCAGCTAAACTCATTTGCAATGATTATAATTGCAGCTATCCTCGCAATTATTGAAAAGGGTTCATCAACTCTGCAGACGAAGCTTTTAGTTCCTGCATCTGTTGCTCAGATTGTTTCGGGTATTCTGCTCTTCTGTATGCTCGGCTGTGAGTTCTTCATCAATTATCAATTAATCTTTAGGAATAGTAAGAAAAACAAGGAGGCTCAAGTATGAACGCACTGGTACTTCTATTTGCTGCAGCAGGTGCTTACGGCACGGCGTTGATGTTCGGAACACTCGGTGAGATACTCACTGAAAAATCCGGAAACTTGAACCTTGGTGTAGAAGGTATTATGTACATGGGAGGTATTTTCGGTCTTATTGCTCCGAACCTCTATGAGAGTGCAGTGGGAGAGGGTAATGCAAATCCGATTGTGGCGATTCTCCTAGCTATACTAGCCGCATTTGCTGTCGGTGCTCTTGCTGGAGGTCTCTTCTCCTTTATAACAGTTACTCTCAGAGCTAATCAAAACGTAACAGGTCTTGCTATGGCTACATTCGGTACGGGAGTGGCAAAGTTCGCAGGTGAGTTGAGAAGATTGAAGGTTGGCGGATATGTAACTCTTTCAAACGATCTTAAGTTCGCATTCGATAACAAGTTCATGCCGGATTTCTTGAAGAATATACCTATCATTGGAAGAATTATCTTCAACCAATCAGAATTCTTCTATATGGCCTTAATTCTCGCTGTAGCAATGCATTTCTTCCTTGCACGCACAAAGACAGGTATGTACCTAAGAGCTGTTGGAGAGTCTCCCGTCACTGCAGACGCTGCTGGTATTAATATTACAAAGTACAAGTATCTTGCAACGATGATTGGTGGAGGTATTTCAGCTGTTGGCGGTATGGTCTATACAATGACGACAGCAGGATGTGTATGGATTGAGGCTTCTCTCTCCGGAACGGGTTGGCTTGCAGTTGCACTTGTAATCTTCTGTACCTGGAGACCTCTCAATGCGATGTGGAGCTCTATTCTTTTCGGTGCGCTCATGATCATGTACTTAAGAATAATCGTTCCTTTCTTCCCAACAGAGCTTTACAAGATTCTGCCGTATGTGGTAACAGTTGTTGTACTTGTCATTACAAGTATGAAGAATATCCGCGATAAGCAGCCGCCAGCATCTTTGGGTGTTAATTACTTTAGAGAAGAAAGATAATAGAGATATTTACATAAAAGTAAATTTAGGGTATCCTATTTTTAGGATATCCTAATTTTTTGATGTGATTATTGTCATTTTCTTTAAATGTAAGGAAGAAATAAATAAAAAATAATTCTTTACAGTTAAAAAATGACATAATAACATTGAACATGTAGGGCATTAGTTAATGATGCCTTAGAGGAGAATATACTATGAAAAAAACTTTAGTTTTGGCTCTTGCTCTTTTAATGTGTTTCTCTGTATTCGCTCAGGGTGGATCAGAAAAGGCAGCTTCAACAGATGCAAAAGCTACAAAGATTGGTTTTGTTGTAATTAACGATGAATCTGACCAGGGATACACATGGAACTTCATGAATGGCATGAACAATGCTATGGAGAAGCTTAAGGCTGAAGGCTATAACGTTGAACTTGTTGTTAAGAGAAATACAAGTGAGTCATCTATTTGTGAAGATAACAACGAAGAACTCGCAGCAGAAGGCTGTGAAATCATCTTCAACAACAGCTATGGTTTTGAACCCTACATGCTCAATGTAGCAAAAAATTATCCTGACACAATTTTTGTCGGTATGACAAACTGTGGTTCACAGCAGGACAATAATCCTAATACACACAACGCATTTGCAGCTATCTATGAAGGTAGATATCTTGCAGGTATCGCAGCTGGTATGAAGCTTCAAGAACTTATTGATAAGGGTGAAATTAAGGCTGAAGAAGCTGTTATCGGATACGTAGGTGCATTCTCATTTGCTGAAGTTATCTCTGGAATGTCCGGCTACTATCTTGGTGTAAAGAGTGTATGTCCAAGTGCAACAATGAAGGTTTACTTCGTAGGTACATGGGGCGATGCAACTCTCGAAGAAGCAGCAGCTAACGCTCTTATCGATGCTGGTGCTATCATGATCAGCCAGCACTCAGATACAACTAGTCCAGCTCTCGCAGCTCAGAAGGCAGGTGTCTACCACACAGGATACAACACAGACATGACAAAGGTTGCTCCTGAGGCTTCTCTGCTCTCATGTAGAATTGACTGGACAAGATACTTCTACACATTCATCAAGAATTATATCGACGGTGTAGAGAACCCAGCAGACTGGACAGGAACAGTTGCAGATGGCGATGTTGTTATCACAGATCTTAATACAGCTATTGCAGCACCTGGCACACAGGAAGCTTTGGACGAAGCTAAGAAGCACTTTGCTGATGGCACACTCCACGTTTTCGATATCAACACATTCACAGTTGATGGTGGAAAGAGACTCGAGCATGCATTCGCTATCGATACAGATGGTGACTTTAATACTGACACAGGAGAGGCAGTATGGGATGGCGTATTCCATGAATCATATCCTGATTTCCAGAGTGCTCCATATCTCAATGCTCACATCGATGGTATTGAATGGCTTAACTCTGCTTTCTAATCTGAGTTGACAAAAGATATTCGGCGGGATTTTCCCGCCGTTTTTCGTCATATATGTTGCTTTTGTGTAGGAAATTGAGAGAGTCTTTGTCGTTTCAGATTTTCTATTGCCTAATTGTTCTTTGAGTCTTACATTTCAATCAAGCGAGGCAAAAAATGAAAAAATCTGTTTTGAAAATCTGTTCACTTATTTTTGGAGTATTGAGTCTGGCTGGACTCGTTGTTTTACTTTGTTTCTCTATAACTCTTCCTCATAAGGAGACATATCTTGTATGGGGTTCTGTTTATACCCAATATTATTCAGGTGTTTTTGATATAACATATCTCTCAAGTATGATACTTCTCTTTTTTGGGGCCTTTTGGGGACTTGTACTATTCTTCGCTTCTACATGTGATAGATGCAGTAAGGAGAATAAGAGTTCAGAGGAAGAAGAAAAGAGTGTTGAAGGATGCTGCTCCTGCGCTTCAATAAGCTCTGGTAGCGAAGAAAAAACCGAGTAAACAATGCTCTGTGTTCAGATCCTCCCTTCGGGGAGGATTATTCTTTAATAACTCTAAGAACAAATCCCTTGAGGTATTGGCTCTCTGGAAATGAAAGCCTTACAGGATGGTCTGCTCCGGCACTTAATGTTTCAAGAACCTGTATTTCACATTTTATATCTGAAGACGCCCAGCTCAAAAGAAGAAGGAAGTTTTCTCTTGTGAGTGCTGCAGAGCATGAGAATGTGATGATTATGCCGTTATTCTTGATTTTCATCATTGCAATCCTATTGAGGTCTTTGTATGCCTTGATGGCATTATCGAGTTTACTCTTTGTCTGTGCGAGCTTCGGCGGGTCTAGAATGATCACATCATATTTATCATCTTCGATTGTCCTGAGATAGTTGAAGCAATCTGCATTGGTTGTGGTAACTTTATCTCTGCTTCCTGGGGGAAGTACACCTTTGTTTTCGTTGAGATGTATTTGATAAAGTAGGTGTCTGAGGGCACTTTCGGAACTATCGACTGCGTCGACTGATTTTGCCCTAGAGAGAAGAGAATGAAGAGTGAATGCTCCTGTGTATGAACATACATCGAGTACCGTTTTATCTGAGGTGTATTTTTCTGCAATACTCCTATTTTCCCTTTGGTCACAATAGAAACCCGATTTCTGGCCTCTTCCTGGTGCTATCTCATACCATATTCCCTTTTCCATGAAGAGCGTGTTCTCTTTCGGTATTTCGTTTTCCTTGACTTCCTTTCCTTTTATAAAGTATCTGACTGTTTCGTTTATACCTTCACTTGAGGCATAGAAGCTGTCTGCGGAGACTTGAATTCTGTCAGGGTGTAGGCTTCTTTCGATAGTCTCGATTATGTTGGAAAGAAAATGCATGGCAAAGCGTGAGGAGAGGATGATGCGTACTTCTTTTCCATAGCAGTCACAGGCAACCCCAGGAATGAAGTCTGCCTCTCCATGAATGAGACGGAAACAATTTGTGTTATCCATCTTAAAGAAGTCCTTTCTTCTCCTTATTGCGTCAAGAACAAGATTCTCTACAAATCCACTGTCGGTAATCTCATCCTCGTCCCATGTGAGAAGATGAAGTACTATATGGGACTTTTCGTCATACCAGCCTTTAGCAATAAAAGAACCGTTATGGCTGTATACCTCAGCCCAATCTGCATCCCCGCTCTTAGGCTCAATATGTTCTATGGCACCTGTAAAGACCCATGGATGATGCTTCTCAAGCTGCTTTTCTTTATTTTCTTTGATTATAACCTTATACATCTTTCGTCTCCTCTCTGGAATAGAGCATTAATAGAGGATATACTTTTTTATGTGAAAAAGAAACTTGTTGTCTTTGATTTGGATGGAACTCTTCTCGATACACTTGAGGACATTAGGGCCGCAATTAACTATACGCTCTCTCTATATGATATACCACAAATTACAAGAGAAGAGACGAAGAGCTATGTTGGACACGGCCTGAAAAATGCGCTTTTTTCAGCTATAGAGAAGAGTGGTAAATATATCGAAGAAAATGATCTAGCTCTAATGAATGAGATTCTCGTTTCGAGTTATCTTAAGCATCCTGATGATAATACACATCCGTATGATGGAATAACTGAGCTTCTTGGGTGGTTGAGAGATATCGGAGTGGGTGTTGCTGTAGCTTCAAACAAGAAGGATGAGCTTGTAAAGAGGATCATCAAGGATACTCTACCTTTTGTACCTTTCACTTTTATTCTCGGTGAGAATAAGGAGTATCCCCTAAAGCCAGACCCAAGAGGTATTCTCAATAAGATTACCCAGCTCAATCTTACGAAAGATGATATCGTATATGTTGGTGACAGCGATGTGGATTGGGAGACTGCAAAGAACATCGGATGTGATTACTGTATAGTCAATTATGGCTTTAGAACTAAAGAGAAGCTCGAGGAAAAAGGGATAACCAATACCCTAGATAGTCCATACATGCTCAAAAGCGTACTTCAGTCGATATTAGAATAAGTCTGACAAGAAACGCTAGAAAAGTGCTTATATTGTATGGAGTACTTAATAGTTTCTGCTTTCTTCTTTCTTCTTGTTTTTCTTCCGGGTATTTTCTCTTATAGGATATTTGTGCTTATTCAATTGTCTTTTCTACTTTTTCTCTTACGTAGAAAAGAGAGGGTTAATTATATTGTCCTCTTTCTTATTCTTCTATTCTCGCTTTTTTCCTCCGCATTGGAAAAGACAAGGCTTCAAATTCCGATAAAAGGTGAGAATATAAGGGGAATATATGGCTTTGTTGTTAGCGAACCTAATAGAAAGAAAAATCGATATATCGGCTTTAATATCTCTCTTGAATCAATAGTGAATGAAAGAGGAGATTTCTTCTCTTCCTCTGGTAAACTCTATGTGATATCTCCCTCTCTCGATGCCTCTCTTGGCGATAGAGTATATATAGAAGGAGTTATAAAGGAAAACTACTTTCTCTCTAGTGGTGGAACCATAAAGAGAGAGTCTGTTTTCTCCCGTGCGAGAAAGAAATTCAATGCACTATTTATTAAAAACCTACCCAAAGGAGATGTTGGAAACATTATAGCGCTTCTATTGACTGGGACGAGTCTTGATGGCACAAGTGACATTTCTGAAAGGGTAAGAGGACTAGGATTAAGTCACCTAATATCTCTTTCGGGAATGCATTTGGGGTTTATTACTAAGATTGTTCTTCCTCTACTATTAATGATGGTGGAAAAAAGAAAAGCCATATTATTTAAAAATATAATACTCTTTGCATTCGTGTATTTAGCAGGATTTAGACCCAGCCTTATGAGGTCTCTTATTTTTGTAATTCTCATACCTTTTTTCGGAATTTCTTTGAGCTTTACTCTCTCACTGGTATTTTTAATTATGCTCTTTCCTTTCTATTGTGATGAAGTGGCAACAATATTAAGTTTCACATCTCTCTCGGGAATACTCTTATTTAGCAAAGAACAAGAATATCTTGAAGAAAAAGAGATTCCATTTATATCTAGTTTTGTAGTTCTTTCTTATGTTAGCGTTGCTGCAACAGTTATGAGCGCGCCTGTGTCTTATAGGATTTTCGGAACATGGCAGCCTTATGCTTTTCTTTTCTCTATAATCGGGATGCCTATAATAACGCTCCTATTTATATTAACTATAATACATTTTATTGTTCCTATTTCGGATTATTTAATAGAAATTATATTATATATAATTCAAAAGTCTGAAATTATATCTCTCACATTTCCATTGTCAGATTCCTTTACTCTCTATATTCCGATGTGCGGATTGTTCCTTGGATTATCACTTCTCTTACGTATTTTAAGGAAAAGAAAGAGATAGCTTTTCTACTTCTTTTTAGAGTATTCTCTTCTTATGTGGAATCTAAATTATGATAGTCCTCAGGAAATAGATGGCGTATTAAAGGAAAATGGGCTCGCCATGAGTAAGAAATTCGGACAGAACTTTCTTATCTCAAGAGACATGAGAAATAAGCTTATTTCTTTGATTGACGCTGAAGAGAAAATGAGAATATGGGAAATAGGACCGGGACTTGGTGCTATAACTCATCATCTAATCTCTCTCGGGGTGGATCTTACTGCATTTGAAATCGATCACGGTTTTGTTCGTATATTGAATGAAAAGGCCTTTTGTGATGAGGATAACTTCTCTCTTGTAGAGGGAGATGCACTTAAGACACTCTTTAAAAAGAAACTTTTGCCTCTTCCTGAGAGGATAATAGGAAATCTTCCATATAATGTGGGTTCTGTCATAATTGCAAAAATAATTGAAGAGAAATATCTGGCTGATAAAATGGTTTTTACACTCCAAAGGGAAGTTGTTGATAGAATGATAGGAAGAGTAGGTAGTGATAACTATTCATCATTTTCTCTTCTCACTCAAATAGACTATGAGAATACACTTTCATTAAAGATCCCCAGGTCTTCCTTCTGGCCTCAGCCTAATGTCGACTCTGCCGTTTGCGTGATGAAGAGAAGAAGAGAGAGTATTGTTCCTGATGAATACAGAGAGACATTCCTTACTCTTCTTAGAGCTCTTTTTAGGCAGCGTAGAAAGACTATTAGGAACAATCTTCTTTCGTCTCAATATGGAAATAATGGAAAGGAGTATGTGGAGGATATTCTCTCTTGCTCATCTCTCACTGGAGACGAGAGGGCAGAAGCGCTGGATGCAGAGAAAATAGTAAAGCTATCTCAAGTAATTCAGAATACATAATATGTATATTGCTATATAATGTAGTTAAATATACCAATTGAGTTGGCTTGATAAAAAACACCAATGCCTAAACATTGGTGCTTTACGAAATAAGAAATCTTATTTTACGATAACGCCCATTTGAGCGCGTGCACAAGAAGCAGCGTTAGACTCATCTGTATCGATGTGCATAGCGAGTTTGAAAGAGTCAGAAACACGGATTACTGTGTCACCATAGATTGTCTTTCTGCCGTTTCCGTTCTCGATCAATACAGATACGATATCGCCATTTTTGACGCTGAATTCTGCAGCGTCTTCCGGGGTCATATGGATATGTCTTTTTGCAACGATTACGCCTTCCTCGAGGTCTACGCTTCCGTTAGGTCCGACGAGTGTGCACTTTCCCGATCCTTTGATATCTCCAGACTCTCTGATTGGGGCATCAATACCGATTGAACGTGCATCGGTAGCACTGAGTTCAACTTGATTGAATTTTCTGCATGGACCGAGAATTGAAACATTTGCAAGTTCTTTTTTAGGTCCTACTACTGTGACTCTCTCGTTTGATGCGTACTGTCCCGGTTGGGAGAGTTCCTTCTTGACTGTCAGTTTATAACCTTCTCCGAAGAGAAGAGCAAGTGTCTCTTCTGTAACATGTACGTGACGAGCACTTGTTTCAACCATGAATTCTTTTGACATTAATAAATTCCTCCACTGGATAAATTGTAACTATAATTATTCTACAAAAATTACAGATGCTCAACACTTGTGTTGTGCACAAACGGAGAAAAGCGTTAATCTTTCTATTATGAGAATAGGTGTCTATGGACTCGGACGTTTTGGTTCATTCTGGGCGGGCGAGCTGGCAAAAACAAATAATGAAGTTATAGCATATTCAAGAAGTAAGCACTCTTTGCCTCTAGGAGTAAGAGAGGCCGATGAAGAGGAGGTTCTATCATCTGACCTTTTATTCTTCTGTGTAACCATCTCTCAATTCGAAAGTGTGCTTGAAAGTGTTAAGGGAAGAATCGATGATCATACAATTGTCATGGATACTTGCTCTGTTAAGACATATCCTGTTTTATGGATGAATGAACACCTATCTCCTCAAATATATAAAATTGGAACTCATCCGATGTTCGGTCCGGACAGTGGAAGAAACGGAATAAAAGGGCTTCCTCTTGTGCTTTGTGAAGTGAGCAAAAAAGATGATCGCTTTAAAAAGGTGAAGGAACTTTTTCTTTCAATGGAACTTAACGTAATTGAGATGACTGCGGATGAGCATGATAGACAGGCTGCATTCTCACAGGGAGTTACACACTTTATAGGACGCATATTGAAAGAGATGGATCTTCAGCCAAGTGATATCTCCACAAAAGGCTATAAGGCCCTTTTGGAAATTGTTGAGCAGACATGCAATGACCCTATTTCACTCTTTTGTGATCTTCAAAGATATAATCCTTATACTCAGGATATGAGGCATAGCATGCGTGTTGCAACGGAGGATGTAGGCTATATGCTCGAGAAGGGAGATAAGAGATGAGAGTCTATATTTATACTCTAGGTTGCCGCCTTAACCAATGTGAGAGCGAAGCTATTGCAGACAGCTTCAGAGATGCAGGATGGAGTGTCGAGAAGGAAAGTAAGGACGCCGAACTAATTATTGTAAATACTTGTGCTGTAACAAGTAAGGCTGAGCAGAAGGCAAGGCGTATGATTCGTATTTTCTCCCGTACGAGTAGCTGTGTGATAGTCTCTGGATGCTATGGAGAGAGCTCACGAGAAGAGCTTGAAAAGATAAATGGAAATGTTTGTGTCTTTTCCCTCAGCGATAAGCCGTCCTTACTTAAGATGGCCGAATATCTTAATTCGTGCGTGGATAAGTCTATATTGGAAGGAGTGAGGTCTTTCACGCTTCCTGATTCCGATGCATTTCAATATAATCCTTCGACTTTTTCATATCATTCACGCGCATATATAAAGGTTCAGGATGGATGCGATAACTCATGTGGTTATTGTAAGACTACGATAGTTCGAGGTAAAAGCAGATTCCTGCCTAGCGACAGGGTTATAGAGAGAATACTTAGCCTTGAGAAGGAAGGGATGCGTGAAGTAATGCTAACCGGAGTAAATCTTACAAATTATGACCATGATGGGGAGGGCCTGGGAGGACTCATGGAGAAGATCCTCGCAAAATGCGGAAAAGATATAAGATTTCGTCTCTCATCAATGGAACCCGACGGTGTGGACGATAGGCTCCTTGATGCAATAAGTGATTATCGTGTTTTTCCCTTTTTCCATATTCCGATTCAAACAGCGTCTCCTCATCTATTGGACATTATCGGAAGGAAATATTCAATTGAGCATGTTGAATACATAATTAAGAGACTGAGAGAAATAAAAGATGATCCGTATATCGCATGTGATGTAATAGCAGGACTTCCCGGAGAGAGTGAAGAGGATAGTGAAATTACATACAATTTTCTCTTAAATAATGATTTTGCTCATTTTCATGTTTTCCCATATTCTCCTAGGGAGGGAACGCCTCTCTATAATTCTAAACTATTTGTAGAAGAAAGAATAAGAGACGAGAGGGCAAAGAGGCTTAGACTTCTCTCAACGCGTCAAGAACGGGCCTACATAGAGCGTCAAAAGGGGAAAGAATGCGAGATAGTTGCAGAAAAGAATAGTGAGGGGACAGCATCTAATTATCTCAAGGCTAAAATAGTCTCCCTCTCCTCTTCTCCTATAAAGGAGGGAGAGCTCTATAAGGGTCGTTTTACTTCCGTTTTTCCGATAATTGTTTCTGTTGATTGACACTGCCTTTTTCATCGTTCATGATGACTCGTGAATAGGGAGCAATATTCTCCTTTACCCAAGCATTTGACCCAATGGTTGAATCATGTGCTATTGTGATATCTCCTAGAATGGTGGCATTAGCATATATAGTGACTCTATCCTCGATTGTAGGATGACGTTTAGCGCCCCTGAGGAGCATGCCACAGCCGTCTTTTGGAAATGAGAGTGCCCCGAGTGTTACACCTTGATATATTTTGACATCGTTTCCGATTACGGTGGTTTCTCCTATGACGACTCCCGTTCCATGGTCGATGAAGAATCCCTCTCCGATTGTCGCTCCGGGGTGAATATCTATTCCGGTATCTGCATGGATAAGCTCGTTGAGCATTCTTGGAATCAAAGGCAGGCCCTTTTTAAAAAGAAAGTGTCCAATTCTATGAATTGCTATGGCTTTGAAACCCGGGTATGTGAGGATTATCTCTGAGATGCTCTTTGCGGCTGGGTCTCCATTAAATCCTGCTTCTCCATCCTTTTTGAGAGCTTCCCTTATTGAAGGCAGCTCTTCAAGAAGGGATGATGTTATATTTCTTGCCTTGCTTTCAGCCTCATCATCTTCCATTTCTGTAGCTTTATAGCTCAATAGAGCTTCCCTTAAGAGGAGATTTGATGCTTTTTCCATATGACGTGAGACAACTGTTTCGAGCATTCCTCTTGATGTAATTTCTTCATAGTCAGGAAAGAGGAGTACTCTGAATTCTTCCATCATTAATCTTACTTCTTGCCTATCAGGAAGCTGGACGTTATAGAAATCATCCTTATCGGAGGAGAGACGCGAGAAGGATGATAGATATGGTTTTATAAATGGAGATGAGTCAAATTTCATGACTCCATTATAGAGAAAGTCATTTTATAGATAAAGAGTCACTCGTCTTTTTCTCTTTCTTCAAGTTTTATTTTTACTTTTTGGAATTCCGGATATAAAAGTTTGGCAGAGACGGCAGATGTAGACAATTTCACTGCATCTCCTATAAGAAATGGAACAAAACCAACGCTCAGTGTCTTTAGCCAAGATGTAGAGAGATTTATTTTGAGCCACGGTAGGCCTACCAAGTAAACAATTATTTCCATGATAAGGGCTACAAGAAAATTGTAGAGGATAGAATCATGTTTTCGTCTTGAGAGGAGTGAACCGATAAGAGAAGAAAGAAGAAAACCGAATATAAAACCTCCCGTGGGAGACATGATGGCTCCAATTCCACCGCCAGAAGTAAATACAGGTAGTCCTATTAGACCTAGAAGAATATAGAGAAGAATCGACAGAAAAGCATAGAGCGGTGGAAGAAGCAAGCCAGAAAGAAAGACAAATAATGTCTGTAGCGTCATCGCCACAGGAAAGAATGGAATCCTAATAAATGTGCCGGCACATATGAGTGCTGTAAAAAGTGAAGTCAATGCAATCATGATGAGAGAATATAAATATGAGAAAATGATTGTCAACTCCTTTACAATGTTTGGTTTACTAACTATTCTTTTTTCATGAGTACAAAATATTCCGTTCTTTCAAAACTTTCTGCATTCTCTCCTGAATATGTTAGTGGAGAGGTCATTGCTAGAGAACTCGGCATATCGCGTATGGCTGTATCGAAAGCGGTGAAAAGCCTTATAGAAGAGGGCTGCTTTATAGAGAGTCGTAAGCATTATGGATATAGACTCGTAGACAATACGAAAGATGTATTGAACAAAGATGTGCTTTTGTCTGCATTTGAAGGAAGCGGTATTGATATATACTATATTGATACGACGGGCTCTACTAATAGAGACGCAAAAGCGCTTGCCTCCTCAGCTTCTCTTCTTCCGTATTGCGTCACCTGTTCTAGCCAGAGCGAGGGCAGGGGGAGGCTCGGCCGTTCATTCGATTCTCCAGAAGGTGGGGTATATTTTTCTCTTGTTATGGACGGCTCTAAGATAAGTAATCCTGATTTAATAACGATAGCCTCTGCTGTTGCTGTTAGTGAAGTAATGGAGAGACTGAGCGGCATTGAGACCTCTATTAAGTGGGTTAATGATATATACATACATGGAAAGAAAGCTGTTGGAATTCTGACTGAAGGTATTATAAACATGGAGGAGAAGAGGCTCGATAAGGTTGTCATAGGTTGTGGAATTAATCTCAAAACCCGCCCTAGCGCGCTCTCGGATGAAGTGAAGGATATCGCCTCCTCGTTCTTTCCCGATGGTAGGAGTACTGTTACCCGAGCTTTTGTTATTGCTGAATGCGCAAAGCGTATTATAGAAATTCAGAATGAAGACTTTCTTCCTAGATATAAAAGAAGATGTTTTACTCTTGAAAAAAATATTTTCGTTGTAAGAGGAGACAAACGCATTCCTGCCTATGCGTATGATATAGATGAAAGCGGACACTTATTGGTTAAGTATGAAAACGGAGAAGAAGATGTTCTCTCTTCAGGAGAAGTGAGTATAAGACTGTAGCTCTTGAGAAGGGAAATTGGTAATATTTACACGTGAGGAAAAAATGTTAGCTAAAATAAAGGAAGAATGGAAAAAGAGGATCGAGGATGAACTTAAAAGTTATCTCGGTTCAGACGATATCGCACCACTTACAATAGGCGTTCCCCCGAAAAAGGAGATGGGGGACCTCGCATTCCCTATGTTTCCCTATTCAAAAGCAGCCGGAGGGAAGGCTCCGTTTCTTATTGCAAAAGAGATTATGGAGCGCATCGGAGATGATCATCCTGAAGGAAGAATAATCCCTCAAGGTCCCTACCTCAATGTTGCACTCGACATCCCTATGCTCTCTGAGTCTATATTTTTAGATGTACTTGAAAAGGGTGAGAAGTACGGATTCTCAGATTCTCTCAAGGGAAAGAAAATGATGGTCGAGTTCTCATGCCCGAATACCAATAAACCACTCCACTTGGGTCATATGCGTAATGACAGCTTAGGCGAGAGTGTCTCTGAACTCCTCCTGAGCCAGGGCGCTGAAGTAAGGAAAGTCAATCTTATAAATAATAGAGGCGTCCATATCTGTAAGAGCATGCTTGCTTATTCTGTATTTGGTAATGGTGAGACGCCGGAGAGCACTGGCGAGAAGGGCGACCATTTCGTCGGACGCTACTATGTCAGATTTGCCCAGTGGGAGAAGAGTGTTGAAGAGGAAAAGAAAAATAATCCACTTATAGTTAATGATCCGGCCTTCATTGATCCCGATACTGAGGCACAGAAGATGCTTAAAAAATGGGAAGACGGAGATGAGAGTGTGCGGGCTTTATGGAAGAAGATGAACGACTGGACACTCTCTGGACTAGAAGAGAGTTACAGAAACATGGGAATCAGCTTCGATAAGTACTACTATGAGTCTGAAACATATAAGTATGGAAAGGATGAGGTTCTAAAAGGCGTTGAGAGTGGGGTATTTACAAAGGAGGACGATGGAAGCGTTCAAGTGGATCTTGCATCCATAGGACTCGACAAAAAGGTTCTTTTGAGAAAGGACGGTACGACACTCTATATGACACAGGATATAGGAACGGCGATAAAGCGCCACAGCGACTGGCCGTTTGATTCTCTTACATATGTTGTTGCTTCGGAGCAGCAATATCATTTTAAGGTATTGTTCTATTGTCTGGGACTTCTTGGTTATGATTGGGCAAAGGAACTTCATCATCTTTCATACGGTATGGTTAATCTACCTGAGGGAAAGATGAAGAGTAGAGAGGGAACTGTCGTTGATGCTGATGATTTATTGAGTCAACTCACACTTCTTGCAAAAGAAGAGATTAAGGCAAAGGAGAGGGAGGATAAGGTAGAAAACGTTGACGAGACAAGCCGCAAAATAGCACTCGGAGCTCTCAATTATTATCTTTTGCAAGTCTCTCCGACAAAAGATATGATCTTCAATCCAAAAGAGTCCATATCTTTCAATGGTAATACAGGACCATATCTACAATATACAGGAGCAAGAATCTCATCGATTTTGAGAAAGTATTATGAAAAAGAAGATGATACTCCTTTCAATGGTTCCTTATTGAAGAATGAGGATGAAGAGAAGCTTATTCTTCTTGTTGCATCATTTCCGGAGTCTTTGAAGCGTGCCCAGAGTAATTGGGATCCATCTCTTGTTGCGGCATTCCTTTATGATACGGCTAAGACATTCAGCCATTATTATCATGATAATCGCATTCTCAATGCGGAGAGCAAAGAGCTTATCAGAGCACGTGTGGGACTATGCGAAGCAGTTCTCACTGTTATGAAGAACGGCTTTAAGATTATTGGTGTACCATTTTTAGAGGCGATGTAATAATTCTATGCTCAAAGAGAATAACAGAAGTAATGGCGGCATTCCCGACAGTCTTATTCTAGGCGTTATTTTTGCTTCCTTTTCTATGCGCTCTCCGATGGGAACAGTTGGTCCTGTCATGAGTAGTGTCATGGAAAGCCTATCTCTGAGCGCCTGGGAAGGAGGAATGCTTACAACGCTTCCCTTGTGGCTCTTTGCCTTGAGTGCAGTTCTCTGTGTCCCGGTAAGTGAGAAAATAGGATTACCGAAACTCATTGAGTTATCTTTTCTTGTTATTATATTGGGCGTTGTCATACGTAGTATGGGAAACCGATGCTCTCTTTTTCTAGGAACTGCGCTTATAGGGCTCGGGACAGGTTTTTTAAATGTAGGAGTGCCTTCTTTTTTCAAGGAGTTCTATCCCGACTTCTGCGGCTTTCTTATAGGATTGTATTCTTCCTCATTGATGTGTGCGAGTGCTTTAACAGCGGCAGTTATCGAACCGATAGAGACGATAGTCGCTAGTTGGAGAATGGCATTTCTATCGGTTATCATATTTCCTCTCGGGGCTTCTTTATTCTTTCTTCCATTTTTGAAAGCAGAGAAAAACGGAGAGAAAAAAGAAGCGAAAATCGAGAATTCCGGATCACTCATAAGAGGACGCAATATATTGATTGCTGTATTTACAGGTCTGCAGTCTTTGATATTCTTTACAATTTTGACTTGGTATCCAACGATAATCGAAAAGAGAGGCAATTTTGGTTTTTCCACCGGTATTCTCATTACAATTACTCAAGTGGCATCTCTATTTCCTGCGTATTTGATTCCTGTCATAACAAATAGGAAGAATATTACTGTGCTATCATTCCTCATGCCTCTTTTATTTATCCCCGGAATTATAACGGCATATCTATCATCCAATCCACTTCTTGTTGTGCTCTCTACATTTCTTTTCGGGCTCTCAGAGGGAGCGACATTCTCTCTCGGGATAATGATGTGCTCGATTTATGGAGAGAACGGGCATGATACGGCTCGGATTATGAGCCTAAGCCAGGCGATAGGCTATGCGGAGGCATCATTCGCTCCTTCTCTATTTGGTAGGCTTTATGATATTACTTCCAATTGGGATATGACGATAGCTCTACTTGTGGTGATTTCATCAATCATGAGCTTAGTCTCTCTTTTTATTCGCTCGTCTTCCCGATAGCGCTATGGCTTTCTCCTTCTTTTTCATATACCATGAGTTATATTCTTGGGAGAATTATTGATGAAGGTGCTTCTAACCTCCGATTGGAATGTCAATGCAGTCAACGGTGTAGTTACATCGATACTTAATTTAAAAGAGGAACTCGAAAAGAGGGGACACGAGGTGAAGTTGCTCACGCTCTCTCAATCTCTGAAAAGTGAAGTAAAAGGCGATATCTATTCCATAGGAAGTATAAGTGCCGAGTGGATTTATCATATGGCCCGGGTCTGCATTATGCCATCTCACAAGATAATAAAGAAAATCTATGAGTGGAAACCCGATATAGTTCATTCCCAATGTGAATTCTCCTCCTTCTTTATGGCAAAGAATATCGCATCAACTCTATCCATCCCCCTTATCCATACTTGCCATACCGTCTATGAGGATTATGTAGGCTATGTGCTACCATTCTTCAAAAAGTTCGGGGTGCATAGTGTAAGACAGATTTTTCAATTTTGTTCAAGGCGTAGTGATCTCTTCATCGCACCCACAAATAAAGTCAAGGCTATTCTTGATTCCTATCCCGTATATTGCCCCATCGCTGTGCTTCCTACTGGAATCAAGATTAGTTCATTTAATAGGGAAATTAAGGCCGAAGAAATAAGCGCTTTAAGAGAAAGACTGGGGATTGGAAAGAGGCATATACTCCTCTATTTAGGCCGGCTTGGAAAGGAAAAGAATGTGTCCGAGATATTGCAGTTTTATTCACGCCTAGATAGGGATGATATATCTCTTTTGATTGTAGGAGATGGTCCATATAGAGAGACCCTTGAAAAAGAAGCAAAAGAGCTTCACCTTGAAAAACCTTCTTTGATATTCATCGGCATGGTTCAGCCGAGCGAAGTTTCTTTGTGGTATAATGCATCAGATCTCTTTGTGAACGCATCAAAGAGTGAAACACAGGGGCTTACATACTTAGAGGCGCTCTCGTCATCTCTTCCTCTACTTGTAAGAAATGATCCATGCCTCGAGGGCGTTTGTGAGAATGGAATTAACGGTTGGGCGTATAATAACGAAGAGGAGTTTAGAAGATTTATTGATGAGTATTTCTCATCTGATAACACCAAAATGAAGGAAATGGCAAGAAAGAAGGCCGAAGAGTTTTCCTCTTCTCTCTTTGCCCAGGGGATTGAGGCGCTCTACTTAAAAGAAATTGAGAGGAAGAAAAATGAGTAGAAAGAAGTGTGTTGTCGTTCTCGCAACAGGAGGGACGATTGCGGGCTGTGGAAAGAAGGGGAGTCAGACAAACTACATTCCGGGAGAACTCTCAATCGAAAGCATCGCATCTAGAATAGATGGTATTGAAGAGCTTGCACTTTTGAGAGAGGAGCAGATAACTAATGTTAATTCCGATGATATAACACACTCAAATTGGCTTGAAATAGCAGAGAGGATAAACACGCTCAGTAGAGACGTATCAGTTGACGGCTTTGTGATAACTCATGGAACAGATACAATGGAAGAGACTGCTTACTTTCTTCATTTAACATGTCATACAGATAAGCCTATTGTCGTAACAGGCGCAATGAGACCGAGCACTGCAACAAGCGCAGACGGCCCGATGAATCTCTATCAAGCGGTGGCTGTAGCATCTTCAGAGAAAGCAAAGGGTAAAGGTGTCATGTGTGTCTTTTCTGACAGCATATATGGTGCAAGGGATTTTCAGAAACTCAGTACAACATCCGTAACAGCATTTGGTGGAAGAGATTTTGGTATGATGGGTTATATAATTGATAACGATATTCGCTTTTACAATGTCTCTACACGTCCCGGAACTATTTCCTCTCCCTTCTTTGTAGATAAGAATACTATACTTCCGAAGGTTGAAATTGTCTTCTTCTATGTTGATGCAGACCCGATAATACTCAAGGAGGTTGCAAAGCGCTCCGATGGCTTAGTTCTTGTTGGAGCCGGTAACGGCAACTACTCCGAGGCTTTTAATCAAGTAGTGGGTGAAATAACAATACCTGTTGTCAGAACAAGCCGTATCGGAAATGGAATTATCGTTCACGATGACAAGTTCGATAAATATCCGAACGTAATAATAGGCGATAATCTCTCTCCGACGAAGGCAAGGATACTACTTCAATTAGCCCTGACACATACAAAAGACATCGAGACAATTCAGGATTATTTTTCTACTTTTTGAAGTTGATAAGGCCTATTTTCGAGCTTTTTAGAAGTAACGAGAGTGCCTCCAGAACTTTCTTTCGTCTTTCTGGGGGTAGCTCTATGGCTCCTTTAATCATACCCATTCCTGACTTCAGCCAATTTTCTCTCATCTCGCGAAGAGTTGAATAATTGCCACTTTTCATTATATCGAAAATTCCATCAACGAATGCCTCTCGCTCATCTTTATCCATACTTTTCAGCCATTCTTTGAGTGTAGAGTCTATAAAACGGGAACTGTTGTCGACTTCTTCTAAAACTTCAAAACTCTTTCCGATAACTTCCCAGGAATATATATCGTGCTGCATTATGCCGCTTTTTGTAGAGTGTACGATTATGTATTTTTCTTCGTGCTCAAGAAGCATGCCGACGACAGATGATTGAGGAACGAATGTGGAAATGCGGGAGCATATTCTTTTGTATCCATCCTCAAGGAGGATTTTCTCGTCGAATCCCGGTCCGTCATAATTGTAGACATGACGTATCCTTTTCTGGATCTTTTCGTCTACAAAGGATGAGGCAAATACTGCGAGATTTCCTCCTTTGGAGTGCCCGCCTACGATTATCTCTTTTTCAGAAAGAGAGCTCATTTTTCTTAGATATTCGACGGCTTTCTTCTGTCCCGGAAGAGGAGTTACAAATGCCATATTGAAGTCTTCCTTCCAGCCGAGAAGAGTGTTGTCTGTGCCTCGGAAGAAGACAAAAAGCAGATCCGTTGTTTTATCAAGAAGGGTTAATGCTGAAAATTGAGTCTGGCTCTCCTCTTCAAGAACATCTGTATAGTCCATTATTTCAAGATTCTTGAATCTCTCGGACGATACAATCGTCTTCATAAAACTCCAGTCGCCTTTAATTAGCGTCTTTTCTTCTATATCCTCTAGAGCGAGTATTCTCTCTATTGCTAAAGAGAGTGGCCCTTTTAGATAAGAGGATGACAGCATCTCAAAGCGTTGATATGTCAGCCTTGAGAGTACGGCGCCGTCTATCTCATTGAAGTCATCAATATTAAGGAGTAAATCTCCACGCCATATTAGATAATCGGTTATGTTCGCCATAGTATGCCTCATGGATATTTTCGTCATCTTTCAAAAAATAAGCAACACACCTCTCTATAACGGTGGTACACTTCTCTTGTTGCTGTGGAGGAAAAAATGGCAAATATTCTATTAAAAAACATATATTCACTTATGACGGATCCTGAGAAGGATAGTCAGAGTGGCGTTGATTTACGTATTGAAGGTAACCTTGTGAAGGAGATTGGAGAGAATCTTCCCTCTCAAGGCTGCACTGTTGTTGATTGTTCGTCTTCGGTTGTAGTTCCGGGTTTTGTTAACACTCACCATCATTTTTATCAAACACTTACAAGAAATATTCCCCCCGTTCAGGATGCAAAGCTCTTTTCATGGCTTGTCTATCTCTATGAAAGATGGAAGAACATAGATGCGGAGAGTGTATATATATCATCTTCACTAGCTATGGCGGAATTGGCAAAGACAGGCTGTACATGTACAACAGACCACCACTATGTCTACCCGAAAGGTTTTGAGGGGGATGCAATGGCGCTTCAATTTGAGGCTGCAGATAAGATTGGAATGCGCTTCAGCCCGACAAGAGGGTCGATGAGTCTCTCGAAAAAGGATGGAGGACTTCCTCCTGACAGTGTTGTGCAGAGTGAGGATGAAATACTCCAGGACAGTGAAAGATGTATACGCACTTTCCATGACCCGGGGGAACTCAGCATGCATAAGATAGTCCTAGCACCTTGTTCTCCATTCTCTGTTACTAAACTATGTATGACAGAGTCTTCACGTCTTGCTCGGCGATATAATGTGGGACTCCACACGCATTTATGCGAGACAATGGATGAAGAGGAGACTTGTAAAAAGATGTATGGAGTGAGGCCGCTTGAACTTATGAGGGAATGCGAACTCATCGGAGACGGCGTTTTCTATGCTCACGGCATACATTTCAGTGATGAGGAATTAGACCTCCTTGCCTCAACTCATACTTCAATTGCACACTGTCCGTCATCTAATATGAGACTTGGTAGTGGTATATGCCGTGTCCGCGATATGCTAGATAGGGGAATAACGGTCGGAATTGGTGTAGACGGCTCTGCAAGTAACGACTCCTCAGATATGCTTGGAGAGATGAGGAATGCACTTCTTCTCCAGCGTGTAAAGTATGGTTCAGATAGCCTAGGTGCTAGAGATGTCTACAAAATGGCAAGTGAGAATGGAGCTAGGATGCTTAACTACGGACACTTGGGAAAGCTTGAGCCGGGGTGGGGCGCAGACGTAGCCATATTTGATGTCTCGGGACTAGAATATGCAGGAAGCCAAAGTGATCCGGTTGCGTCGCTTCTTTTCTGTGGAACGAAACACGAGACAAAGTACACGATTATTAACGGTGAGTTCGTTGTTTATGACGGCTCTCTTACCTCTTGGGACGAGAAGGAACTTGCCCAAAAGGGTAGAGAAGCGAGCAAAAAACTACTTGAGAAGTCTTGAGGGATCTTTCAATCCCTCTTTGACCTTTTCAATTATTGTTAGATCTGCCTTAAGCCATTTGACGGAGTATAGAGAAGCACTGTCGAGCCATTTTGCATTTTCGTGCTCGAGCAGTGTAAGTTTTCCTTCCTTAACTCGACACCAATAGCATTCCATTGAGAGATGGAACGTAGGATAGTCATATTCTATCGTATCGATATATTCTCCGACTTCGATTGTGGTGTCGAGCTCCTCTTTAATCTCCCTCTTGAGAGCGTCTATGGCGATTTCTCCTTCCTCGATCTTTCCTCCGGGGAACTCCCACATGTCTTTGAACTCTCCGTATCCACGCTCTGTTGCATAGACCATATTATCTTTTCTAATTACTGCCGCAACTACTTTGACTGTTTTCATAATCTTCCTCTATAGGACTCGCAAAATAACGTAGTAGATCGTCTCTTACGCTATTATGCATCTTCATTTTAACCTTTGTTATATCTCTCAGGATACCGTTGTTATCTCTCTTTTTGTCATTTTTCATCTCTGTTATATCAAAGCATCCCATGTAGTAGAAGTCCGTTTCATTGTCACTTTTCTTTATGAGTAGGTGCTTAAATCTTGCTCTTTTTACATCCTCCATATAAGAGCTTTCGATTCCCTTTCCGATCTGGGATTCCCAAAGGAAAATGGAGTTGTCCTCAAACCTATCTGAATAATCAGGTTTTCCGTCGAGGTATTCTTTATCGCTGTCCTTTACACTCTCTTTATGATATGTGACGAAAAGGAACAGATCATCTTTATTTAGGTATTTACCGTACATTACCGAGGAAATGTCCTTCCCGGCATTTACAAGAAGTGAGACGTCACGGCGTGAGTATTTTTCGTAGAGGATAAATTTCTCTTTTGAATTATTTGTCTTTGAATGCTTCTCTTTGTAACGCGCTAGTGCGACATTTATGATGTCACAAAACTGTTTCATATACTCTTCGTTCTTCTCTATCTCTCTGTAGAGGGCGCCTCTTTCTATTGTTGCATTATTCTCTTTTATGATATCGAGTGGAGAGTATTTTGCTTTCTCACTTTCAGTCTGGACGAAATTTCCTTCGAGTACCGAAATAGCTCCTTGTATGTCATCCTCATCTGCAGTTACTCCATAGTTCTTTTCGATTATTTCTTTTAGATCATCGATATCTATATTTTCTGTCTTTAGAAGAGACGAGATTATTTCGCTCTCATATGGTCTTACTCCTGATAGAATGGTCTTTGAAAGATACTCGAGAGTCATTTCGTCTTTCTTTCTTAGGGGGATACTTGATGAAATATCGACTTTCTGGAGAAAATTATAGTAGCTCTTATATTCTTTTATGATCAGGAGGGGATCGACTTCATTGTTGGAGTAGAAGTCCATGAGGTAGGGCCTTCTTCCAAGTTTGTCCTTGAGACTATTATAACTCTCTCTGATTATTCCCTTTATCCCCTTCATTCTGTCTACGGCACGGAATATCCTCTCCTTTGCTACTCTATCGAAATGGATAGTTGAGGAGCCCGGAATTATGTTGTTTCCACTGATTACATATTTCTTTATTGTATCTCTGTTGTAGCTCCTGTCTCCAGAGAGGGCGACGGGAATCATGAAGTTGCTCTCATAGTTTCCTATGAAGTCGAGGATGACTACATAGTCTTTGTTCGGAGCTTTTCTTAGTCCTCTTCCGAGTTGCTGGATAAATACGATCGGTGAGAGTGTTGGACGGAGCAGAATAACTTGGTTGACTTCTACTATATCGACTCCTTCGTTGAGTATCTCGACAGAGAATATATAGTCGAGGGCATTTTCGCTATCCTCTCCCCCCAGGCGCTCGAATGCTCTCATTCTCTCTTCAGAAGTACTATCTCCATTAAGGGCAATTGTCCTATATCCTCGGTCATTGAATTCTTTTGCGAGTCTGATTGATTCGTCA
Organism: Clostridium sp. CAG:452; assembly: GCA_963626675.1. GTDB lineage: Bacteria > Spirochaetota > Spirochaetia > Sphaerochaetales > Sphaerochaetaceae > Ornithospirochaeta. The sequence continues at coordinate 12,050 of CAVFXW010000031.1, read as the reverse complement.
ATACGTGAGCAGAAGACAAGTCCTTTCACTCTGTCTCCACTGTAACCGTAATATCTAGCTTTCTCGATGATTTTATCGACTCGCTCTCCTGAGACAAGTTTATTGAAATCACCATTATTCAATTTTCTTCCGTCACTCGTTAGTGTGATATCACTCACGCCGAAATAGTGGAACGGACAGAGAAGGTTCTCTTCCATTGCCTCCTTGAGTCTTATCTCATAAGCTATTTGATAGTTGAAGAGCTCATAGATGTTTCTGCCGTCTATGTTGTCGTCTTTCTTATCGGGCGTTGCCGTCATTCCAAGAAGAAGCTTAGGCGTGAAATAGTCGATTATTTTTTTATAACTTCCGGCGCTTGAGTGATGTGCTTCATCAAGGATTATGCAATCAAAGTAGTCTCTCTCAAAGCGTTTTATTTCACTCTCTTTAGAGAGAGTCTGGATAAGGGCGAATGTGAAGTTGCAGTCCCTTTCCTTTTCTCCGGCTCCGAGGATGCCGAATGTAAATTGAGAGTCGAACACTTTTTTGTAGGATGACAAAGACTGATTTGCAAGTTGCGCCCTATGCACAACAAAGAGAACTTTTTTATATCCGAGTTCCCTCATTGCAAAGGCACTTGCATATGTCTTTCCCGTTCCCGTTGCAGATATTAAAAGTGCCCTCTTTTCTCCTCTTGATAAAATCTTTTTGAGATTTGAGATAAACCCTATTTGCATTCTGTTGGGGGAGAGCCTGTACTTCTCGATAGATACCGGATTTTCTTTGAGCGCAATCTGTCTTTGTTTCTCTCTTATTTGAAACTCTTCTTTGTACTCATCCTTGATTACGCTATAAGGTTTTGTATTTTTATCACTCCAGAGTTCTTCAAATTCGTTGAGGATGCTTTTCGCTATCTCTCCGTTTTCAGTGGATAGGAGCTTTGTGTTCCATTCTCTGTTCGTCGTCAATGCTCCCGATGTTATATTTGCAGAACCAATGATTATTCTGTATATTTCGCCTCGTTTGAAGATGTATCCTTTTGTATGAAAACCAGAAGATGATTGATGAGAGTCATACATTCTTAATTCAATTGACGACAGAGAATCTAACTTATCGAGTGCCCTCGGATCTGAGAAGGAGAGATAGTTTGTTGTAAGTATACGTCCTTTTATTCCCATTTCATCGAGTTCACGTATCGTCTCGAGAAGGGGAGTTAAGCCGTCGAGTGTGATAAATGCAACTGCAATCAAGTACTCATCTGACGAGAGAAGAGAATCTTCTATCTCCGATAGTACCTTCTTGCCTTCATTCGGGATGTTCGATATGAAGGAAGGCTTGAAATATGAAGATGAAACAACAGACGAATCGATGTAGGCGCTCTTAAGTCCTCTCTCCATTTCCTCTATTCTTCCTCTTTCATTTTGTGTCATATCTCTTTCAGGATAGCAGCCCCGCGGAGTGTCTTCAAGATCCCTTTTTCTAAGTGATGAAAAGAAAATTCAAGGTAATCTAGATATATATTCAATATTGAAAACTCAATGAGATGGTTCTTACACGGTTGTCTTGTCCTCTTTTAGTCTATTTAACTCTATGGGACTCTAGAGACTGACGAATTAACATAGAATTAACATGCCTTTCCTTTCTCCTTAACAGGGGAAGTTTATTTTTTGAGCCAAGGAGAAAGAAAAATGAAAAAGCTAAGCACTTTTATTCTTTTAGTAAGTTTGGTTCTTGTTTCTATTACTGCTCGTGGCGGTAAGGAAAACAATAATGAAATCACTGTTATATCACGTGAAGAAGGCTCCGGAACAAGGGGAGCATTCATCTCCCTTGTTGATATTGAGGAGGAAGTGGATGGCGTTAAAGTAGATATGACAAGTGAGAACGCTGAAATTGTAAACTCGACGAGTGTTGTCATTACAACAGTTAGTGGCAACAGAAATGCAATCGGCTATATCTCTCTGGGATCTCTTAACTCAAGTGTGAAGGCACTCAGCGTTGATGGCGAGTATCCAACGGTTGAGAGTGTAAAGAGCGGAAAATACAAGATTGCACGTCCCTTTATTGTCGCATATCTTGCTCTTAATGAGGTTTCTTCCGATTTTCTTTCATACGTGATGAGCCAAGAGGGCCAAAGCATAATTGAGAAGAAAGGATATATTAGAGTTAACGACAATGGCCAATCGTATTCTTCAAAAGGGCTCTCCGGAAGCATTACGATTTCTGGTTCTTCCTCGGTATATCCTATTATGGAGGTCCTTGTTGAGAATTACACAGCACTAAATCCTATGGTGAGAATTACTCTTTTGCAATCTGATTCGACAACAGGGCTCAATGATGCACTAACAGGGGCGTCAGATATCGCTCTGTCGTCAAGAGAGCTCAAGAGAAGTGAAGTCGAGAAGGGGCTCACCAGCACTGCTATCGCGCTGGACGGTATTGCAGTTATAGTTAACAACGAGAATGCTATCTCCTCCCTTACATCGTCCGAGATAAAGAATATCTACACCGGATCTGTTACTTCGTGGGATAGCCTCTAATGAAGAAGGAAAAGTTAGCAGAAGGGATATTTTTGGCCGGAGCACTATTTTCGGTGCTCGCCGTTCTTCTGATATGTCTCTTTCTATTTGTTAATGCTGTTCCAACTATATTGAAGATAGGCCCAGTGAAATTTCTCTTAGGAACAAAATGGAAACCGAGTAACGATATATACGGCATTCTTCCTATGATTCTCGCCTCCATCTATGTAACGGGACTCTCAATATTGTTCGGTGTACCACTTGGACTTTTTACAGCAGTATATATGGCATTTTTCTGCCCACCTAGGCTCTATAAGATATTGCGTCCAGCTGTAGAACTACTTGCGGGAATACCGTCGATAGTATACGGGTTTTTTGCTCTTATGGTGATTGTTCCGTTTATGCAAACTCTTTTTGGAGGAAGTGGAAAAAGCATGCTTGCTGCTTCTCTTCTTCTTGCTCTGATGATTCTTCCTTCGATCATAACAGTAAGTGAGAATTCATTGCGCTCTGTAGATAGTGCCTTGCTTTTTGGAGCACTTGCACTAGGGGACAGAAAGGAAAACGCGATATTCCGTGTCATTATGCCTGCTGCTTCTTCCGGAATTATGTCATCTGTAATACTGGGTATAGGGCGAAGTATCGGAGAGACAATGGCTGTCATAATGGTTGCGGGGAACCAAGCTGTCATGCCCAAGTCAATCTTAAAGGGAGTAAGAACGATGACCGCAAACATAGTACTCGAGATGGGATATGCTACGGATCTCCATAGAGAGGCTCTTATCGCAACAGGTGCGGTACTCTTTGTCTTCATTTTGATAATCAACATTGCATTTACAAAGCTACAGAGGAGGAAAAAGAAATGAATGGCGTAACACAAAGGATACTTTTCATTCTTATTAGATTATCGGCATTCCTTGTTGCAGCATTTCTGATTCTAATAATAGGCTACATTCTCATTCTTGGGATTCCTGAACTTAAATTGAGTCTCTTCTCTTGGAACTATAATTCGGAAAATGTTTCTATGCTTCCTGCAATCATTAATACCATATTCATCATGGTATTGACCCTTCTTGTTGCACTTCCTCTTTCGATTTCTGCGGCCATATATCTTACAGAGTATGCAAAAGGAGGACGTATAGTAAGAGTGATAAGGCTTACTTCTGAGACTCTCGGAGGAATTCCATCTATTTGCTACGGACTATTTGGGTATATCTTTTTCTCTACATTTCTCAATATGGGGTATTCAATTCTTTCGGGTTCATTGACTCTTGCAATAATGGTCCTTCCGATAGTGATGAGAACAACGGAGGAGGCCTTAATGGAAGTTCCTTTTTCACTCAGAGAAGCTTCTTACGCTCTTGGGAGTGGAAAACTAAGAACTATTTTTTCTGTCGTTATACCATCTGCGGGAGCCTCAATCCTTTCGGGAATAATTCTAGCCATCGGAAGGATCGTTGGGGAGACAGCTGCATTGATTTATACGGCGGGGAGTTTTAGTTCTATTGCATCTTCGCTTCTCTCGAGCGGACGCACACTCTCACTTCATATGTATGCTCTAATGAGCGAAGGCCTCCATATTAAAGAGGCAAGGGCGACTAGTGCCGTCCTTTTGATTCTTGTACTTTTTATCAACCTTTTAAGTAAGGTTGTATGCAGAGTAAAAGGAGGGGAGGATGAATAATATCTTTTCAATCTCAAATTTGCATTTATATTACGGAAACACAGAAGCATTAAAGGGGATAAATATGAATATCCCGGAGAAAAGTATAGTCTCTTTGATAGGTCCATCAGGATGTGGTAAGAGCACATTTCTTAGATGTCTTAACAGAATGAATGACCTCATACCTTTGTGCCGCTTAGAAGGAGAAATCATTTATAATGGTAAGAACATATACTCAAAGGATGTGGATGTTTCTGAACTTAGAAAAGAGGTCGGCATGGTCTTTCAAAAGCCTAATCCCTTTCCTTTTTCGATATATGACAATGTTGCGTACGGGCCTAGGATCCATGGAGAGAAACGCAAAGTTAAATTGGATGAGATAGTCGAAGAATCTCTTAGGGCAGCTTTTCTCTTTGATGAGGTGAAAGATAGACTTAATAAGAGTGCCATGGGACTCAGTGGCGGCCAGCAGCAGAGACTATGCATAGCCCGCTCTATTGCCGTTAATCCGTCCGTGCTATTGATGGATGAGCCTACATCCGCCCTTGATCCTATATCGACTCAAAGGATCGAGGACCTTGCATTAGATTTGAAGAAGCGTTTTACGATAGTGATCGTCACACATAACATGCAACAGGCACTCCGTATCTCCGATAGAACAGCTTTTTTTCTCCTTGGAGATTTAATCGAGTATGACGATACTACGAAAATATTCTCTTCTCCACAGAACAAAAAGACCGAGGATTATATTACAGGGAGGTTCGGCTAATATGGCTAACAGATTTGATAATGAGCTTAACGGATTGAATCTTTTAATAGTGAAGATGGCTTCAATGACAGAGAATTCGGTAGAGCTATTGTCCGAGGCGATGAGTGGAAAAAGAAGAAATGTGATTGAGAGTATTACAGAAAAAACAGAGGAAATAGAGAAACTCACTAAGGAAGGTGAGGCCTCATGTGTTAATCTCCTCTTGCGCTTTCATCCTGTTGCAGGAGACCTTAGACTGATAAATAGTGCAACGAAAATAATCTCAGATCTTGAGCGCATTAGTGATAACAGTCTCGACTCGGCTGAAGTTATGGCTTATATAACAGATTGTTCGATTTATAGTGAAATATCTCTCGATAAAATGTGTTTAAGTGTTAAGAAAATGGTCGAGGATGCTGTACAATCATATGTGGAGCAGAATCCCTCCCTCGCGCGTCTTACCTTAAAGATGGATGATGAGGTTGATTCCTATTTTCTTGAGGCGAAGAGAAAGCTCATCGCTCTCATTAGGAATAACTCTCCCCTATCGGAGGAAGCGCCGGACTTGATGATGCTTGCAAAATACCTCGAGAGAATGGGAGACCATGCAGCAAGTATCTCAAAATGGGTTTTATATGAGAGTGGTACGGTATGATAGTTTTAATTGAAGATGATCCTTCTATAGGAAAACTCGTTAAGTATGCCCTGGAGATGAATGGATACAGTGTTTGTGTATTCACATCTTGGGAGGAGAGTGGGGGAAAGTTTCTGGATTGTGAGCTTTTTATCCTAGATATTATGCTTCCGGGGCTCTCTGGACTCGAGATTCTTTCTCTTCTTAAAAAGAGCAATGATTATAAGTCGATTCCTGTTATGTTTTTGACAGCAAAGTCGACTGAACTTGATATAGCAACGGGACTCGATAGCGGGGCAGACGATTATCTGGCAAAGCCTTTTGGAGTCATTGAACTCATAAGCCGCACTAAGGCTCTATTGAGACGAAGTGGAAAAAAGCGTGATGACGATAATTTATTTGCTTTCGATATTGTTCTTAACAGGGGAGAACATAAGGTCTATAAAGCAGGAACTCCTATTTCTCTTCCCCTCAAAGAATATGAGCTTCTTGAATATCTTCTTTCGAATAAGGGATTTGCAATAAGCCGGGAAACGCTTCTTAAGAATGTGTGGGGGTATGACTATTACGGTGAGAGCCGCACTGTTGATGTACATATAAGACATCTCAGAGAGAAACTTGATGAGAAAGCTATTATAATCGAGACCGTAAAGGGCGTCGGTTATAGAATAAGAAAGGATGAAGAGAGATGAGGAAGACTGTATTTCTTTGGCTGCTTTTAGTATCAATGATTACCGTTGTTCTTGTTCTACCTACTACTCTTATTCTTTTCTACCATACATATGAGAATAGGATAGAAGAGGACTTGATGGTAGAGCTTACCTCAATAGAGTCTTATATATTGAACGGAGGAGATTATACATCTCTTAATATTGGAGGACGAAGACTTACACTAATAGATGAAGAAGGCGTCGTCTTGTTTGATAGCTCTGCTGATGAGTCATCAATGGAAAATCATCTTGATAGAGAAGAGGTGAGAGAGGCTCTCGAGAACGGAATTGGAGAAAGCGAGAGGAGAAGTGACACACTCTCATTAAAAAGTGTGTACTCGGCAAAAAGAATACAGGGTAATATGGTTCTTCGTATCTCTACAGAGGCAAAGACGCTTTTTTCGTTTTTATCCCTTCTTATTGTTCCTCTTCTTTTTACGCTCATCATCGTCTTTCTTTTGATGATTGTTTTCTCTCGTGTCATTTCAAAAAGGATTGTGGAACCTATAAACACTCTCAACTTGGATTTACCGGAAGAAAATGATACATATGACGAGCTCTCTCCACTTCTTGTGCGACTCAAAAAAGAGAAGGATAGAGTGAAAGAGGAGATAACAAAGAGCCAGGAGAAGAAAAAAGAGTTTGAACTCATTTCTTCTTCCCTTGAGGAGGGGCTTTGTATTGTAAGCCTCTCGGGAGAAATTCTTTCTTATAACAAGAGCTTCCTTACACTCATGAGAAACGGAGAGGAAAAAGGAAGTTCTGTTTTTGCTTATTTTGAGTCGGGAGAAGGGAAGAAGACAGTCCTTGATGCGCTTGGCGGAAAAAGGAGTGAGAGCGTACTTTCTGTTGACGGGAGGATGATTGAAGAGGTTGCCTATCCATCGGGTAAGGGTATAGTCATACTATTGAGGGATGTAACGGAGAGAGTTGAAAGGGAGAATATGAGACGGGAGTTCACTGCAAATGTATCACATGAACTCAAAACACCTCTTACAACGATTTCCGGTTTTGCTGAACTTTTAATGAGTGGCAGCGTTCCTGAAGACAAGGTCGTTGATTTTTCTCAAGATATCTACAGAGAGGCTGAGAGGTTGATAAACCTAGTTTCTGATATACTCAATCTCTCATCCCTTGATGAAGGAAGCGAGAGCGTGGAGGAGACTATTAATTTAAAAACTTCTGCATTAGATGTTTCGTCGGAGCTTTCCCTAAAGGCTGAAAACGCCGGTGTGGAGACAATACTCAATCTTGAGGATGTGTTCTTGAAGGGAAGCTCTAAGCTTCTTCATGAAATAATCTATAACCTTATGGATAATGCAATTCGATATAAGGGAAGTCTCTCTCCAAAGGTGGAAGTCATTACAAAAAAGAAAGGTGATAGAGCATTCCTTGCTGTCGAGGATAACGGTATAGGGATTCCTAAAGAGCATCAAAGCCGTATTTTCGAGCGCTTCTACAGAGTAGATAAAGCAAGAAGTAAAAGCGAAGGTGGAACTGGGCTGGGGCTTAGTATTGTAAAGAATGCCACACTTTTGATGAAGGGAGAGATTAATCTTTCTTCTGCGCCTGGAAAAGGAACAAGTGTGGAGATTTCATTCCCCCGAGCGGATTAAATCTTTAATCACCTCTGATGCAATAATAAGTCCACATACCGATGGTATGAAACTAATCGAACCGGGAGTTGATCTATTTTCTTGAGACGATGGCTTAATGGGCTCTTCTGTCGAGTAGACTACTTTGAGTTTTTTTATTCCTCGCTTTTTGAGTTCTCTTCGCATCACCCTGGCAAGTGGATCGACTCTTGTTGAGTAAATATCTGAAACACAGAAGAGTGTGGGGTCGAGTTTGTTCCCCGCTCCCATCGATGATATAATCGCGCTAGATTGTCGCTCTGCTTCCTCTATGAGTGTGAGTTTACCAGTTACTGTATCTATGGCATCAACAATGTAGTCGTAAGCTCTGAAATCAAAGAGATTTTTTGTCTCAGGTAGGTAGAAGATATCATAGGTGTTGACTATAGCATCCTTATTGATCGAAAGAATGCGTCTTTTCATTACATCGGTCTTCTTTTCTCCAATAGTATCCTCTGAGGCAATTATTTGGCGGTTTATATTGGATGGTTCTACTCTGTCGGAATCTATGAGATCAAATTTCCCGATGCCACTTCTGGCTAAGGCTTCCGTTACATATCCTCCGACTCCCCCGAGTCCAAATATTGCCACATGACTTTTTTGGAGCTTCTCTATATTCTCTCTCCCAATAAGCATTTCTGTTCTACTTAAATCCATTACTCAATTGTACCCCAATTGTCCGCTTATGTCAGTTGTGGTAGCATCTCTAGTATGTCAATATATTTCAAGAAAGAAACTCTCTCCTTGTTATCATCTTTAATAGGACTCTCACGCGCACTTGAGGGCGTGGAGGAGCCGACAGAAGATACCATTTCTCTTATCTTTTCGGCCCTTAGCGCCATTGAGAGCGATAATCCTCCTTCTTCTTTAAAAGAAAAGCTTATTGAAAAGAAGAAAGAGACTGTGCCATCATGTTTTCTTTGTGCGTCTCCCTGTGGACACAACGATGACTATCCGGAAGAAAAAATAGATGAGTTGGATAACCCCGTCACAAAAGAAGTAATCGATCTTTTGGATAAACTTGTTGAGAGCTCTATCGACTCTAAGAGCAAGATTAAGAATATTATCAAGGGGATAATATATATATCATCAGACTTTCCAAAGGAATATGTTGATAAGTATACTGCCGAACTTAGAGCCCTTATATAGATGCCTTCTCATCTCTTTCCATTTTGTTCCACCTCCTGATTTCATAGATGTAACAAATTAGGCCTATGACGCCTGCAGTTGTCTCGGAGAGAGGAAAAGCAAACCATGTGGCTCTCAGAGATATCTTTGATAGTAGGTAGAAAAAGGGTATAAGACAGAAGATTTGGCGTGTTAATGCTATGAGTGTACTCTTGAGGGAATTTCCTATCGCTTGAAAGAAAACAGGGAATGTGAGAGAGAATACTGCTGATATGAAACTTGTGCCGATGATCCTAAACGCACTTATTCCAACTTCAAGAACCGCTATGTCTCTTGTGAAGACAGATAGAATTGTTTTGGGAATACCTATGAAACAGAACATTCCTATGGACATGAAGAAAGAGGCTACAAGAAGAGTTAAGTTTACGCTTTCTTTACATCTTTTGTAGTTTTTGATTGCATAGTTGTAACTTATGATTGGAACAACACACGTCTGTAATGCAAGAAGAGGAATGAAGAAAAACGATTGGTATTTATAATAGAGTCCGAGTACTGTGACAGCCTCATCGCCGAATTGAGCGAGTATGAGGTTGAGAACGATTATATAAACGCTCATCGTGCATTGCGAGAGCATCGATGGATATCCTAGCTGGAGTATATGACTTGAAAGCTGTTTAATAAGAGATATTTTCTTCGGTGGTTTTCTGAATCCTTTTGGTGCAACTACTGCGGCAGCAACACATTGTCCCATAACTGTTGCAATCGCGGCCCCCTTGACTCCGAGAGAAGGAAACGGCCCTATGCCATATATTAGAAGTGGATCGAATATGATGTTTGTGAGAGCGCCGCTTACTTGTGCAATCATCGGAACTATCATTGAGCCCCTGGCCTGTAGAATTTTGGTCCAATTGCTTTCTAAAAAGAGGCCAAGAGACCCTATACAGACGATATAGCCGTAAGTCAGGCTATCGCTGATTACCTCATCAGCATTTGCTGAAAGATGTACATATGGCTTGAGAAAGAGAAGAATAAAAAGAGAGTAGATGATCCATATGATGATTTCCAGAATCATACCGCATCCGCCACTTCTTTTGGCTCTTTCATCCTCGTTGAGGGCATAGAGTCTTGAGGTATAGGTATTAACTCCGACTCCCAGCCCCACGGCAAGAGCTGTGCTGAGCCATTGCAGCGGATAGACAACAGAGAGCGAAGTGAGAGCGCTTGTGGAATAAGCTCCAACAAAATAACTGTCGACAATATTATATAAAGCCTGTATAAGCTGGCTCAGCATCACAGGCGGGGCCATCTTCAGAATAAGACGGCTCAATTTCTCGCTTCCAAATGAAGACGGGGTTACTGAATTATTCATATACAACTCTTTACAGATGAGTGTATTTAACACTAATTTCAATTAAAGTGAAGAGGGGCGCACATAAAAAGGAAAAGCCCTCCCATTTTTGAGAGAGCTTATGGTAGTTGAGGACGATTTTTTTTATTTGTTATCGTCTTTTTTCTTGTTTGAAACCTTATTCAGGATTACAACTACGAGAAATATGATACCCATAGCCAGAGCTAGAAGAGCCCAGGCACGGAAACCGAATTTAACAGCCTCACCGACTGATTTTACACTTGCGTTTGTTACGTGTCCGAACATATTAGCCTCCTATCAAGCAAACATTGAAAGAATCAAGCCGCCGGCAAGAACTGAGCCGATCTGTCCTGCGACATTTGCGCCGAGTGCGAAAGGCAAAAGGTGATTTTGCTTGTTCGCCTCTTGTCCGACCTTCTGGACAACTCTACTTGACATCGGGAATGCCGAAATTCCGGCGCCTCCGATAAGCGGATTAACTTTGTGCTCCTTCGGAAGGAAGATGTTTACTACCTTCATAAAGAAAACACCGCATGCTGTATCGAAGATGAATGCCAGAAGTCCGAATGCAATAATCATCAATGTATTGACTGTTAATAGATCCGGTCCCTTCATCATAGGAGCTATTGCAAGCCCGAGAAGAAGTGAGATGAGTGGAGAGAGGATATCTTGTGCTGCACGTGAGAGTGAGTCCAATACTCCGCATTCCCTCAAGAGATTTCCGAACATAAGCATTCCTACTAAAGCTGCGCTATCTGGAGCTAAGAGTGAACATATGATGGAAACTGCAATCGGGAAGATGATCTTTGTAGTCTTTGAGATTGCACCTGCACGATAACTCATCTTTATTTCTCTTTCTTTTTTTGTTGTCGTGAGCTTGAGTACTGCAGGCTGGATGATAGGTACAAGAGCCATATAGCAATAGGCAACGATAAGAATCGGAGCTATGAATTGGCTTGAGAGTCTTTGTGAGACAAGAATTGCCGTCGGACCATCTGCAGCACCGATTATACCGATGGATGCAGCATCATTGAGAGGGAAGAAGAATGAAGCGAGCATCATTGACAAGAAGATGCCGCCCTGTCCAGCTGCCCCTACGAAGATGAGCCAAGGCTTTTGAATGAGTGGACCGAAATCGATCATTGCTCCAATACCGATGAAGAGGAGCAACGGGAAAACCTCATAGGTCTCGATGCCGAAATTGTAGAGCCAAGTGAAAATACCAACCTCATCCGCAATTACAGAGCCCGGCATGTTTACTAATATTGCACCAAAGCCCATTGGAAGTAGGAGAGTAGGCTCCATTTCCTTTTTGATTGCCAGATAAATCAGAACTATCCCCACAAGGATCATAATGATGTTGTAAATTAAATCTGTGTTCATAGTTGAAATTCTAGAATAGAATCGAGTCTTTGTCAGTTAATAAATGAGAAGTATTTTTCTTTTTGTTGAATATACCAAATCTTGTGAAAAATGGCCCAGAATGTGGATATTTAATAAAATTGTTCCTCTTATATCTATTTGAAGATATTTTTATGCGTTTATAAAATAAAAAAAGAGTGAACCCAAAGGATAGTCAAGTTCACTCTTTTCCATTTCTTAACCAGAATGTTTAGGAAAAAAAGCGGGAATCCTCGGTAATTCAATTACAGAGATGAAAGCGTTT
>CAVFXW010000030.1:0-20956 GCA_963626675.1 Clostridium sp. CAG:452 | reverse complement strand
TTTGGAGGAAATATAATGTCAAGCAAGTCAGTAGAGAAGAGAGATCGCCAGAATGCTAAGCGCCGTCTTAGAAATCGCGCAGCTAAGAGTACATGTCGTACAGCTGTCAAAAAGTTCAATGCAGCATTAGAGAGCGGCGATAAGGCAGCAGCTAAAGAAGCATTGGCTCTTTCTGTTAAACTTCTTGATTCAGCAGCAAGTAAGGGTGTAATGCATCCTAATACTGCAAGCAGAAAAAAGAGCAGAATGACACAGGCTTACAACAAGCTCGCTTAATCACCTTTTATTTTGGAGAATAGAAAAATGGAAGAGAAACTTACAAAAGCAGCTATCATTGAAAATCTTCACAATAAGCTCGGTTTCAACAGAAACGAGATACATAGTGTTATCGACGAATTGTTCGAAGAGATAAAAGATGGTCTTAAGGATAATCGTGTTATCGAACTCAGAGGATTCGGAACATTCGAAGTAAGAGTCAGAAAAGGTAGAGAGAAGGCAAGAAACCCAAAGACTGGAGAAGTTGTTGCAGTCGACAAACATGGGGTTGCAATCTTTAGACCCGGAAAAGAGCTTAAGGATTTCGTTTGGGATCTAACGGATGGAATTGAAGAATAATTGGAGTTTTCTTTGAAAAAAAACAATAATTCACGGGGCCTCGGGACTACATGTTCTGAGGTTCTTGTTTTACTATCTAGTGCTTTTGTCCTTGCTGCGGCTTTCCCAGGCTTCTTATCTGATGACGGATTAGGACTCTTGGCACTAATTGCTCTCATCCCGGTTTTTGCGGTGATAAAGAACACAACTTGGAGTCGGGTGTGGCTCTATGGCTTTATATTCGGCCTTGTATATTATTTCTTTTTCAATTATTGGCTGAAAGGTTTCCATGCACTCGCTATTGTAATTGCGCCCGTTATTAAGGGCGGGGAGATGATACTTCTTTTTCTTGCTCTTAAAGCAATTGATAGTGCCTTCCCGAAGAAAGGATATATCCTCAAAGGTTTTGTTTGGGCTTCATATGCGTACTTGGCAGAGAATTGGTTTGCAGGATACCCCTATGGCAATATCGTATATGCTTTATATTCATACCCTGTTCTATATCAAATTGTCGATATCACAGGAATATGGGGTGTCATTTATCTCATGGTCTTCTTTGAATCGTATTTGGCAGATTGCCTCTTCTCTTATGTGAAAGAAGGAAGATTGAATTTCAAAAAGAGTATCAGAGATAACAGAATACCACTTATTATATATGTAATTCTTATAATCCTAACCATCGTTTATGGTATATGTTCACTCTCTTATTGGACTCAGAGGGATGGTGATTCCACACTCCGCGTTGCAACTGTACAACATAACCATGACTCGTGGAAGGGTGGATACAGAACATATTTGAATAACTTCAATAATCTCAAGAGATATACAACGGCGTCCCTAACTGAAAACCCAGATTTGATTGTTTGGTCTGAAACGGCATTCGTGCCTTCTGTCTATTGGCATACAAAGTATGATGCAGATGGCACAGCATGGGAGAGTATTCATGACCTTACTATCGACTTTGTCGAATACGCAGAGAGCATAGGAGTACCACTCCTTACAGGTAACCCGAAGTCCGTAATAAAAGACGAAAGCAAAGAACCATACGATGAAAACGGTAATAAGAACAGTCAGGAGTATAATACTGTAATACTCTTTGAGGATGGGGAGATAAAGGGTGAATATATAAAGCAGCACCTAGTGCCTTTTACGGAGCATTTTCCATATGAGAAAGAGCTCCCGTGGCTATACAATCTTCTTCTTTCCTTTGATTACAATTGGTGGATAGCTGGAACAGAGGCAACTGTATTCTCGCTCGATGGTGTTTCATTCTCCACTCCGATATGCTATGAAGACTCGTTCGGAGAGCTCAATGCCGAGTTCGTGAAGAATGGCGCCGAACTCATAATAAACATGACCAACGATAATTGGTCGAAGAAGGCCTCGGCAGAGTGGCAGCATGCTGAAATCGCGGCATTCAGGTGTGTCGAGACAAGAAAGAGCATGGTGAGGGGAACAAACAGCGGAATAACCTGTCTTATAGTGCCGACGGGAGAGATACAGGATCCGATGGAACCATTTACTATGGGCTATCATGTCTATGAAGTACCTATTTTTAGTCAAGAGAACTACGCAAATACATTCTATGTCAACCACATAGATCTTTTCGCATATATATTTATATGGATTAGTATAGTTAGCATTACTTATTTTGTAGTAAGAAATGTGGTTCTAATTATAAAAAAGAGAAAAAAGAATTGAAGAACATCGCTTTAGTTGTAATAGGAACTGAATTAACACGTGGGATAATAGAAGACAAGCACACAGCCCTTGTTGCTAAGGCAGTAACAGAGCTTGGTCTTAACTTTAAAGAGAGCGTTCTTGTCCCCGATGACGGCACAATAAAAGAGGCTCTCTCTACTCTCATTCCATCTAATGACTGTGTCATCATAACCGGTGGGCTTGGACCCACTCTTGATGATATGACAAGGCTCTCTATAGCAGAGTGCGCAGGAAAAAAACTTGTAAGAGACGAAGAAGCATGGAAGCACCTTCTCTCTTCTCTCGGAGAGAGGGCATACGGATCGAATGAGAAGCAGAGTTATATTCCTCAGGGCTTTACGGTAATTTCAAATCCAAACGGGACAGCCCCGGGTTTCTATGGCTCTATAGGGGAAACTCTTATAATTTCCCTTCCGGGCCCCCCGAGGGAGATGAGGCCGATGTTTTATTCCTTTGTTATTCCACTACTATCTAAGCATTTTTCCCTAGAGAGGGAAGAAAAAGATGAGTATTCTGTGTTCGCTCTGAGTGAGGCTAGGCTTGATGAGCTAGTACAAAGTGTAGATAGTACTCTTATGTGGGGAACACGCTTCCAGGATTATAAAATATCGCTCTATGTATCGGGAAAGGATAAAGAGAGAAGAGATAGAGCGATCGGAAAGCTATCCTCTCTACTAGGTCCGATGAGAATTGAAAGGGGCGATGTCTCTGCCTTAGAGGAACTTGTAGATACACTGAAAAAGAATGGCGAGACGATATCTGCAGCAGAGAGCTGCACCGGGGGGCTCTCTCAAGCGCTTCTTACCTCTATAAGTGGCGCGAGTTCTTATATGCTCGGTGGTGTTGTCTCTTATTCTCCACTTGTGAAAGAAAATGTACTTGGGGTAGAAAAGAGCGTTATTGAAAAATACGGCGTAGTCTCCCCCGAGTGTGCACGAGAGATGGCAGAAGGCGTAAGAGCGTTGACATCTTCTGACTACAGCTTTTCGATTACCGGGGTCGCCGGTCCTGAAAAAAGCGAGGGAAAGGATGTCGGGACAGTCTCATTCGGTTTCTCTGCTAAGAAAAGAGAGAGCGAGGCGCTAACTCTTTTTCTTCCTCATATGTCTCGGGACGGAATAAGGCGGCGCTCCTCCCTCTGTGCGTTTCTTCTTATGCGCGCATACATTGAAGGAAAGGATTTGAAAAGTATTGTAGAAAAGTGGACCGTGTTTTGATTTATTCGGCTTAATTTGAGCTCTATTTTGAGTTTATTTTTCTCATGTATCATAATTTTCTCTCTTCTTTCATGCCAGGCGGGTGTACTTGTTGACAAAATTGATTATGACTGTTTAGAATTTTCATGTAATAAGGGAAGCCTAGGCTCTCTATTTCTAAGTTTTCATTCAAATAATAAACAATATTATACTTGATATATATAGAGGTGTAGATGTCCTCAGACATTAATGAACCGGCAAAGGCACCTGAAATGCCAGCCACAGAAGAGAAAAAGAAAGTTACAGTTAAAGTTCCTGTAAAGAGAAAGGTTTGTGTCAAGAAAAAGATTACTTCTTCTGAGGAAAAAGAAGACGAGAAGAAAGAGGATGAAGAGACTCTAACAAACAGTGTGGAAACTTCTACTGAAGAAGAAAAAAAGAATTCAGAGAAAAAGCACACTCATAAAACTCAAAGGAAAAAGAAAGAAAAAGAGGAGAGTGTAGACTCTACTCATAAAGAAGATCAAGCTCCTCTTGAGAGAGCTGAGATATCTGAGAGTGTAGAGACTCCAATTGAAGAAGAAGTAGAAAAGAAGGAAGAAGAGACAGAAAAAACTGGAGCAGATTTCACCGAAGAACACCTAGAAGAGAAGCCTCAGCAGATTGAGCGTGTCAGATTCCAGAAGAAAGATAAGTTCAAGAACAAGAAGGATAGGCGCCCCCAGGAAGATATTCCACCTGAGATAAATCTTGATGAGCATCCGGATGCGCCACAGCTATTTGTCTCTGTTTTGACTGCACTCTCTCTCGAGGCTATAAGAAATAGAGCAAAGGATGCGGGGCTGAGTGAGGATGTAATTCTCGACTCTCGTAAGCAGGATCTGATTATAAAAATATTGCGTCATCATTCATCTATCGGCGGCGCTATAATGGTTGAAGGTGTTCTTGAAACACTCAGCGATGGCGGCTACGGCTACATTCGTTATGCAGTGAATAACTATCTTCCTGGTTCTGACGATGTTTATGTTCCTTCATCGATAATCAAAGGTGTCGGTCTCAAGACAGGGGACACAGTTCTTGCTCAAATTCGTGCTCCAAGGGATAACGAGAAATATTCATCTGTTGTCAGAGTAATGTCGGTTAATGGGGAAGAGCCGAAGATGGCAAAGATACGCGCTCCCTTTGACTCTTTAACACCGCTTTTTCCAGATGAATGCTTAAACCTTGAGATAGTAGAGGAAGGAAAGAAGAGTGATCTTTCAACCCGTGTTGTCGACCTCTTTTGTCCTATCGGAAAGGGACAGCGTTCTCTCATTGTTGCTCCTCCTAGAACAGGTAAGACAGTTCTCATGCAGAAGATAGCCAACGCGATTACGCACAATCATCCTGAGGTTATATTGATGATTCTTCTTGTTGATGAGAGACCGGAAGAAGTAACGGACATGAAGCGTAATGTAAATGCAGAGGTTGTTGCATCAACTTTCGATGAGCAGGCAACTCACCATGTGCAAGTTGCAGAGATGGTAATAGAAAAGGCAAAGAGACTTGTTGAATATAAGAAGGATGTAGTTATCCTACTCGATTCTATAACTCGTCTTGCGCGTGCCTACAACCAAACGGTGCCTGCATCTGGGAAGATCCTCTCAGGAGGTGTCGACTCCAATGCACTTCATAAGCCTAAGAGATTCTTCGGAGCTGCGAGAAATATAGAGAATGGAGGAAGCCTGACTATAATATCTACAGCGCTTATCGAGACGGGAAGTAGAATGGATGAAGTCATCTTCGAAGAGTTCAAGGGAACAGGAAACAACGAAATCGTTCTTGATAGAAAAATGGCCGATAACCGTAAATTCCCAGCGATTAATATCAAAAAGAGTGGCACGAGAAGAGATGACCTTCTTCTTGATGAGACGACTCTTGCTCGCGTATTCCTCCTACGTTCTTCGTTCGGTAATCTTGATGACATAGACATGTCTGTCGATATAATTGACAAAATGGCGAAAACGAACAACAATAAGGAGTTCCTAGGCATGATGAATACCAGTTTGAGGAGCTGAATGAGAAAAGCTTGTCTGTGAAAGCAGACAATAGATATAAGGAGAAAAATTATGAAAGAGGGAATCCACCCAAACTACGAGCTTAAGGAAATCCGCTGCTCATGCGGTAATGTAATCAAGACTAAGACAACAGCTAAGAACCTGACAGTTGAAATCTGTTCTGCTTGTCATCCATTCTTCACAGGCACACAGAAGCTTGTCGATACAACTGGAAGAGTTGAAAGATTTAATAAGAGATACGGAAGAGCATCCAACTGAGGATGAAAGGACATATCTTATGCCGCGGAGAAATCTGCGGTTTTTTTGTTTTGATTTATATAAATAAAATTTGCCTTTTCCTTTTTGGAGATAGATAATTGACTCAAAGGAGAGGTGTTTTGAACGAGCCGGCTTTGGCCCACAAAAATGAATTCGGGGAAAATGCAGAGATGTCAGTCTCTGTTTCTCAACCCACTACGATACTTGGTATTTTTTCTGAATATATAAAAGGATGGAGTCTTGTCTGTAATACAGATGAAGGAATCACCATTACCATTTCGCGTCGCATAGACAATCTTGTCAGAGTTGTGAATTTAACAAAGCAGGACAAGAAGAAGTTTACAATTTCGAGTATTAAATATCGTAGGGAAGATAAATGGGCAAATGCAGTCAAAGCAGTCTTCTCGGAACTCTTAAGATCTGGAGTCAAGACTAATGGCTTCAATATTCTTATATCTGGAAAAGGATGCACTGTCAGCGCCTCGTCTCTCTTCGGGGAGATTTGCGTCGGCCTCATAACGGCGTTCAACAAGTTCCTAAATCTCGGTTGGGATAAGACGAGAATTATATCCATTGCACTAAGCTCAGCCTCATTTTCTCCAGAAATTACTCTTCGCTATAGAGATATATGGCTCCTCGTCAACGCTGAAAGGGGTAAGGTTTATCTATTTGATGAGAAAAAAATGGAAATGAAAGGCTTTGAGTATTCATTTACCGGAGCAAAATCATATGTCTTCGATTCATCTCTTCCTTATTCCGTACTTACTCCTGAATATGATGAGTTTAAGCTTTCGATTCCACGTTTTACCAGGAATATTCTCTCTTTATCTAAGGCAAACGGCGACTTAAGAAATCTATCCGAGCGTGAAATACGATACTATACTTCCTCGCTTAGTGAGAGTGAAAGAAGGGGACTGATGTTTCTCACCTGTACGTCGGAGAACGCTAGGCTTGCCTTTGAGAGCATCACAAAGCATGATGAGGCTACATTTTCCCGTATGCTTTCTTCCTCCCAGCGCTCATTGATGACTAATGCTGATCTTACAAGCCCGGAGATAGACTGGATCTTCCGTCGTTCTAAGGAAAACAGTAGTGTTTTAGGACTCTCTTCTATTGATAACGGAAGTGCCGGTTCTTTTTTATGTGTGGTTGACGAAGAATATGAGTTTCCCAATAATCAGAGGTCAGAGGAGTATGAGAGGATATTCGGTTTTCACCCTAAAAGCATACCTTTCTATCCTTCTTCTGGTGTAGAAATAGAATGAATATATTATTAACAAATGATGACAGCTATAAAGCAGAGGGAATATTAACCCTAGAAAGAGTATTGCGTAGTTGTGGGCACGATGTATGTACAGTAGCTCCACACACAGAGCAAAGTGCAAAAAGTCATTCGATGACAGTGCATGGAGACATGAGAGTGCACCGATATGACGAAAGACACTACTCTCTTGAAGGCACTCCTGCAGACTGTGTCATCTATCCGATTCGTTCCGGTTTTCTTCCCTTCAAGGTAGATTGCATCATAAGTGGAATAAACCACGGTTATAATCTCTCAAGTGACACTCTTTACTCCGGAACTTGTGCTGCAGCCAGGCAAGGTGCAATGTACTCTATCCCCTCTATTGCGATATCTGCAAAATCTGATGAGAAGAAGCAATATGATTTTCTGTCGCCTTCGGAATATTTAGTATCACACCTGGAGTCTTTTGTAGCCACTCTCAATGGCGCCGAATCGTTTCTTAGTTTGAATTTCCCTCCTAATTGGAACGGACGAGTAGAAAAAGCAGAAATCGGGACTCTTAATTATCTGGACAATTATGTTTACTCTGATGAAGGCGACCTCCTTTTGATAAGCTCTGACGGCTACAGTGTGGAGTTTATTGACCATGGAAGGAGACTTTCGGCAGATATGGCCATTACTTCAAAAGGTACGGCAACAGCATCAATAATCAAGATAGCTCCCTCGATAGACGAAGAAAAGATGGAAATGCTTCTTCTCTAGCATTCCCGTTTCATTTTTGAGGTTTGAGTTTGTTACGTTTAACCTTGACGTAGGGATGACTAATCATTAATTTAAGGGCATAAGGAAAATACATATGGGTAGGATTGTCTATCTTGACAACAATGCGACAACGAGGATGGCTGATGAGGTCAAAGCTATAATGGCTGAGACAGCAGACCTCTACGGTAATGCTTCAAGCATGCATTCTCTTGGAAGGGAGAGCATGAGCGCTATTAAATGGGCGCGAGAAGAAGTTAGCGCATTGATAAATTCGGATCCCGGAGAGATTTATTTCAACTCCGGTGCCTCAGAGTCTAATAACACGGTTTTCAACATCTTCAGAGATGAAATCGACAAGGGAAGTAAAAGAAATAGGATTCTTCTTTCCACAGTTGAGCATCCTGCATCAATTGAGACTGCTAAGTATCTCATTTCCAAGGGATATAAAGTAGAGTTCGTTCCCGTAACAAAAATCGGCGAACTCGATTTGTCTATTTTGGAAAAGATGATGGGGGATGATGTAGCGCTTCTTTCTCTAATGACAGGAAACAACGAAAGTGGTGTAATTCAACCTGTTAAGAAGGCATCCGAGATTGCACATAAGAAGGGAGCTTACTTCCACACTGACGCGACTCAAGCAATCGGCAAGATAAATGTTGATGTTAAAGAGCTTGGTGTTGACTATCTTTCTCTCAGCGGACACAAATTCTATGGTCCTAAGGGAATCGGTGTACTATACGTAAAGTCTGGTTCTCCTATTTCTCCATTTATTCACGGTGGCCACCAAGAGGGAGGTTTCCGTGCCGGAACATACAACAACCAAAGTATAATTGGACTGGGTAAAGCTGCAGAGTTGGCCAGAAAGAACCTCAAAGAGGAACATGATAGACTCTGGAGGCTCAGAGAGATGCTTAGAAAAGGTATCGAAGAGAGGATTCCAAATGTCGTTATAAATGGAACAAATGATCCTGAAAAATGTCTTCCGGGAACATTGAATGTTTCATTCCCTTCAGCAGAAGGAGAGTCGATTCTTCTCTATTTAGATCTCGAGGGTATAGAGGTCTCTACGGGAAGTGCATGTGCATCAGGGTCTCTTGAGCCGAGTTATGTACTTCTTGCGGCCGGGCTTGATGTGGAATTAGCACATGGTTCGATACGTTTCTCGTTTGGTCGATATAATACGGAAGAAGATGTACTCTATACGCTTGAAAAACTTCCTCCGATAATCGAAAGAATAAGAGCAATGAGTACAAGAAGAGGTTAACTTATGGCGAATAGTTTTATGTCACAATGGGTATATACAGATATAGTTAAAGATCACTTTATGAATCCCCGTAATCTATGGAGAGAGGACGAGGATTTTGTTCCTGAAGGAGTGGGAGAGGTCGGTTCTCTTGCTTGTGGGGACCAAATGAGAGTCGGTATTAAGGTTAAGGACGGGAAAATAAGTGATCTTAGATGGCTTACCTACGGTTGCGCCAGTGCTATTGCTAGCACCTCAATGATGAGTGAGATGGCTATTGGAATGACAATCGAAGAGGCTTACAAACTCACTCCTAAAGCTATAATGGATAAGCTGGGGGGACTACCGGAGCATAAGTTTCATTGCTCAGTTTTGGGAGACAAGGCTCTCAGGAGTGCTATAGATGATTATCTTGAGAAGAATCATCTTCCTAATCCATATAAGGCTAAAGCTGCTACAATCATTTGTGAATGCAAGGGTGTTACAGATCAGATGATTGAGAACCTTGTTAAAGAGGATAAGGTGAAGAACCTTGAGGATTTACAACGCCTTACAGGAGCTGGAACAGGTTGCGGTAAATGTATCGGGAAGCTTAAAGCCCAGATAGAAGAATCGATGCATATTCTGGGGAAATAAGTGAAGAACTACTACGATGATATAATCAAGGATGCGCTTTACCCGAAGAAGAATGGAGTTATTGCAAAAAGCAATAAATATATAAAGGTGAATGCGCCGAAAGAGATGAAATGCGAGGAGATACGATTATTGCGTCAGCGCCTTCATCTTTCGAATAGTCTCTTTGCCTCGGTTTTTAATGTATCTGGTAAGACAATAGAGGCTTGGGAAAGTGGTACAAATACTCCATCTGGCGCATCGCTAAGACTTCTCCATATGATAAAAAATAACCCCGATATTCTCTTTGAAACCGGGGTTATTGAAGATAAGACAGTCCTACGATAAGAGGAAAGCTGAGCCTCCGATGAACTCTCTCAAGACAGATTCTGAAGGTACAAGCTCGGGGGAGATAGGATTGACGAGCTCTAAGAATGCCATGAGGCGGCGTGCTGTTGTGTATGCTGAGCCTTCTTCGAGGCGCACTGATCTCAAAAGTGGCATTGCATACGAATAGAGGACGCCCAGTTCATACTCAAGAGCGCTGTTTATCATCATGTCTGCATTATTCTGGTATGGGAAGAGCAGGTTTTTCTCCTCTTCTTCAATCTCCTCCCATTGGTTGATTATCTCACCCGGAGTTACATCCCTTGTTCTACATTCTTTGACGAGACGTCTGATGAGACGGTTGTCGCGCGATGAGATACTAGAGTAGGTATCGAGATTGAGCTGTGTGAGCGCAGAAACGAATATGCGGTAGATGTTCTTCTCGTCGAGATAGGGAATGAGATTCTCGTTTAGAGTTTGAACACCTTCGATAACAAGTATTGTATTATCATCCATCTTTGCACTAAGTGTTCTGAAAATGCGTTTCTTATCCTTGTCCGAACGTGATAAAAGTACATCTTCTCCCCTAAGAAGTGCCCCCACTTCTTTTTGTAGAAGCGCTACATCGACATAGCTTTTACCTTTTTCATCGCGCATTCTATAGTCGTCTAAACTGAGCATTATCGGAAGATAACCCTGTATTTTTAGCTCGGCACATAGTTTTAGTCCTGATGTCTTCTTTCCAGAGCATGCAGGGCCCGATATGAAGACGACCTTTACTTCTCCTTTTTTCTTTATGTTCTCCGCTGCACGGTAGAAGGATCTTCTTTGAAGGGTTTCAGAGAGAATTATAACCTCACGTATCTTTCCGGTAGCTTCCTTGAGGTTAAGAGAACCAAGGCTATCAACATCAAGAATACGCGCTTTAGCTCTCGTCTCTTCGTAAACTTTGAAGAGAAGGGGATTATCCTGGAATTCCATCATCGAGTCCTTACGTCTTGATTGAGGATACCTTAGTAGCATTCCTTCTCCGTATTCCATCAAATCCCATATCGATAGGAGTCCGAGGGAAGGAAGAAGAGGCTCGTAGTAGACGCTACGGCAGGCGCTGAGCCTATTGAAGATATATGCTCCGTCATTACGTGACGAGAGTAGCCTCTCTGTCTCTTCGAGGTCGTGTTTCTTTACATAGGAAAGGGCCTCCGGGGAACTTAGGCTCTCTATGTCGATTTCGATGTCGTCGTTGACAGCCTCCTTCATCACCTCTTTTATGCGGTTTATGTCACTTTTCTCTCTGTCCCGAAAGTAAAAATAATATCCATCACCGAGAGAGTGGCCAGATATGAGAGTTCTATCGGGATAGACGATAGATGCGGCATAGGAGAGGAGAAAACACAGTGTGCGTCTGTAGACTGTGCGTCCGATTTTGCTGTCGAGGTAGACGAGGTCTATCACCGCATTCTCCTCGATTTCCGATTGGAGTGATTTCAATACTCCATTTACTATTGCAGCAACCGGTGGGTTGTCTGAATACTTGAGTTTTTTGTTTTTACCTAGAAGATAAACTATCTTCATGGATGACTTTTCCATGAATGTGTCTGTTTTGACGCCATTGAAGCGTATCGTATTCTTTTCCATTTGTTTAGTATAAAACGAAAGAAGAGAAAACAACACACATTTCCTCTATCGATGTATCATTCTTATATGAAATATAAGCTTGACGAAGGAATAAGAGTTCTCTCTTTTTTTAAGCCACCACTTTACTCATGGATGGTTGGAAAAGCAAATTTATTTCTCTCTCTTTTTGCTCGCGGCGGAGAGAAAATAAGAATTGAAAGAGATGACAAAACATCATTTTCTTCCCTACTTATAAAGGGTGGAAACAGAGGCTTAATACTGTACTTTCATGGAGGGGCTTTTGTATATAAGGCGGCGCCTTACCATTATAGGCTGGTGAAAGAGTATGCCTCGACTGCGGGGTGTGATGTACTTCTTGTTGACTACAGTCTAGCCCCGAAAAATAAATATCCAAAGGCTACAGAAGATGCAAAAGACGCATATATGTGGGTAATTGAAAGGATGAAATATAATAAAATTGTACTCATGGGGGATAGCGCGGGGGCATCTATCGCACTCTCTCTTATGGCCGAGATAACGAGGCTGAGTCTCCCGTCTCCACTATGTATGATGCTTATATATCCTGTTGTGGCGCCGATTGAGACAGAAACCAAGAAAATCTTTTTCGATACTCCTGTATGGAACAGTAGGCTAGACAAAAAGATGTGGTCATTTTATCTGGGAGATACTCCGTTTATGTCTCCGCTTGATTCTCCTTATGCCTCTTTATTTCCTCCGACTTATATCGAAACAGCCGAGTTTGATGCACTTCGTGGAGAGGGGGAACTTCTGGCATCTTTTCTTCGTGAGAAAGGGGTGCGTACAGACTTTTTTACCGTTCCCCGTGTTCCTCATGGATTCGATATGATAAGAGGCTCAGATATAGCGCAAAAGATGATTTCAAGGCGAGAAGAGTACATTTTGACGGAATTGTCGCTTAATTGAACAGAAAATAAATAAAATTTATGACATTATTAATGTTCTTTATATTGCCATTTACTTTCCATTGGTGTTAAAAAGATAAAGAGAACAAATAACATAGAGTTAACAGAAGCTTAAAATGGAAATGTTAGAATTCATTAAACAGATGTTCGATAACCCGATGCTCCTTGTATCTACGATACTCACTCTCGGTGTTATCCTCGTAAATGGCTGGACGGACGCACCAAACGCCATTGCAACGTGCGTTTCGACAAGAGCTATAGGGGTCAGAAAGGCCATCATCATGGCTGCCGTATTCAACTTCCTGGGTGTACTTGTAATGACGAGTATTAACGCCTCGGTTGCTATGACTATATACAATATGGTCGATTTCGGAGGAGATGCTCATATTTCGCTTATTGCACTTTGTGCCGCTATGGCTGCTATTGTAATATGGGCCACAGTTGCATGGTATTTCGGTATACCGACAAGTGAGAGCCACGCACTTATTGCAGGCTTGTCCGGAGCTGCTGTTGCAATACAAAACAGTTTTTCCGGTATAAATGGAGCAGAGTGGATTAAGGTTATATATGGCATAGTGCTCTCAACGCTTCTTGGGTTCTTCCTAGGCTATGTAGTATCGTCATTTATTGTCTTCTGCTGCAGAAATGCAAATAGGGTGAAGGCCGATAGGTTTTTCGGTTCGGCACAAGTTGCTGGAGGAGCGGCAATGGCATTCATGCACGGCGCACAGGACGGACAGAAGTTCATGGCGATCTTTCTTCTTGGGACTGCGTTTGCAAGTGGAAACTCAGAAGTGACGACTTTCACTGTTCCACTGTGGCTTATGGTGCTTTGTTCTCTTGTTATGGGACTCGGTACCTCAATCGGGGGATACAGGATAATTAAATCTGTCGGAATGGATATGGTTAAGCTCAAACCCTATCAGGGTTTTGCTGCCGACTGTGCAGCAACACTTTGTCTTCTATTTTCCTCTCTTACGGGAATTCCTGTAAGTACGACTCATACAAAGACAACTGCAATTATGGGTGTTGGTGCTCAAAGAAGAATGAGTAACGTTAATTGGTCAATTGTAAAGGATTTGGTATTTACCTGGGTTTGTACATTTCCAGGATGCGGACTATTGGGGTTCGCTATGGCAAAACTCTTTCTCTTGATATTCGTATAAAGGAGGCCTTCCATGGCTAAGAAAAACAATGATTATTTTCTCATGATCCAGAATCAAACGGAGTATTGTGTAAAAGCAGCAGAGCTCTTGGGTAAAATTCTGTCCTCTTTTGACCATACTCGTGTCAAAGAGTATAGGGAGAGTATGCATAAGATAGAGAACGATGCAGACATTATCCATCATGAGATACTTGAGAAGCTTTCTTCGGAGTTCATAACCCCAATTGATCAAGAGGACATTCTTCATCTTGTACAGATAATTGATGATATTACAGATGCCTTGGATGAGCTTATGATGGATGTCTACATGTATCATATAGATTCCATACTTCCACGTACAGAGGAATTTGTAGCCATCGTTACAAGGTGTGTGAAAGCGCTCTATGAAGCTTCAGGGGAACTTAGAAATTTCAAGAAACCCGAGGCCCTGCATAAGCTTCTTGTAAAGGTAAATGATATAGAGATAGAGGCCGATGTAATCTATACCGAGGTTATCTATGATCTTTTTGCTTCGGATGTAGATGAAAAGAGGCTATTAGGAGCAAAGGCTATATATGAAGGTCTTGAGAACTGCTGTGATTTATGTGAGCATGCTGCAGATATCATAGAACAGGTGATAATCAAGAACACTTGAGATAATAGTCTTAGAATACGAAAGAGTATATAATCACCCTATCATGGTTGTTTTGGTTATAGATTTAAAGAATCTATCTATAAAAGAAGAAGAGTACAGGGGAGAAAATAGAGGCCCCAGATGGGCACTCAATCTCCAGAAGACCTATGGAAGAGACTCCATAGTACTATCTTCCTCCGTTTGTAATGGTGAAGAGGAGGCGCTCTCTTCTTGGCCTATAGTCTATTACTCCGAAATAACTCAGAAAGTCGAAGTGTCGATGCTCTCCTCATCTCACGGCTATTCGCTCTATAAACTCGGCATTGCCGCACTTGTTATTACTGGACGAGCCGATAAACTTAAATACATAACACTTTCTCCATCAAAGAGGGAGATTCTTCCGATAGAAAACATGAGGGCGGAAAGCTCCTTTGATTTTGAGCGGGTTGTCGTTTCAATGAACGAGATAGCACTATCTACAGGCCGTGCTGCCGATAAGGGGGTGTTCTTCGGTTCTTTGCAATGTAACGGACGAAATATTGCGGGAATAGGACTAGGACACGCATTTGCATCTCATAGTCTCAAGGCCATCGTGCTCTCATCATTCTCATCCTATACAAAAAATAACGACAAAGAGACGAGTAAGGCTAGAAACAGATTCTGTCGATTGATAAAGGCATATGGCGAGTATGCTGTCCTTCCGCTTTCCTCTTCTCTCGGTTGGGCTCCTGTGAATAATTACAGCGATCGCTTTGATCCAAGAGTAGCGAATATAGATGGGCGAAGTATTGTGGAGAGATTTGGTAACTACCCTGACGGATGCCCGGGGTGTTTTTTAAAGTGCATGAGGCGTACAAAGGATGGAAAAACTCTTCCGTCATGGTCCGATATGCTCTTCTTAGGCCCGAATATTGGATTTTTTGATCCGGATAACATATTTCAAATATATTCAGCTGCTATTGAGAGTGGTCTTGAAGTCCCAACACTGGGTGCGATATTAAGTTATATCTTTTCGCTGAAAGAAGAGGATAGAGAGTCATATCCTCCTCTTGAGCACACTAAAGAGAGTGTTATTGGATATATAAAGAGAATAGCAACAGGTTCTCTCTTTCCAAAAGGTCTCTCTTCTCTTCCTGGGGCGATACAAGGCTATGATCACCGTCCGGTGTATTTCGATCTTCGCGGGGCATACAGCCAGGCTCTAATGCTCTCTTTGGGGCTGGATTTAATTCTTCCTGCCTCATTGTATTTCCCGAAGAGACGTGTGAGTGAGAAATGTGCTGCACTCTTTGCTTTGTATGAGATGATATATACACTTGCTCTCAGAGAAAAGGGATATCCAGAATCTTTTATTCCCGCACTCTTCTGGGACAGAGTTCCAGGGCTGGCATTCACTTTTCCGGCAATTGCAAGATTCTATCTCAGGCATTTCTCTGCATATGGCTTTAAGGCAAAAGAACTCCTTCCTTTAGGGTACGATATATTTGAAGAGATGAATCTCTCATGGCATTCCATTCCTGAGCATTTCATTTCGGACAGCGTCTCTTCTCTTGATGCTTCAACAGTGCGCCTAAAGAGGCTGCAGGATTATTTTGACGAAGAGAAGCTGAGACTCTTTATCAAGCTGAAATCAAAAAGGGAGAGAAGTGAGAGAGAGCAAGGCGTAAAAAGTGCAAATGTCGCTCCTAGAGACGACCGCGGGAGTGATATAGAGCCAGGATTGAGGTAATAGATTTCTTCTCTTTTTTCTAGCCTAGGAATATGGGTGTGCCCAGTAAGGACGATATCTGTTTTGGATGGAATATCAAATGGAAGATGACCGTGTGTCATAAATAGAGACTTACCATATATTTCAAGAGAGAGTGTTAGCCCGGGATATGGCAGATCTCCATATTCGTAATAACGGTCACAGTTTCCCCTTACGCCTTCTATATTTGAAAATAAGGGATTCCATGGATCTGGAGTTAGATCTCCCAGGCTTAAGAGCCTCTCGGCATGAAAAAACGATTTTGCCTCCCATATTCTTTCTAATGCTTCCGTGTCCCCGTGTGCATCGGAGAAAATTATTGCATCTCTTTCCATAGCTCAATAATAGAGCTTTTCTGCTTCTTTCTGCTATAATCTTTAGAGGAGTTAACAATGGAAGAAAAATGGTTAAACATGAGTGATGGTAAGAGACTCTTTTATAGAGTGTGGAGAGTAGAAAATACAAAAGCAACAGTACATATAAACCACGGTATGGCAGAGCACAGCCTCAGATACGATAAATTCGCTCTCTTTTTGAATGAACACGGCTATACGGTATTTGCGCAGGATCATCGCGGACATGGAAAAACAAAAGAAAGCGAAGACGAAAAGGGATGGTTTGGCGATAAGGATGGCTGGATGCTCATATGCAACGACTCCTATGCACTCGACAAGGAGATTGAAAAGGAATATCCCGATGTTCCCCACTTTATTTTTGGTCATTCGATGGGATCCTTTCTCACAAGAACGAATATAGCACTTCATAGCTCTGACTATAGAGCTGCAGTCATCATGGGGACGGGAGCGAGCAAAGGAATTGTGAGTAAGGTTGGCCGTAGTATTGCCCTCTCACGTTCACGTAAATACGGATCTAAACATAAGGATGAGTTTTTGAATAATCTAGCATTCGGTTCATACCTTAAGAAATTTGATTACAAGAACGAAGGTGTCTGCTGCTGGCTTAGCACTGACAGAAAGGAAGTCGAGAAGTACGAGAATGACCCGGATTGCGGCTTTATCTGCTCATCAAGTTTCTATGCAGATTTGATTACTGGTCTCGAAACGGCAAATGATGTCTCCCTTATAAAAGGAATAAGAAAGGATCTTCCCCTGTTGTTCCTCTCGGGTGATATGGATCCTGTAGGAGGTTACTCGAAGGGTGTTAAAAAGGCTCTAAGCCTATACAAGAAATGCGCAATAAAGGATGTAAGAATCCGTCTCTACAAGGGAGGACGCCATGAGATTTTAAATGACACGATGAGAGAGAGTGTTATGGCCGATGTTCTTTCCTTCTATGAGGAATTTGTATGACGAAGAAAAATAAGAGTGTGCTGTCGCGCTTTTTCTCTTGGTGTGGTGATTATTTTAAGGTTATATTGAAGGCGCTTGGAAAGATCGGCAGCGATAATGTCTCTATTCTTGCATCCGGGATGGTATACTCTACACTAGTTGCAATTGTTCCGTGTGTAACCTTTCTTTCTGCCTTCTTGACATCTCTGGGAGGACTAGAGAGTTTCTCTACAGTTGTAGGAGAGTGGCTTATAGATACATTCGGAGAGAAAGAAGGTATGTTCGTACTTGAAAAGGTGACACTTTTTAGCAAGAATGCGATGTCTCTTGGAATTATGGGTTTGATTACATTCGTAATTACGGGCTCTCTTCTTGCTAGTCATATTGACAGCGTCATAAATAATATCTTCCATACCAGACAGTCCCATGGTGTTGTTAAACGTTACGTCAAGATACTCATATTCATCATAGTCCTTTCGGTATTTATTGCAGTGTCCCTCTCGTTATCGGAATCCATAAGAGAAGATGTATATGCCAAGATCGGAGTGTCTGTGAGTATTGGAGCGGTTAGAATGCTATTGAAAAAGGCTGTGCAGATATTACTTATCTTCATCGTACTCTTCTTTCTGATGTGTTTTGTTCCTAACACAAAAATAAATGTATCTTCGGCAGTAGCTGGAGCTATGCTAGGAACAATTTTGATGAGAGCGTTCTATTTCATATTCACTAAGATGATAATATCAACAGTGAAGTATTCCGTAATTTACGGTTCTCTTGCTTCTATTCTTCTTGTTCTTCTCTTCTTCTATATTATGTGGTACATAATCATCTTCATGAGTGAAGTTACATTCATTCATCAATTCAGACCTGAAAAAGATGAAGACGAGAGTCATATTCTTACACCACAGAGAGAGATAGAAGAGGGATTGAGAGTACTTTCAGTAATAGCAAAGAGCTTCGAGCGTGGAGAGGGCGGAATATCGTCTGTTATAATCTCATCGCGTGGGGGCGTCATATATTTTAGGACCCTGACCTATCTTAAATTACTCGAGCAGAATGGTTTTATAAAGGAGCTTGCATCTTCTTCATACATTCTATCTCGCCCTGTGGATAAGATGGCTCTTGATAATATTGTGGACTGTCTCTTCTCTTCTGATAGTAAGAGTAGCGAGGAGGCATTGGAAAGATTTAAGAAATCAGGTCTCGAGAGCCTAAAAGGTAAAACCTTAGAGGATTTGATTAAGGATAAGAAATGAAAATAGAGCTTACAGATTTAATGAATCAAAATTTTCCTTCCCCAGACAAAGGGGTTATAGAGACAAGAGTTATTGGAGACAATGAAATACGTATTATCAAAAACGGAGTTCCCATGGGCTATAACAGTGTTGTTGCTCTTCCTTGGGCTGCTTTGGCAATAAGGAACGGGGAATACTGCTGTGCTGCTATAATCGAACGCGAGGACCTTAGGGCAATATCTTCATTTTCAGGAATACCTGTAAAGACACTCTCTGAAGAGTATGCTGTGAAGGGGTATCTTCTAGATCCCAAACTTGTTATCTATAGTGGAAATGAGTATGAGGATATAGGAGTGGTGAATATCGAGATGGATGAGGAAAGTATAAAGAATTTCCTTGTCGACACACTTCTTGAGAACATGGAGTTGGATGACGAAGTATAAGCTTACATTTGGTATAATCGGAGATGGTATTTCAGCATTCCGGCATGCTCATGAGATATGTATAAAACCCGACCTCAAGCTGCTTGCGCTCTCTTATAAGGACAAAGAGAAGGGAATAGAGACAGCAAAAAGACACTATATAGAGGCTCTATATGACGACGGCGAGTATCTCATAAAGAGAGAAGAAATCGACGTTGTTGTTCTCTCTGTGCCTACAAATGACCATGCTTTTTGGCTGAGAAATGCACTTGATTATTCCAAAATTGTAGTTGTGGAAAGTCCTCTGACACACTCTCTCGATGAGGGAAAGGAATTTCTAGAGCTAGTGGATGAAGGATATTTCATCTTCAATTGTAACCCTTATCTATACATGATGAATATTCCCAAAGACAAAAGTAGACACCACTATAGGCTTACTATTTCCTCTTCTACGTTTGATGAAGGCGATATGCTTCTTGTCGCTCTTGAAACTGTGATTTTCTATTTTGGAAAAGTAAAAGAGGCATATTTAACAGAAGATGGAGTGAAAATTGTCTCAGAGGACGGGGAAGGAGAGATTGTCCGAAAGAGAACTACAGATAGCCTAAAGATGAGTTTGATTCTTGATGGAGAGGAGATTATAAAAGACAAAGGTTATTATGATTCTCTCTCATATTTTTATTCATTTCTTCTTACAAGACTTGAGAAGGGTGGAAGTATAGAGAAAGAAATAAGAGTAGCTCTTGAGGCGCTTGAAATTCAAAATAAATTATTTTCTACAAAATGATTAAATTTACACAAGAATAAAAAACTTGCTTGCAGGTAGCTTTTTTCTTATAGTTGTATTTGGCGCGTATGAAAGGAGAAGATGATGATAGGAGAGCACAATTCAAGGCTTAAGGAGATGCTTGCTCTGAAAAGTGGAGGAATCAAAACAAAGGAAGAGAGGGTTTTTAAATACCTCTTGGACAATGAGGATAGGATTCAAGAACTCTCCATCTCCGATATAGCGGAGAATGCAGATGTCAGCAAAGCGACTGTCGTCAGATTCTGCAAATCTTTAGAATTTAATGGTCTCAAGGATTTCAAAGTATGGTATGAAGCTGGAAAAGGGGCGAAGTTCTCTCCTACGAAGGTTATTAAGGGAGATGAAGATAAGAGCACAGTGCTAGCTATCTATAAAGAAGGAATCAATGGGACTATTGAGAGAACCTTTTCAAAAGAGAACGTGGCTGTGCTTGAGACAATGGTCGAGAGTATAAAGACAAATGATGAAATAGCTCTCGTCGGCTTTGATAGTGAACTTTTATATGCCGATAGGCTTATGCAAATAATCAAAAGAAGATTTCCGGAGAAGAAAATCACTCTCAATGGAGATAAAGAAAAACCTCTTCCATATATGGTAATATTCTCCTTCTCGGGACTCGAGAAGAATGCTGTGGAGTATTTGACGAATGCTGTGATTGCAGGAAATAAGGTGACGGCAATTACTTCTTGTGAAACCTCTCTTATAGGTAAGGCTGCAAGTGATGCGCTCATAATCTCTGATGACCTTATTCTAAATGAAGATGAACATCTTCTAGGGCGTCTTTCCCTTCTCTCCGTTTTGGGATATATAGAGATAATGCTCGAAAGAAAATAAAGTGGTGATCCTACGTTTGCCCGTACACCCCGCTAACAAGACGCAGGGAGCTTACCACTTTCTAACCAAATATAACACAAAACAATGAGAGGAGTCACCTTGATATGGTGCAAAAAAAGTCCCCCCTGGTGGACTTGAACCATCGACCAAAAGATTATGAGTCTTCTGCTCTAACCACTGAGCTAAAGGGGGATTGCTTGAGTAATCTAGCACAATTCGTGTCTCATTTCAACGTATGTAGGTAAGGTTTTTTCATTTTTCTTTAAAA
>CAVFXW010000029.1:0-53536 GCA_963626675.1 Clostridium sp. CAG:452 | reverse complement strand
GGAAGCATCTTCATACCTTAGGCCACTCCTCATAGAAAATAATACAATACTTCCTTTTTTTACTCCATTAAAAAAGGCAGAAGCACCAACTGTAATACAGTATCCCATAGCAGAGACGACGAGAGGAGAAGTTCACGATCCTATTAAAGGCAACAAAAAAGCATCATCTTCTCTTTGTTGCTATTAGATTTCACCGTGACCGACAACAACGATAACCTCTAATTTGCTAATGGTTATCCTACCTTATAGAAAAAAAAAGAGACCTGGAAAAACTAACCAGGCCTCGAAAGAAAATAACATATTCTTATTTGATGACATCCTCCGTTTCGCCGTCAAATAAGTATACACCGTCATACGGGATATAGAACGGGAAGGAAGAATCCATCTTGGGAGTATCATGCGGATTGACCTTTAAAATAGCTTTGCTACCTTGAATGTCGATATAGACATTGGTGTTGTCTCCGAGAAGCTCGCTGAGCTCTACAGTGCTTTCGATTTTGTAACTGTTCTCCTCTTCTTTAAGAACAATGGCCTCAGGCCTAAAGCCGAAGACAATCTCCTTGCCTTCATACTTCTTGAGATTCTCTTTATCCAACTTCTTTGAGATATCGAGAGTATTGTTACCAATATTAACCTTACCACCGGAAACCTTTGTTCTGACAAAGTTCATAGGAGGCTCTCCGATAAATCCTGCGACAAAGACATTTACAGGATTAAAATAGAGCTCGTAAGGTGTTCCAACCTGCTGGATGTAGCCTTCTTTCATGACAACGATTCTATCAGCCATTGTCATAGCTTCAGTCTGGTCATGTGTTACGTAAATAGTTGTAGCTCCAGTCTTCTTATGAATTTCTGTAATTTCAGAACGCATCGTGACTCTCTGCTTAGCATCAAGGTTCGAAAGCGGTTCGTCCATAAGGAAGATATTTACCTTTCTGATAATTGCACGTCCTACTGCAACACGCTGTCTCTGACCACCGGAGAGAGCCTTTGGAAGACGATCCAGGTAATCTGTAAGACCGAGGATAGCAGCAACATTCATTACCTTCTCCTCTATGATGTCTTCATCAATTCCCTCGAGAGTAAGACCGAAGGCAAGGTTGTCGTATACAGTCATTTGAGGATAGAGTGCATATGACTGGAATACCATTGCTATACCTCTTTCTCTTGGCCCTTTCTCATTAGCTCTGTCGCCGTCGATAAGAAAATCGCCCTTGCTTATATCCTCAAGTCCTGCAATCATTCTGAGGGTAGTACTCTTACCACAGCCTGAAGGACCGACGAAAACGATGAACTCACCCTTTTCGATAGTGAGATTGAAGTCATGAACAGCATGGAATCCATTAGGATAAATTTTGTTTATGTCTTTTAAGATAAGGTATGGCATTACTCGTCTCCTTTAGCCTTGTTTTTTGCATCTTGAACCATTTTCTTTCCTAGATCCTTCACCTTTATAAAGAGGAGGTCATAGCCTAAGAAGAATAGTCCGAAAGAGAAGGGCTCCATTGCTGCCAAGACAACATCAGTCCTTCCTGTTATTTTCAACAACACGATATTGATTATCGCGTATGTAATATAAACAATCGCAACAAGAGCGAAAGAATATATCACATTGAATATGAGCGAGATGTACCCTTTTTTAGGAAACATCATCCATTTGTCGTACTCGCCATCTTCTTTTGCTATGAAACGGAATATGTTGTTTTCTAGAATGTCTACAACAAATCCCATAACAAGAGATGTCACGAAATACAAATCCAGAGAAGAAGGAATATACATTCCGAGTCCCCAGATTATGAAGTAGCACACAACTCCTCCGAACCAGCACTTCAAAAGCAGCGCCTTTGAAAGAGTAGAAAGCTTAATTCTGCTCTGCGTCTTATATTTATTGAGCTCTTCAGGAGAATACGATGGTGTATTCTCCTTGTTGGCTGTGACGAGAGTTTCTATTTGCTTACTCTTTTCGGTGTAGTCAGTACCCTTCCTATCCATTAATTCTCTCCCGAGATATCGATAGCTTCCATATTATCGTAGCTGTCAACCTCGACAGAAGTATTAATCTTCTTGATGAGCTTCGAATATATAGGAAGAAGCACAACAAGAAGAAGCGAAATCACCAAGAATATCATATGATTGGACAACACGTCCGCAGCCTTTTTGATATAAATGGTGCTCTCTGTGACGACAATCGGGTTATCTAATCTATTGACAGCACTGTAGATGATTGATCTGTAGTGGAAATCAGCAAAGAGTACGATACCTGTCATAACGAAGAGTAGGATAAGCATAGGCTTATTAACAGGTTTTCTGTGAGGAAAAGCATTGAGAAAACTCACCAAGCTCAACATAGAGAAGAGCATGGTTAGAAATCCACACAGTCCCATTCCTGAGCCCTGGATCTTCGCTGTCGTATTACTGATACATGTCAAGTTGAGAGCGTAATAAAGAAATGTCAAAACGTATGCTACAAGTGCAATACGCTGGGGATTACGCTTGAGGGATACAATCTTCCTTCTTCCCCATTCCTTGAATCCTTTTCTCTGACTCATGCTTTCTCCTCCTTAACAATACGCTTTGTTGTTTCCTTATCGAAGAAGTGCATTCTATCGAAAGATATCTTTGCCTCGTCTCCGCTCTTGTAATCACACCATCCGCGAAGCTTACCTGTAATCTTATCTCCAATTTCGCTTCCCGAAAGGATATGTCCGTGTACAAGTGTATTCATACCGAGGTTCTCATTCGATGAGACACGGATTGTGACATCATTTCCCTTAATTACATTCTCCGGTCTTACTCCGAGAACAATTTCCTTTCCTGCATACTTTTTAAGAGTCTCTTTGTCATCATCTGAAAGAGGAATATTAAAACCTTTGCCTTCAAGTTTATCTCCCTTATCGCTTACACTAACGGAGAAGAAGTTCATTGGAGGAAGTCCGATGAAACCTGCAACAAAGAGATTAGCAGGAGTATCATAAAGCTCAAGAGGTGTTCCTACCTGCTGTACATGTCCCATTGACATACAGACGATTCTGTCAGCGAGTGTTAACGCTTCAGTCTGGTCGTGTGTGACATAGAGCATTGTCGCCTTAAGTCTCTTATGAAGAAGAAGAATCTCTCGTCTTGTCGACCCACGAAGTTTTGCGTCAAGGTTCGAAAGAGGCTCATCAAAGAGGAAGACCTTCGGGGTACGTACGATAGCTCTACCCATTGCAACACGCTGTCTCTGTCCACCTGAGAGCTGACTGGGCTTTTTATTAAGCTGAGTCGTTAGGTTAAGGATATCTGCTGCAGCAAGAACCTTCTTGTGTATAACATTAGGGTCTTCTTTTCTGAGAGTAAGCGAGAATGCCATATTCTCATATATTGTCATATGTCCGTAGAGAGCATAGTTCTGGAATACCATTGCCATATCTCTGTCCTTAGCAGGTGTCTGGGTTATATCTTTTCCATCGAGGAAGAGATGACCGTTTGAAATATCCTCAAGACCTGCAACCATTCTGAGTGTCGTACTCTTTCCACATCCGGAAGGACCGACAAGAACAATCAACTCTCCATCTTTGACATCAAGGTTGAAGTCAAAGACAGCCTGGACTTTATTGTCATAAATCTTATCTATGTGCTGTAGTTTAAGCTCTGCCATTAGTCTCTCCTTTTCTCTTCACCAAGCGTCGCAAGATAAGCTTTGAGTGTTCTTGATTTCTTTATGCCGACAAAAGCACCGTAAAGAAGGAAGATACCAGAGAGAATCAAATAGACAAGACATCTTGTGAATTGACCATTCTCCATGACTACTCTTTCGACTGACTGGATTGTGACAGTTGCCTTGTGTGCCCTAACAGGAAGGATGAAAATCCTTACAAATTGCATAACACCAAGTCCTATCATGATATATGAATAGCCTTCGTTATATTCCTTTACACCTTCACTTGAAAGGAATGCAAGAAGAAGAAATACGAGGTTGTATATAATTGAAGCCCCGATAAGAATGGTGTAATAGTATGTACTTACATCACTCTTATAGATGGAAATGAAGTAGAACACATCAAGAAGAATCGCCAAAAGACACATATTTGAACTCGTCTTGTTCTTTATATAGCGCATTCTATCTTTCTGGATTAAAGCGTCGTCAAGTTCTTTCATGCTCTTTCTCCTTCCTTAATTAGTCTCTCTTCTTCCTTCATAAGCTGAATTTTCCATATTGTGTTGTAGACCAAGAGTCCTGCTGATGCTAGACAGATAAGTGCTACACCGTAGTGGATATCGAACCAGAAGGTTGATTCCGTGTACTTTGAGTTGAATAGATCTGCATACTCTTTGAGCGCCTCAAAATCAACATTAAGCCACTGTCCTTTAAATATCTCAATCTGGATGTGTGACCATATAACAAGGTACAGAGTAAAGATGACAAACAATGCAATTGCAATGTAATTACCCACATAGTACCTTCTTCTCTTATTAGTTTGAGAAATAAAGAGGTATACTCCAAGTAAAAGATAAATAATTGAACATATGAGCAGGCTCTTATTAAAACCCTGCATATTATAGTAAACGATACTTCCGGGGACCCAAGTCTCTGTATAATCGTTTGGATTAGTCATAGTTGTATAAAGAGTATCATAAAGATCTGTCATTATACCTAATGAATAAATAAATACTATGACACCCGCAATGAGTGCGATGTAACAGATTATGTTCTGAAATGTCATCTGTTTCTTATACATAATCGTTCCTCCTAATTAGTTATCTCCGGAGAGGGAGATTCCCTCCCCGAAGTATGATTTTATTTGTTTAAACTCTTGTAGAAATCAAGGTCGCGGTTCCATGCTCTCTGCTTGAGGGCTAGATACTGCTTGCCACCCCATTCATTTGTAACCTTAGAAGCAGATGAAGAAGCATCTGTTGCTCCGTCGAGTGTATAGCCAGAACAGATCTGTGTGCAGAAGATATTGTTTCCGCCCTTGGATGTACTGAACTGGTTTGTAAGCTCTGTGAATGTATTGAGCTGATCGACCTCAACCTTTGTGCTTGGAAGAGTTGTAGGAATAGATGTGTACCACATATTATCACAAACAGCGAGCTCAGGATGCTTGATTGTGCCGAGAGCGATAGCTGTAGAAATATATCCTGCACCTTCCTTACCGACTTCTGTTGTACATTGATACTCGAATGCCTGACTCTTTGCGAATGAGAGAGTTGAGCCGAGATACATACGTGCGAAGTTGGTGTAGTTACCGTTAGCAAACTTCCAGAGGTATTCTTCTGTGATATCTGCAATAACAGGCATTTCCTTACCGTTGAAGTTGAATGTTACATAAGAACCGTCATCGTTTGTCTTGATGAAGACATCCGGACCGTAGCTCATGAGGATCTGACCTTTTTCACTGAAAGCGTAGTCAATAAGAGCAAGAGCTGCATAAAGCTTATCCTGATCGTTACCTACTCCTTCCTTGCTGATTGCCCAACCATCTGTCTTAACAGAACGCCAGGACTCTGTAAATCTCATGTAAACACCACTAGCACTTGTTCCATCATACCACTTAGCAACAGGAACCATGATAGCCATGTACTTCTCGCCTTCCTGGAGTTTTGTATTGTTCAGGAGAGCTTGAGTCTGGTTGTAGTCGTAGCTTAGGAATCCAAGGTCGTTTTCGAGCATTGTTGAGGAGCTTTCCTTGCTGCTTGAGATATAAGAAGAAGCGATGAGGCCTTCTTTAGCCATTGCATTCATCTTCTCAAGAACAAGATATGTATCCTTTTCCTGGCGAGCGTCTCTAATATTTCCTTCGCTGTCGAAGTAGAGGAAATCCTGTCTAGATTCAAGACCTCTGACACCAAAGAGTGTGCCTGCAAATCTGAAGAGGTCAACTCTTCTCTGGTTGTTGTTGTCTTCTCTGCTGAAGAGACCTTCAACTGTATCTGTTCCGTTGAGAGTATAAGCATTGGCAACGACACATCTTAAGAGAGCAACAAGTTCGTCTGCATCCCATGCAGCATCCTGACCAGCAAAGAGGTTGGATCTTGTTGTTCCATAGTAGCCGTCATAAGCTTCGTCGATATACTTTCTAAGCATGTTAACTGCTTCAACACCACTGACGCTTCCCTTCTTGAGAGCAGCATTCATTGTTGCAACAATGTTACCAGCCTTGTCGTAGTTCTTTGTCAAAGAAATAACTTTTGTTCCGTCAGAACTTACTGCATCAACTGTAACCTTTCCGCTTGTCGGCATATATGGCTCATAAACAGCAGAAGCAAGTGTTCCGCTCTTAGAAGCTGTGAACTCTCCCTCTCCATCGAGAAGCTTAACAAGCCAGTCAATTCTCATAAGAGGCATTCTTTCAATATCGTTAACACCGTCGAAGTAAGGTGAGAAATAGATTGCACCTGTTGATGTATCACCTGTGATAGAAAGTCTTACAATCGGGTTAGCATCAAGATAAGCCTTGAAATTAGGCATCATATCGAGATATTCAGCGATATTTACGAAACTTCCCTTTACACCATAATCATTGAGAGATGTTGCGTTACCAGATACGAGATCGACGTCTCCGAGTCTTTCTGCCCAATACTTGAGCTCGTTAGCAGCGCTGTTTCCCTGATATTTGTCTTCAAATTTAACGCCAAGAATCTTCTCAACTTCAACCCAGGTTGGCTTGAGGTCGCCAGAGCGATATGTTACGCCTGCAAGCTCAATTCCTTCACCTGCTGTATCAGCATCAAATGCGATACCAGTCTTCTTACTGTTGTATCCTGTAGCCATTCTGAGAACCGTACCCTCTTTATATGTGAGAGTCTTAGGCTCTTCAGTAACAGTTGCAGTTGTTGCTGTACTTGTTGTCTGAGAAGCAGTTGTTGCTGTACTTGTTGTCTGAGAAGCAGTAGTAGTTGTTGCTATCTCCTGTTTACCACAGCTAGAAAAGAAGCTGAGAACAAGTAGAACACTGAGGACAATAGTCAATGTTTTTTTCATTTAGATTCCTCCAAAATTACCTTTTCAATTATTCTTTAACACCACCCACGTTAACACCCTTTGCAAAGTACTTCTGAATAAAGGGGTAGATAACGAGGATAGGAACTATTGAACAAACGATTAATGCGTAGATCATGCTGTCAGAAGCAAAGACCTCATTCCATCCGGCCATGGCTTCCGGATCTGTGTACTCTTCGAGCATGAGTCTTATGTAGACCATGAGAGGATGCTCGTTGGAGTTGCTGATCATCTGACGTGCCCAGAAGTAACCGTTCCATCTTGAAATACCGAAGAAGAGAGCAACTGTTGCTATTGTTGACTTACTCATCGGGATGTAGACCTTTGAAAGGACCTGGAACTCTGTCGCGCCATCAACGATTGCAGCTTCCTCGATGTCCTGAGGTACGCCTTCGAAGGCATTTCTCAAGAGAATTATATTCATTGCAGCCATACCCATTGCTATAATGACAAGCCATTTGTCATCAGAAATACCGACTGCATTGAAAACTTTCTTAGTGCTCAGGTAGTTAAGATATTGAGGTACAATACCTGCACTGAACCACATTGTGAAGACAAGGAAGAAGTTGAATGTCTTTCTGAAGAGAAGTCTCTTCTTTGAGAGAGCATATGCACCGAGAATGGAGTATCCAAGAGCCCATATAGTACCAAAAAGTGTTATATAGAGCGTGTTGGAATAAGCATTCCAGAACATATTAGAGCTGAACATTCTTCCGAATGCCTCGAACTGGATATCCTTCGGGAAGAGTAAAACTTCCGAGTACTCGACAGCCTTTCTTCCACTGATTGAAGAAGATACGGCATATACAAATGGATATAAACAGCTGAGCGCAAAGATGGTAAGAAGGGTGTAGCTGATTATTTTGAAGATTAATTCTGTTGTTTCAAGTTTTCTTTTCATCCTTTCCCTCCTTAGTAAAGTGAAACGTTAGATGCCTTGCGGGCGATAGTATTAGCTCCGATTACAAGGAGCATTCCGATGACGTTGTTCATCATCTCTGCAGCCGAAGCAATTCCCTTTGCAGCTCCAGCAAGACCGTAGCGCTGGGCAAATGTGGAAACAACATCAGCTGTTACATAAGTGTTTGTATTATAAAGAAGAAGAACCTTCTCATATCCTATGCTCAAAAGTGAACCTATCTTTGTTATAAGCATGATGACGATTGTCGAAAGTATGCACGGAATAACGACATATCTCATCTGAGCCATCTTGCCAGCTCCATCAATCTGTGCAGCTTCATAGCTTGTCGGGCTTATGGCAATAATTGCAGCAAAGTATACGATTGAAGAATAACCAGCATCCTCCCATATACCACTGAGCTGATATATACCTCTGAAGAAGTTCGGGTTATTCAATAGACCTGCATTTGCAACTTCATGTGTTATGAGACCAAGCTTCTCTAGTAGCTGTGAAATTATACCATAGCTGGTTGTAATAGCTCCCTGCTTTACAAGCATGGTTACCAAGCTCGTCATGACAACAGTCGACATGAACTTCGGCAGGTATGTAAGAACCTGGTAGACACTTCTTGCAATATTAGATCTTACTTCATTGAAGAAGAGTGCAAGAATAATAGGAACAGGGAAGCCGAAGATAAGGCCGTAGAAAGAGAGAAGGAATGTGTTACGAAGAGCTCTCCAGAACTCTGTCGAAAGTGCATCCCCACCAACGAGAAGACGTCTGAAATACGAGAACCCTGAAAAGAGCTGCTCGGAAACTGGAAGCACCTCATCAGAGACTTTGAAACATCCCAGAAGCTCATACATCGGGAAATATCTCCAGAATAAGAAGACAAGCAGCATCGGCAGAAGCATGACATAAAGCCTCCAGTCTTTGACAATGGCACGCCCTACATGCAGCCAATAATGCTTCTCCACATCGTCCCTTACCTTCTGTTCACTATCTTCGTGATAGGTTTTGGTACTCTCGTCATAAACAAGATAATCAGAAGCGTTCACCTTCATTTCTCTTCTCCTCTTCTTCACTATTTAATCTCTTTAGATAAGAAATCTGGTCCTCGAAGACACCGTCCCTCTTTCTTACAATCAAGATGATTATCAGGGAGAAGACTCCACTGAGTGCATCTGTAGTGTAAAAAGAAAGAAACGAACCACTTCCGGATCCCATAACCAAAGAGAACACAGCTCTCCCCGTCTGCATCAAAAGCGCCGTTAATAGCGCCATCAAGGCAGAAAGAAATGCGCTGTTAGCTATTCTTTCCTTCCCAATCTTCTTCATTACCGGATATATAACAACCGAAAGAAGATTACCAAGAATGTAAACAAGCATTGTCTTACCGGAGGCGGAAAGCGCCAGCGACAAGACAAGTCCGCCGAGGAGCGCATACGGCACGCCAAAAAGCGACCACCTCATATACATAATCAGCGTCAATGCAGGAACGAGAGAAAGTATATACGGCTGCTCCTTAAACCAAGAGGAACCTGCACGAGCTATAAGGGTTTCAAATACAGCAAGCATTACTATCCAAATAGTGATATCTACTGCCTTGTACCTTAATAGAGTTTTCTCCCTATCCATTCTTGTCCCATTCTTCAATACAAAATCATTTTCCAACACTTTTCCAAACCCGCAAACAGTAGTCGTAACTATTCATAGAATTGTCAGAAAAGTGCAATATCAAAATTTCTACTCTTCGACGAGTATCTTATCGACACCCTCGACTACAACATTCTCCAACTTTATGTCGGCGAATCGTACCCTTATCCCCTTGTTCTCAACATCCGGGATACCTCTATACATCTCTGAAACATTAGGCTGAATCTGCGATGAGGGATCTATACTTACCGATGTGTTCTTTATCTCAACATTCTCGATTCTTGCTTCAGGAAGCCCAACGATGAAGCCAGCAGAGCTCTTACATCCTCTTGCAACAACATTCTCAATCAATATGTTTCTTATAAGAGGAGTCTTCTCTCCAACAGGAAGCGGATCAAGAGAGAAGAGAGAATCGTCGTCTGTTCCACACTTATAATACATATTGAAAGTAAACGGACACAGGCACCCGTTTATCGAAATGTTTTTGAACTTCAAATCCTCGATTTTTCCACCACGCCCACGACGAGTCTTAATCCTTATTCCTCTATCTGTTCCTATGAAGTTACAATTCTGGAATGTAACATCTTTTATCCCAGCGGCAGTCTCACTTCCGATTGCAGCTCCTCCGTGAGAAGAGAAGACCGTACAGCCTTCAACAAGAACATTCTTTGTCGGTTTATTTGCCTTAATACCGTCTTCTCCAGCCCCGCTTTTTATACATATGCCGTCATCTCCAACGTTGATATAACAATTTTTAACAACAACATTTGTACAGCTGTCGATATCGATTGCATCGGTATTAGGGCTGTCGGAAGGATTGAATATAGAAATACCATCTATGGTAATGTTATCCGTAAATATTGGGTGTACCGTCCAGAACGGGGAAGATACAACCTTTACTCCTTCAAGTACTACATCAGTACAATTATT
Organism: Clostridium sp. CAG:452; assembly: GCA_963626675.1. Taxonomy (GTDB): domain Bacteria; phylum Spirochaetota; class Spirochaetia; order Sphaerochaetales; family Sphaerochaetaceae; genus Ornithospirochaeta. The sequence continues at coordinate 43,064 of CAVFXW010000029.1, read as the reverse complement.
AAATTGAATTAAATCTGGGCGGAGAAATTGAAATTCCCTTCCGCCTCCCCCCGAAGGCTGCTCAAGGTAATCGGGATTCAAAGAAGCAAAATGTTTTTCGTATTCCGTTTCTGGGCCTACAGCATTCTTTCTTCTATCTCTGAGTCCTTTCCACCAATTCTCTCCCGAGCCATCGATTACACCAGAACCTATGACTGAAACATTCTTCGCGCCCTCAGCATATAAACAAGGATGCATAGCATAGCACCTATGGCCCTCCCAACGAGTAAAGACAGGAGGATAGAGAACAGGATCGTCGATAAATTTAATGATCGCACCAGCTTGAAGATTCAGTGTTGTATTGGACTTGAGCGTAAGGGGACCCGTAAGCCAAATTCCAGCGGGAACGTCAAGAATTCTATTTTCACATCCCAAGGCATTTGAAAACGCCTCTGAATTGTCCCATGAGCCGTCACCTCTTGCGCCGAATTGTGCTATATTAACATGTTCTCTATTGTCCATATGGAAAGATTTTCTATTGATTCATGATTACTTTAACGCTCACTCATTGGATAAAACAGTATTCATTTAACATAATAGGAAATCATTCCAAACTATATTTTCATATACCTAATGAAATAACAAAAAGACTGCGTTTAAAAGCAGAAAAAGACTTAACAAATTAGAAATCCAATATAAACTATTTCGGAGGTATAACGATGCGAATCTTTGTAAAGTATAAAGCCAAGAAAGGAAAAAGAGAGGGTTTTCTAGACTATGTATTGTCTTCAGGAACTCTTGAAAAGATAAAAAATGAAGATGGATGCATATTGTACAACTACTACTTCGATGCACTGGATAAAGACACAATACTCCTCATTGAAGAGTGGAAAAACGAGGAATGCCAAAAGAGGCATCTCTCTTCTCCTCATATGAAAGAACTCCTCGAGAAGAAGAAAGAATATATAGACTCAACAGAAATTCTTTAAAGGTGTTAAGTAGTGCCCTCAATAGAGGGCAGATGGTTTCAATTCTCTTTCTTTTTGACACTTCGAGTGACGATAATGTCAGAATCCAAAGAGCATACATTCTTGATGACGACAGTTCCTTCCTCAATAGGGGCAGAAACAACGACCTTCCTTATCTCATCCATAACAAAGAAAATTTTGTCTTTTGGGACGGCGCGTGTCGTTCTTACAGACGCTAGTGGCATCTCTCCGTCAAGAACAAGTATTGAAGAGGCTATATTACGCTTTGGAGCAACAAGCTCCTCTTTGATGTACTCCTCTCCCTTTTTGCATTTATTTCCGTTAAATGAGACTAGTTTTCCTTCTTCTGTCTCCACGTTTATATCACACCCATTAGGGCAGCATATACAGGTATAGAGCTTTGTCATAATACACTTACCTCCACACTATCGAAGTCTTTAATCTTTTCTGCATCGACTTCCATTTCAATCATTGTTGCCGGAATAGCCTTTGCTATCCTCTTCTTTTGAATGATTTCTCCATTTTGAGTCAAAGCTATCGTGCATGGAGCAAACTGCTCTCTGACACGTAGAGAGAGTAGGAATTTATCTCTAGATGTTATCTTTTGAGGAATAACATGTCCTATTCCTCTTCCCTTCTTAATCTCAATTTCTCTCTCCTCATGTAGATTACCCAGAACATATTCTTTGACAGAAGCGGCAAGATTCTCTGATTCCTTTGTTACGGCATCCGCTAGGTCATGGACATGGAGTACGTTACCGGAGCTGAATATACCCTTTATACTCGTCTCATAGTGTTCGTTTACATAAGCACCACTAGTTGCAGGATCTATCTCGATTCCCGCCTCGCAAAGAAGTGTATTTTCCGGAATCAAACCGACGGAGAGGATAAGAGTATCGCACGGATAGTATTTTGCACTCTCTTTTATTATACGACGGTTCTCATCAACTAAGCATACATCAACACCCTCTATTCTATTTTTACCATATATCTTCGTTACAGTATGACTCAGAAAGAGAGGTATACCATAATCATAAAGACACTGTACTATGTTTCTCGGAAGTCCATTAGGGGTGGGCATAAGCTCAAAAACAGCACTAACTTTAGCTCCCTCAAGTGTGAGGCGTCTTGCCATTATGAGGCCAATATCCCCAGAGCCGAGAATGATAACATTCTTACCCGGCATTCTGTTGTAGAGGTTCATATATGCCTGAGCCGTTCCTGCCGTATAGACTCCACTCGGCCTCTCTCCTAGTAGCGCAATGCTTCCGGCACTTCTTTCCTTGCATCCCATTGCAAGAACAACAGCGCGGGCATTGTATACTTCAACACCCTCTCTTGTTGAAACATAAACTTCTTTCTCGGGAGTAACCTTCATTACAGTTGCATTTGTCTTGTACGGTATACCATTCTCTTCAATTTCCTTGATGAAATGAGATGCATACTCCGGGCCGGAGAGATTCTCGCCGAAACGGTCGAGGCCAAAACCATCGTGAATGCATTGTCTGAGTATTCCTCCCAGATGATTCTCTCTTTCGAGGATTATTATGTCCTTTATACCGCTTTTATATAGTTTAGCCGCAGCACTTAAGCCAGCCGGGCCGCCTCCGATTATAACTACATCTATTTTCTTACTCATTTTCTTTCCTCAATTCACCATCGGTTAGCCATGAACCGAGAGAAGAGTATCTTATATCCTCACCCCTCTTCTTCAATTCACTCTCGATAAGGGAATATATTTTCATCTGGCAGAAACCACCCTGGCATAGTCCCATCATTGCACGGGTGCGATACTTTATTCCTGTAAGCGTACATACTCCCAGGGGATTATGGATTGCATCAATAATCTCCTTCTTCGTCACCTCTTCGCATGAACATATGACCTCCCCGTAGTCAGGATTCTCTGCAATGAGTGCATTTTTCTCGTCAATCGAAAGAAGGCTGAACTTCACCCTCTTTTCGTTTCTCGGATTGAAGGAAGGATTCTCTTCCAAGTGCTCTCTTGCCTCAATCATATCTATGACATAACGAGCAAGAGGAACGCTTCCTGTGAGCCCGGGAGATTCAATTCCGATGAGAGAGACAAAATTCGGTGCTTTGTCGTCGTAGATATCAACCTGCCAATCGATTACATTACCACTTTCGTCTACTGCCTTACTCTGTATGCCGGAGAAAATCCTTATGCGGTCGCGTGCGTTAATGTGAGGCCAGAGCCTTGCTCCTTCTTCGGCTAGCCTCTCTATTCTATCTTCCGGCACGCCATAATAGCTCGGGTCCTCTGTGTTCTCCGCATCCGGCCCTATCGTAACATTGCCATCAATTGTCGGTGTGATGTGGATTCCCATATAGACATTGCTTGGAACAGGATAGACTGGTAGGGGAAGCATTCTACCCATTCTCTTATTGAGTATGATGTAGTTGCTCCTTGAGTAGATTACCTTTTTGTCTGTTATGCCGACATAACTAGAAACCTCAGCCGCTCCGAGTCCTGCAGCGTTAATAACCCACCTTGCACCATAGTCCCCATGGTTTGTTTTTACATAATAAATACCGTCAATCCTCTCAATCCCTATAACACGATGATTGAAGAAGAAATCGACACCATTCTTCTTTGCGTTCTCCGCAAGTCCTATCGTATAGAGGAATGGATCCATGATTCCACTGCTTTCTGAAAGGAGTGCGAACTCTCCCTTGACATACGGGCATATCTTTTCTATCTCATCGCGCTCAATCATCCTCAGTCCCGTACTGCCGTTTACCCGGCCCTGTTCAAGTGTTCTCTCAAGCTGTGCTCTATCCTCCTCTGTGTTTCCGACAAGGAGTTTTCCACATCGCTTAAACGGGAAGGAAAGCTCCTCGGAGAGCTCTCCCATAATCCTGTTTCCCTCTACGCAGCACTTTGCTTTTAACGAGCCCACGGGATTAGCAAAACCACCGTGGACGACAGCCGAGTTACGTCCACTTGTCTCGTTACAGACATCCAGATTCTTCTCCAGAACTCCGATTTTCAACTTATAGCGTGAAAGCTCTCTGGCTATTGCAGATCCAACAACTCCCGAGCCTATCACAATGCAATCGTACAGTGTCTTCATTGATAATTCCTCTAATATCCTTTAATCAGTTTACAGCTTTATGAATCGTCTCTCTGACTCCGCCGAGTCTCTCAACCATATTCCTAAATGATGCTATTACGCGGTCATAAAGAGATGTCTTTGTCACATCGTAGCCGAAGATTTTCTCAGACGAGAGAAGTTTTCTCACTCCGTCGAGGTTATCTACTTTCTTACCGATCTCAATGCCCTTAAGGCACTCCTTTATCTCATCCTCCATCGGGTCAAAGGAAGGCTCAAAAGGTTTCCCTTCATCGTCAATGGAGAGCCAATAGCGCATAAAGAGTGCATAGACAAGAGGTACAACAACGAGTGTATCGAGATCCATTCCCTTCTCTATATAAGACTTCACAGTCTCACCGAAGCGTATCGAGAGCTTCTGTGATGTGTCTGTCGCAATACGCTGAGGAGTGTCGGGCATAAAGGGGTTGGGAAGACGGATATTTATAACCTCATCTATGAAAGATCTAGGGTTAACGATCCCCGGATTTGTAACAACAGGAAGGCCTTCTGTATAGCCGAGCCTTTTTACCATTTTCAATAGGTCCTCGTCTTTCATCTCCTCATTGATGAGAGTGTATCCAAGGAGGCATCCAGAGAGAGCAAGAGATGTATGGAGAGGATTAAGACAAGTTGTAACCTTCATCCTCTCTGTCTTATTAACAGTCTCCCGACTTGTCATATAAACACCACTCTTTTCAAGAGGCGGTCGCCCAGCGGGGAAATTATCCTCTATTACAAGATATTGCGTTTCCTCTGCATTGACATATGGTGCGATATATGTGTGCTTCTCGGTAACTATCGCATCCATATTCTCCCAGCCATCTTTCTTCAAATCCTCCAATACGGTTTTATCCGGACGAGGAGTAATTTTATCGATCATCGACCATGGGAATGCTATTAACTTTTCATCTGATATGTAATCAAGGAATTTTTTGTCTAAAGATCCGTTCTTTACATATTCCTTGGCGATAGTAATCATTGCCTCTCTGAGTTTTTCACCGTTTTTCGAGCAATTGTCCATGCTGACGAAAGTAAGAGGATATTGGCCCTTCTCGTAACGAAGAGAGAGGAGTCTGACAATTCGGGAAAGAAGCATTTTGCCCATCTTTATATCATGTGCAAAATCCTCCTTATATTGATCCATGATATCTCCAGAGGAGGATCGTGTTGCATACCCCTTCTCTGTAATCGTAAATGATACCATCTTCAAACTCGGAGAAGAAAAAGCGCTCTCAAGAGTCTTCCAATCATCTTTTATCTCGGGATCAACCTTCACAGCATCAGCAACACTTCCGATTATCTCTTTATCAACACTTCCGTCCGCCTTGAGAGTAACCGCAAGCGTCAAATCATCGTGCTTTTTGTAGATTTTATCGATAATCTCGCCGTCAAAACCCTCTGCAACAAGAATACCTGTCTCCATATCTCCTTTCTCAATTAGCCTCTCTGCCAGTGCTGCAGGAAAGATTCTGAAGATGTTTCCAGCTCCAAAGTGAATCCATTCGGGATTCTTCTTTGTGTTTTCAATCATTTTCTCTCGGTCATATGAGAATACTTTTGCTTTTCCTGATCTTTTGATCTCGCTTAAGTCTTCATTTTTTAATCTCATCTCTTTTCTCCTTCTGTAAAATAGGACGGAAACTTTGCCTGGAAAGACACAAGCTCTCCATGGACCTTATCTAGGTGATGTTTTTCTATCTCCATTACCTTCTCTTTATTCTTATTCTTTATAGCATCTACAAGTGCAATATGCTCCTTCCTAACCCCCTCGATGATTGCCATATCGGAATAAGAGAGCATCCTAATTCTCTTGTCATTTCCTGTATGTGCATCGATTACGGCCCATACATTTTCCATTTTCATCTCTGTATAGAAGAGATGATGTAAATCATCATCAGCGTGATAGAATGCCGCCCAGTCCTCTTCGATGAATGCAGCTTTCTGCTTAAGGAGGTTACTCTCAAGCTTCACCACAAAGGCCTCATGCTCTTTTTCACTCCTTACCTTCTTCATACACCCGTCAACAACCCCGAGCTCTACACACTTACGCATAAATCTCTCTTCTTCGATTGTTTCTATATCGAGAAAAGAAACTCTCGTTCCCCTTTGAGGAAAGATATCGACGAGTCTATCTCTCTCGAGTCTCAAGAGTGCATCCCTTAAAGGAGATCGTGAGACAGAGTACTTAAGAGCCAGGCCCTCGATATTTATCTCTGTTCCAGGAAGAATCGATAGAAGTGTTATATCTTCCCTAAGAGCCTTGTAGACATCTATTTTCTCAGCGCTTCTCATACACTCCTCTTCTGGCTCTTATCTACAGCCTCCCAAAGTCCCAGGATATACTCAGCACCAAGAGCTCTGTCGTATAATCCGTATCCTGGCATACATTTTTCTCCCCATATTGTTCTCCCGTGGTCTGGTCTAATCGGACCGGAAAAACCTGTATCATGAAGAGCTTTCACAGCCTCATACATATCAAATGAACCATCTGATGAGAGATGTGCTGCCTCTTCAAAAACACCCTCTCTATAATGATGAAGATTTCTCACATGAGCAAAGTGTATTCTTCCCTTTGCACTTCTGATAATTCCCGGAATATCATTCTTTGGATTTGTTCCGAGGCTTCCCATACATAGTGTCAGTCCGTTGTATTCTTTGTCGACAGAAGAAAGTAGCTTCTTTATGGACTCCTCTCCTGTAATAATTCTCGGTAGCCCGAAGACAGGCCATGCTGGATCATCGGGGTGTATTGCCATCTTCATATCGTATTTCTCACACACCGGGCCAATAGCTTCCAAAAAGTATACAAGGTTATCAAAAAGCTTCTTGCTATCTATATCCTTATAGGCCTCAAAGAGCGTTTTAACTGTCTTCAGTCTCTCAGGCTCCCATCCCGGCATTACAAAGCCGTTGCTGTTTTCAGTAGTCTGGTCGAAAAAAGTTTGAGGATTAATAGAGTCAACAACCGCCTGGTCATATGCAAGCACAGTCGAACCATCAGAGCGCATCTTCGCAAGGTCCGTCCTCGTCCAGTCAAAGACCGGCATGAAGTTGTAGCATACAACGTGTATATCCTCCTCCCCGAGAGCCTTAAGAGACTTTATGTAATTATCTATGTGTTCATCTCTCTCCTTAGAACCTATCTTGATTGCATCAGAGACGTTAACACTCTCAATCCCTTCTATTTTGAGTCCACTCTCTTCAACTTCTTTTTTTAATGCTTTTACTCTATCTCTCTTCCATTCCTCCCCTGCTGGAACATCATAGAGCGTAGTAATAACTCCACTTACTCCCGGAATCTGCCTGATTTGAGAAAGAGTTACCGAATCAAAAGCGCTACCAAACCATCTTAATGTCATCTTCATAGAGATGCCTCCTTTTGTAACATACTAATATATTAGTTCGACTTTGAACACAAATCAATATCCTCACCCGTGTAGAAAAAGAAAAAATTATTCTTTTGTTATAAAAGAATTTCAGAGGGTGTTATTCATAATAATGTAATAGGGTATTTTATAAGAGAGTTGAATCGTAAACGCTTCTTTTAGATAGTGCCACCACTTCTATAATTTCCTAGTCAAAATGGCAAAAGATAGCTAGAACATGTTTTATAAACATATTAAAAAGATAGAGGCGACGAGAGCAAAAGTCACGCCTTTTCTTTACTGTCGCCTCAAATAAATCTCACTCGCCTTCGTATTTAATAACAGAGTAAACAGGATAATCCTTAAGAACATCGCGTCCTTTGAGATCAACGAGCTCCATGAGAAAGAGTATGCCAACAACCTCTCCACCGAGTCTCTCGACAAGATTGCATGCAGCTTTCATCGTTCCGCCTGTTGCGATGATATCATCAACAAGAACGACCTTGTCGCCTTTCTTTATTGCAGTCTTATCTATTTCAAGAGTGGCAGAACCATACTCAAGGTCATAACTTTCCTCAATTGTTTCACAAGGAAGCTTTCCCTTCTTTCTTACAGGAAGGAACGCCTTCTTCATCTCATATGCAATCGGCATACCGAGGATGAATCCTCTCGATTCAATTCCTCCGATAATATTAAAATCAGTATCTTTTACAAAGTCCGTCAATGAGGAAATAACAAGTTGTAGTCCATCCTTGTCGTTGAGAGCCTTTGTCATATCTCTGAAAATAATCCCTTTTTTCGGAAAATCAGGAACACTTCTCATGTATTCTTCAATATTTTTCATAGAACCTCCGGGCAGCGCCACGTTTAACTATATCAAGATGAGGTGAAAGTTACTACCTTATAAGGAATAAAAATCAGCACCATCCGAAGAGAGTGCTGATATATGCCGGCTAGACTTACTATTCGTAAATAAATGTTCCGACAAGTGTCGTTTTGTCTTTGTAGATTTTTATCTCATCTTCCAAGAAGCTGACAGACACGGTATACGCGCTCGTATTATCATGACATCCGTGTGAATCTTCATCTGTTTTGAATGTCTTCAAAAGTCCCTTTTTGTCTGACATGTTAAGACTTCTGTTGTCATCTCCTACGGAGAATGTGATTCCCTCAAGCTCAACTTCTCCCTTTTTGTAGACCCACTCTTTTTCCTCCTCTGTGCCTACATTCGGAAAGGGCGTGTTGATTCTGCATCCGCTTACAAATAAAAGTGCGAGTGCAAGAACAGCAATAAAGAGGACAAACTCAGCAAAATAATGCCTGCCGTCAGCTCTTTCTAGTCCCTTTGTCCTTTCATCGAGTCTCTGGACATCCCTCATCTCTTTTTCGTTGTGGTCTTCCATAAGCCACCTCCTTTTGCTTGGCCTCATCGTATAAGGGAAAGAGAGAGCGAATAAGGTGTACATTTCACACCTCCTCATATAGAACAATCTTTTGTTCCTTATTGATTAGAGTAAGCACATGGTTTGTTTTTCCACGAGAAGAGGAATGATAGAGATGGAAGAGAGTTGATGATATAAACCCCATAACTCTTCCCTCAATATAAGAGAACCGTAACGGGACTTCCACACCCGATGAACTAATATAGATGATAAGGGAATTCCCATTTCTTTCTGTAGTAATCCTCTCGGCCTTGAGTCCGTACATATAAGAAGAGAGCTTCGTCTTATCGCCACTCTCAATCATCCACTCTCGTCCTTCTAATATTGAAATAAGCTCATCAAACTCCTCCTCTGTTAACTCCTCAGGCGTTACAGCAGTTATAAATGCGAATGCAAAAAGAAAGATGAGAGCCGTTACGCTTATTGCGATAAATATACTTAGTCCCACCTTCTTTCTTCGACTTAGTGCATCGATGCTCTCTTTGAGCGATTTTCCTTCATTTGTTTTTTTGTTCTTTTTCTTTTCAGCCATACTTGAAGAGTATGCTCTTCGCTTTTCTATGGGGAGGTGTACAATCTGCAGAAAGTTAAAATATAAAAATAAGAAAAAACAGAAAGATGCCGCACTAAACTCTTTACATATAAGAAACTATACGTGAGAATAAAAGTGACCTCGAGGAAAAGGGAGAAGAAGAAACAAAACAATAACAGTTTCACTTATCCGAATGTATGTTGCCGCATAGCGGTAACTGGATTTGTATTGTCTTCGGACAAGAAGGCCATTATAAATGTTAACTATGTTAAGACATTACATAGACGGGGTTATAAAAGAAAAGCGCCGTCTCAGCTCGGATGAGCGATTCCTTCAAAGTGGGGAGTACGTATCAATCACATTATTACAAGAACACTGTATCAAAAGAGGTATTTCTCTCGAGACTTTCCTCAAGATTACAGAAGTTATGCTGGAAGGAGAAGAGATAAAGAAATACAGAATCTTCTTCCCTGAAATCTCTAAAGCAATTGAAGAGATAAGAAAAGAAAAGGCCATGAGTATGCGTACTCTCACGAAGAAGATGGATGCCGATAGAGCTAATCTCTATCGTGTCCTGAGATGGAGAACGACGCAAAAAAGCTGTTCACTTTTCTTTCTTATCAAGCTCGCTCACGCACTCGACGTACAGCCCTCCTATATTGTAGAGAAAGCAAGGCTCATGAAGGAGAAGGAGGAAAAAGAGGAGAAGAAGTAAACAAAACTAAGAAGAGGGGGCTCTGCCCCTTCTCTCTTTTTGGGCTCTCTGCATCTAGACTTTTCACCTTCTTTTTGTTAACTTTCCTTCTCGAGGGAGTAGGAGCGCCTGGCGAACAAGTCAACATACTGGATTCTTCCTGGCTTGTTGTAATTCCGAGACTCATGCTGATAAGGCATGGTCTAACTGTCCCTTTTCAGCACAATCTTTATATCTCAATAGGACAAAGAGGATCTTATGGACTGGGGATTATTAATCATGAACAGCATCCTTCTTGGAGCTGGCCTTGCCGTCGACGCATTCAGCGTCTCTATTGCCAATGCTATATGCGAGCCAAAGATGAAGAAGAACAAAAAGTTCTACATAGCGCTCACCTATGCTCTCTTTCAGATAGCCATGCCTCTTATCGGATGGGTATGTGTTCATACGATTAGTCAATACTTCACACTTTTCCAAAGCTTCATTCCTTATATTGCACTTGTGCTTCTCTGTTACATTGGAATAAAAATGCTATTTGAAGCAAAGAAAAAAGATGAAGATGAGGAAGATAATAAAGGAAGTGTGTTAACACTAAAGACGCTTATTATCCAGGGAATTGCTACAAGTATTGATGCCCTCTCCGTCGGCTTTGCAATTGCTTCCTACTCTGCTCTTGAAGCACTCATAGCTTCCTTAATCATCGGAATAGTAACATTCTTCATATGTACATGTGGACTATGGCTCGGGAAAAAGGCAGGAGAGAAGCTCAAAAGCAAAGCTACCGTCTTTGGAGGCGTCGTACTCATTTTGATAGGAATCGAAATATTTCTTAAAGATCTTTTCTTTTGAAATCTCTCATTACTTTTCTCTTAAAAACATGGCTTTAAGATAAAAACTGTCTACTTTTAGAGTAGTAGCAGAGAAAGAATATAGTTGTCCTCTTTACTTGAAAGTGGTTTTCTGCAACAATAAAGACGCAGCAGATACTAGGCAATGAATGCCTCCCAACCCCGCCAGGACAGGAATGTAGCAACGGTCAGAGGATTATTTATGTGACCTAGACCATTTGCTGCTTTTTTTGTTTTGTCTTATCTTTTGTAATACTTATTTCTCTTAATAAAATAAATGAACGTAAAAAACGCAAGAACAAATTTGATAAGAGAAAACACAGGCCAATATCTCTCATCATATGGATGTGTATTGTCAATTCCATATATGAAACGGAATATATTCGATACAATTGTAAGTGCTGTGATTATTATAAGAGATATATATGACTTACGATGAAAACTCTTGAGTCCCTTTGTCGCTATATAGCCCAAAACAACAATCGCAAGGTAATCGGCAATGTTTACAAATCCCAGAATATCCTGTTTTTTAACAAGCCATACATTGAGAGATGCTGCTATTATGGCAACGAGAATGCCAATAGGGAGCGCTAAATACGATATGAACGCAGCTACCTTGAAGCCTTTGTTGTCGATGATAAGATTACGTGTGACGAATGGTGGTATATCTGAATCATCATCGCCAATATTCTCTATTACTCTATCCTTCTTTTCGCTCTTTACCTCAACAGCATCTTTTTTCAAATACTTACCACAATACGGGCAATAATTGTCGTTCTTCTCGATTTTCTCTCCACAGTCCGGACACGAAACCTTAAGTGTCGATCCACAAAAGCGACAGTAGTTAGCGTTTTCAGGATTAATCGTCTTACATTCCCAGCAAATCATCTCATTCCTCTTTTTCTTCATGTGTATTCTAATACCGAAAAGAATGCCGTCAAATTAAAAAGAGACGCAAAATCAAGACTACTGTTTAATACAAAACATAAGACAAAAATATTGATTATTTTTGCCGCCCCTATTGCATTGAGAGAGAAAGAAGTATATTGTATCCAAAACTCCTACTTATTGGGTAGGATATAGGAGAAAGAAGATGATTTATCACTCTGCGCTAGAACTTGTCGGATCCACTCCACTTTTTGAAGTGGCAAATATTGAAGAGAAATATGACCTTAAGGCAAGAGTTCTCGTAAAACTAGAATATCTTAATCTTACCGGTAGTATAAAAGACCGTATCGCGAAGAGAATGATCGAGGATGCCGAGAAAGAAGGAAAACTAAAGCCGGGTTCTGTAATCATCGAGCCTACGAGTGGTAACACAGGAATAGGACTTGCTTCTATCGCTACAAGCAAGGGATATAGAACCATTATCGTCATGCCCGAAACAATGAGTGAGGAAAGACGCCTTCTTATGAAAGCATATGGCGCAGAACTCGTTCTTACAGAGGGCGCAAAGGGGATGAAGGGCGCTATAGAGAAAGCAAACGAGCTAGCTAAAGAGATCCCTTCCTCTTTCATACCAGGACAATTTGAGAACCCAAGTAATCCACTAGCACATGAAGAGACAACAGGGCCTGAGATATGGAGAGACAGCGAAGGCAATGTCGATATTTTCATCGCAGGAGTCGGAACAGGGGGGACTATCACAGGATGTGGAAGATATCTCAGGAGCAAGAATCCCAATATTGAAATAATCGCAATAGAGCCCGCCGATAGTCCTGTACTGACAAAAGGAATATCAGGCCCACACAAGATTCAAGGAATTGGAGCGGGATTTGTTCCTAAGACACTCGACACATCAATATATTCAAGCGTATCAACAGTGGAAACTAAGGATGCTTACTTCTGGGCACGCGAAATGGGAAAAACAGAAGGCATTCTCATTGGAATAAGCTCTGGTTCTGCACTATGGAAGGCTGTTGAAGAAGCAAAGAAAGAGAAGAACGAAGGAAAGACAATTGTTGCAATCCTTCCCGACGGCGGAGACAGATATCTTTCGACCGCACTCTATAAAGAAGCATGATGATTTCAACACGCGGGCGATATGCTCTTCGCGTTCTCACATTCCTGTCTAAGAGGGAGGGATATGTCCCTCTCTCAATAATTGCCGAAAGTGAGGAAATAAGCGAAAAATACCTTGAACGCATAGTAAAAACCCTATTAGAAAACGGCATCATTGATTCAAAGAAGGGAAAAGACGGTGGCTACAGGCTCAAAAAAGAGCCTTCTCTCATCCACGTAGATACTATTCTCTCTCTCACAGGAGACTCTCTTGCTCCCGTTGAGTGTCTTTCTTCCATAGATAATACATGCCCGAGAAAAGAGAAGTGTCCCACCCTTCCAATGTGGGAGGCTCTCTACAAAAACAATTTGGATTTTTTCTCGTCCATCACCATTGAAAATTTAAGAAAAGGAGAATATTCCTTTTAGCTCTCTTTTAAGATAATATAGAGCTATGGCATACGAAGTAACAGCAACTAGGAAAAGACCTCAGGATTTCGACAAGCTTGTCGGGCAGGAATTCGTAGTATCGACACTGGAGAATGCGCTGAAGGAAAACCGCATCGCACACGCATATCTTTTCGCCGGCCCGAGAGGAGTTGGAAAGACAAGCTCTGCCCGTCTTCTTGCCAAAGCCCTCAATTGTCAAAACGGTATGAGCGCGCACCCCTGTGGAGTGTGTTCGTCATGCAAAGAGATATCTTCAGGAACAAGCCTTGATGTCATAGAGATAGATGGTGCATCCAACACATCTGTCAATGACGTAAGAAAAATAAAAGAGGAGATCCTCTTTCCTCCTCAATATTCACGTTTCAAGATCTACATAATCGATGAAGTCCATATGCTCTCGACTTCGGCATTCAATGCTCTTTTAAAGACTATCGAAGAGCCACCGGAGTATATCATCTTCATATTTGCAACTACCGAACTGCAGAAGGTTCCGGCAACAATTAAGTCACGCTGCCAGGTATTCCGTTTCCAGCTTATTGCTCAGGAAGAGATTCAAGCATGCCTTAAGGAAGCTGCAGACGAACTCGGCATAGACGCTGATGAGGATGCCCTCTTCTGGATTAGTAAAGAAGCACAAGGGAGTATGAGAGATGCATACACACTCTTCGATCAGGTTGCTTCCTTTTCAGGGAGTCATATATCCCTTGATAAAATCAAAGACAGACTTAATCTTGCAGGTTTCTCTGCAATAAAGAAAATAGCTTCTCTCTCCATACTAGGGGATCCCAAAAAGGCTCTTGAAGAGCTCTCATCTTTAATACAAAGCGGTGTCTCCCCTGAGCAAATAGCAAAGGACGGCGCAGATTTCTTCAAAGCACTCCTTTTCTACAAGAATGGAATAAGAAGGCCATCCATCCTCGGAGTTGAAGAGAGCGATATCCCCTTAGATGTTGTCGATATGTTGACAAAAGAACAGCTTGAAGCAGGACTCAGGGCATTTCTCGACATATACAGAAATCTCAGATACACACTCTCTCCACAACTTGAGACAGAACTGCTCTTTTCTCGACTAGCGAGTCTACCTTCTCTAGTATCTAACGAAACTCTCATAAAAAAACTCGAAGAGATGAAGGAGGGAGTTGTAGGCGGAGATGTAGTTATTAAAAAAAAATCTCCCAAGATAATAGAGAGCGTCTCACTTAACGAAGACAAAAAAGAAGAGAAAAAAGAAGAAATAACAGAAAAGACAGAAGAAGAAGAGATCCCTCTTTCATATACTGTCGAGGAACCAATAGAACAAGAATACAACGAAGAGTTCCTGAAAAAAGTTGAAGAGAGAATGGATGGTTCGCTTAGGCTCCTCATTTCTAACTACATACTCTCCTCCTCTTCTAATAGGGAGGACGACACTATTGTTCTTACAGTTCAAAGCGAAATAGCAAAGGACCAGCTTATCGAATACAGAAAGGCAGTGCAACGAGCTATCCGGGACGTAACGGGCGAAGAATTAGGATTAAAAGTCGTCTATATACGCCCTCCAGAGAGGGAATATTCGGAAAAGATGGTTCGCCTCAAAGAGATATTTGGAGGAAAGCTCTCCTTGAATATAGAAGAAAAGGAAAGAGCAAAAATAGAGAAAATAGACGAGATAAAGGAGCAAATAAATGAACCCGATGGAACTATCAAAGATGATGAAAGATATGAGCAGCCAGATGGAGAAGAGCCGGAAGGAGAAGGAGAAGATTGAGGCCGTCCTCAAAGAAAAAATCGTCTCTTCCTCCTCGGGTGGCGGAATGGTGGAAATCAGCATGAACGCTCTCTTTGAACTGATGGATATTAATATTGCGGAAGAAATTATCAACAAGGACAATAAAACAATGATTGAAACACTCCTTGTTTCGGCATTCAATGATTGCACAAAGAAAGCTCAAGAGGTAAAGGAAGCGGAGATGACAAAAGCCTTGCAGAATCTCTTCGGCTCTGTTAAAGCATGACAAGTTTAGAAGAACTCATAAGATTATTGAAAAAACTACCCTCTTTTGGAGACAAGTCCGCAACTAGGCTCGCCTATTATCTGATAAAAACAGATAACTCATACAATATTAAGCTCGGAGAGGCTATTAAGAATATTCAGGATAGAATCAAACCCTGCCCTATCTGTGGCGCTTACATGGAAGGCGACGAGTGCAAATATTGCTCTTCTCCCACTGTTGATAGGTCACTACTATGCATCGTGGAAGAAGCACAAGACACGGTAATGCTTTCATCTTTAGGGATATACAACGGGCTCTATCACGTTCTTGGAGGCGTTATAAACCCTCTTGAGGGAAAAGGACCCTCGGCACTGAGGATGAAGGAGCTTGAAGAGAGAGTAAAGACCGGTGCATTTAAAGAGATAATTATCGCCACCAACCCTACCGAGGAGGGCGATACCACTGCGCTCTACATAAAGAAAATCCTCTCACCTTATAATGTACCCTTCTCAAGACTCGCAAGTGGCATTCCTATCGGAGGAGACCTCGGCTATACAGATAAAACGACCCTTATGCGCTCAATGCGAGGAAGGATTAGAATTTGAGAGTCCTTGCGAAATAAGAAGGAGAGAGAGGGAGATTAGAAAGAGGATTATTCCCGGTCCCACAATAAGAAGAGGATATGTGAGAATGTATTGTCTTCCATCTGCAATCAATCTCCCCAAGGTTGGAAGTGATACATCTCCACACAATCCTAGAAAAGAAAGCGAGGACTCTGAAAGAATGAAAGATATCATAGTCCCAGCACCATTAGCTCTTATTATCGGAAAGAGTTCCGGTATTATATGACGGTAGAATATTTTACTCTCCCTCAAACCAAGACTGCGCTCTGCAATTATGTACTCTTCACTTTCTGCTCTTAGAAGTAATGGAAGGAGAATTAAATATAATCCAGCACTTCCTGATAGAACAAAAGTAAAAATCATTCCATATAAACCACTATCGCTAAGAGAAAGAACAAAGAGCGCAAGAATAATTGTCGGAAGAGTCCTTATTGCCTTTGAAAATGAATAGATAACGCATTTAATAATAGGTATTCTAATTGAAAGAAAAACTAATATAAGAGCGAGTAATGACGAAAGAAGCGTGCTTGTTGCGCTTATCAAAAGAGAGATAATTGAAGCGTACAAGCTCCTAGAGAAAAGATCGCGGCCGAAAGAATCAAAACCGAAAGGGTGAGCTAAACTAGGAGACAAAAGATACTTTGACATATCACTCTCTCCAGGAGAAGCAAAGAGGAGAGAGAGAAGAAAAATAAGAGATAGAATTATCACACCTATTTTAAATTTTGCCATTTTCCCTTTCTCCTCTTCTATCAACTAAAGAGCAAAGCACATTTGAAACAAAAAGAATAAGCGAAATCACAATAGAAAGTACCATTACAAGAAGAAATGATAACGTTCTATTTCTCTCGAGTGCACTCTCTACAAGAAGTCTACCAAATCCTGGAAGAGCAAATACCGTTTCAGAAACCACACTAGAAGCAAAAGATGCACTAGCACACTCTGCTGTCACAGTAATTACTACAGATAGAGAAGGCTTGAGAGCGCTACGAGTTACTATTTCCTTCTCTTTAACACCCTTTGAAAGCGCATATTGAACATAGCCTTTCTTCATATTCTCATCTAAAGCTTCTCTAAAAAAGCGAAGCATGTAACTCGAAGAAATAAGAGAAAGCGTAATTGTCGGTAGCACAAGGCTCATAAAGTGTTTCATAACCCCCTCTTTTATACTGACATAGCCAGATGCGGGAAAGAGAGAAAGATTGATAGAAAAGAAAGAGACAAGAATTATCGCTACAAGAAAAGATGGAAGAACTACAAAGAGTGCAGAAAAAAGTGCAGAAAAAAAAGCCCAAAAAGTACTGTGCGGAGTGGAAGCTTTAATTGAAACAAAGAGTGAAAAACAAAGAGAAATTAGAATTGAAGAGAAAACAAGAGAAAAGGTAATAGATAGAGAAGAAAAGACCATATTCTTTATATCCTCTCCTTTGTTATTCTCTCCCCAGGAAAATGAGAAAAATAGCTTAATAGCGCTAATATACCCCTCAAAGAAGCTTTTTTCTTCATCATAGACCGCTTTATATTCGTTTTCAGCTTTTTCTGTCGCATCGTCGGAAAGAATAAAAGAGGCTCTATTACCACTAAGAGAATAGAAAAGAAAAAAGAGAAAAAGAGATATTATTACTATCTCGAATATCATCTTTACAGCTTTCTGTAATATCTCTCTTGCCATGCTATCCCCGACTATTTTTCAATATTGAAATCTTTCACTTTTTGCTTGTTGCCCAAAAATAGAATCCGTTCTGAACTATTATATTATCAAGTGAGGAAGAGGCGGCATAGACCGTATAATAGTGGCCCGGAATATATACTCCATTGTATTCCCATAATAATTCCTGTTCTTCTTTCCATATTGCTCTAGCCTCCTCAATAGAGGAAGCGCTATTAAAGAGCGTGTTTAAGTCTTCATTCACACTTTTTTCTATCCAACCTGGAAATGAAGAAGCTAGATAACTCTTCATCACGGGAAGAGGAACACTCGTAAATGCCGATATGTATATATCCCATGCGTCCTTATCTTTTCGCTTCTCAACAAAGCCCGCCCAGTCGAGAGCGATTATCTCGCACTTGATTTTTACGCTCTCAAGAGCCTCCTTAGCGGCAATTGCAATTTTATCGAGATTACTAAGGTTGGAAGTAAGAATCCTCACTTTCACATCTGATAAAGAAGAAAGAATCTCTTGAGCCTTTTCTTTGTTTTCTTCTTTATATCTACTCTCTCCGTCTACTTTCCACTCCTCTTGGCTTTTTTCCATATAGAGGGAAGATGTATTATAGCCGGTCTTTCCATAGCATGCTGCCATGAGGAGATCCGACGAGAGTGCGTATGATACGGCATCTCTGACGTCCTTATTCGTCATAATTCCAGATGCCTTATTATAAACTAGGGCAATACTTCCGCTTTCGTCTCCATTGATTAGAGTAATATCGTCTCTTCGCGCCAACAATTCCCAGTCGGATGACATGACATCGTTAATAAAATCGACTTGCCCGCTTTGAAGAGAAAGCACCCTCATCACAGAATCGGGAACGAAGTAGTATACAAGAGCATCATTTTGTGCCCTCTTTTTTCCCCAGCGGCCACTTGCCTCATCTCCATACTCTGAGTAATCGGAAAACGCAACAAGCTCTATCTTTTCCCCACTTCTCCAATATGATAACTTATATGGCCCAGTACCTATAATGGATGAAACCTCTTTTGTTCCATCTATTAAATAAGAAGGCATAACAATAGCCTCTTGTGGGCTTGATGCTATTAAATATGGAAGAAAAAGTAACGAATTTACGCTTGTTATAGAGATTGTATAATCATCAATTTCCTCAAACTGTGCTCCCCTCGTAATTTCCTCAGCTCTAGAATATAGGGAGAGATACCTATTCATACTTTCTTTTACGTCTTCTGCTTTCATTATGCTTCCATCATGGAAAAGAACACCTTTACGTATGACGAAAGTAAGTGTTTTATTTTCATTTGTAAGCTCCCAGCTCTCTGCAAGCTCACATCTTATATTCCCCTCATCATCAAGAACAAGGAGCTTTTCATATATGTTTCCACTGGCGATGAGACGAGATGAAAGAGAAGAAGAAACCATTACATCAAGAGTTACAGGCTCCTGAGAGAGCGCGATATTTATTGTTGAAGAATCTCCTTTTTCCTTTGTGCAGGAAAAGAGAAGAAGTGTTAAAAGCAGCAATATATAGACTCGTCTCATTGATGAATATGATATTGTTAATCTTTAGATTAGGAAAGTATAAAAAAACGGGCCATAACAGCGCTGCTATGACCCTCGTTTTTAATTTGCTCTTATTTCGGCTGCTTTCCGATATATGCAAGAATTCCACCGTCGACGTAAAGAATATGTCCGTTTACGAAGGAAGAAGCGTCGGAAGCAAGGAAGACTGCGGGACCCTGTAAATCCTCTGGAGTACCCCATCTCTCAGCAGGAGTCTTTGCAACGATAAATGCATCAAATGGATGCCTTGAACCATCAGGCTGCTTCTCTCTCAGCGGTGCTGTTTGAGGTGTTGCGATATATCCCGGCCCAATACCGTTACATTGAATATTATATTGTCCGTACTCAGATGCGATGTTTTTTGTAAGCATCTTCAATCCGCCCTTTGCTGAAGCATATGCAGAGACTGTCTCACGTCCGAGCTCGCTCATCATTGAACAGATGTTGATAATCTTTCCACCACCCTGCTTAATCATTTGTGGAATTACAGCCTTAGCACAGATAAACGGTGCATTAAGATCAAGGTCAACAACTGCTCTGAAGTCTTCTGCACTCATTTCAGTCATAGGTATTCTTTTAATGCATCCTGCATTGTTTACAAGAATATCGAGTCTGCCGTGTTTCTCGATGATCTTATTAGCTAGTGCCTGAACAGCCGTTTCATCTGTCACGTTACATACATATCCTTCGATATCGTCCATTCCACACTTTCTGTATTCCTCAAGACCCTTGTCTACAGATTCCTGACGGGAAGTATTGAATATTACTTTAGCTCCGGCATCATGATATGCTTTACATATAGCCATGCCGATTCCATAGCTAGCGCCTGTAACCCAGGCAACTTTTCCTTTCAAGGAGAAAGAATTCATGTCCATTGTATTACTCCTGTATTTGTTATCTTAATAGTACGGCTCTAAAAACCGTCCTTTACGATTTCTTTTTGTATCTTAAAGCTCTAGAGTTTATCGATGAGCATCGAACACTTGCCGGACGGAATTGGAAGAGTCTTTTTCTTTCCGTCTTCCATGATCTCGATCGTAAAGTAATAGAGTTTCTCGCTCTCTAGTCTTATCTCCCAACCTCTTTGGTTCTTGTTTGAAAGAATCGTTATGAAGTTCTTCTTGAGGGAAAGATGTTCAATACCCATTGCTTCAAGAGCTTGCATCGTCCAATAGACAGTCTTTCTCGGTAGTGAAATATCGAGTCCGATTATGTTCTCTATACATAGCGATATTGCTGCAAGACATATTGATGGAAGATAACGTTTTCTGTTTATGCAGCCTTGTGGCATCTCGCTCGGACCCTCAGAGAGCGGCTTATAGTATTCCCATGCATCTCCAGTCTTATCTTCTCCGGGATTTAAAGTATCGAGGATGAAGTACATATGTCTTATTGCACACTCACGAGCAAAGATGAATGACTCATAATTCTGGAGCCCTTTGATGATGATATAATTCATAAATGAGGAAACACCACCCGAGCATCCGTTTCCTTTTTCCGAGAAATGCTTGTTCGATACAGGTAGAGTCGGGAACGGATTTTCTGTTCCAAACTCTCTATCATCCTTCAACGTCTCAATTAGATATGCTGCAACTTCATCATTCGGAATTTCCCCCAGGAGTGTCCAGAAGGCCCCAATATGTTTGTTCTTTATCTGGTTTCCTTCTCCATCAAGGTCATAGTAGAAGTTATCTTCATCCGACCACATCATCGAGTTGATCCTCGTCTTCAATGCAAAATAGACCCTCTTGTATCTGAAGGCGAGCTCCTTATCATTCAATATATCTCCGATGTTTGAAAGATAGAGTGCAAATACAGCCATGGCAGCATTAAAATCGATGAAGTACTCTGCGCCTTCCCTATCTAAGCCTGGCATATGCATCGTGCATTCAGGAACTTTATACAGCCCATTTTCACACTGGAAATTATTTTTCAACCATTCAAAGTATTTCTCCAGGTATGGAACAACATCTCTCAGTCTTTTCTTATTCCCTATCTTATGGTAGAAGACAAACTCTACGTATGGAAGCAGGGGCAGAGAAACTCCAAGAGGATTTAAAGGATTAACTACGGCTTCGTCTGTGACAAAGTTATACTCCTCAGCAATCCTTCCATTCTCTTCCTGACGAGCATAAAAATAATCGACCATAGAATATGGACTGTAAATTTGATTGGAATAGACGAGAAAGAGAGACGAGAGGGTGACATCATATAGATTTATTTTCTCGCCATTATCCGGAATATAGTATCCTTCGGGGAACTTTCCATCCTTGTCACCAGCAGACCACACTTCCTCAAGCCAAACCCAGGCTCTGTCATACATATCGACAAAATCCTGATCATAAAAATGAATTCCTGGTACGCTTTCCTTTATCATCTTTTTTACACCATTTCTCGTTAAAAACCCATATTTTAGGCGCTTTATACGGTATTATAATCATATCGTCATGACCGAGAGTTGTCAAACATAATTTTTCCACATGTAATTCTTTACTGTGTATAAAGTAGACTTAAGAAATATGGTCAAATTATCTATATAGAAGTACAGCCGACGGGAGTATTTCTATCTCAAAATGTTTTCCTTTCCTTGAAAACTCTTCTCCGTCCACATGAGAGACTATCAAATCCTCACCAGATTTAATCTCGATTTTCTTCGCCTTCCCGTATCCAAAGTTGACTTTATCAGTGACCATCGCCCCCTTAAGAAAACGCAGCGCCATCTTGATAATGGAAAATCCCTTGAAGATTTTTTTTGTATACATATAGTCCAATAAACCATCATCTATCTCGGCTAAAGGCGTCATCAAAAAAGAAGATCCCATCCGGCGTCCATTATTTACGCTGAACTGCTGCGTTTTAAGCTGAAATTCCTCATCGTCGATTTTAACGCCGAGAGAATAACCCTTAGGTGGATTGAAGAGTATATGGATGAATGCCGCACAATAACTAGCCATACCGTTGAGATGTTTATAATCCTGTGCACAAAAGTTAACCATCGGCTCAAAGCCAAATCCCATTCCATTGAGAAAGTATCTTCCTTTTTCCCTATCGGTTCCTTTTGCAAATCCTACATCAGTCCTTTTCGCTTCCCCTTTGACGATTAACTCTACAGCCTTAGTCGTATCTAACGGGATTCCTGCAACCCAGGCAAAATCGTTTCCTCTTCCGACGGGGATTATTCCCATTCTCGCTTTTTCGTGGCCTTTAGCTCTCATCATGCCGTTTATAACTTCATTGACGGTGCCGTCTCCACCGGCAACGATAATTGTCCTAAAACCAGATTCAATTCCACTCTTGGCAAGTTTTTCTGCGTGGCCTTTTCCTGATGTATATGCAATAACACATTTCTTCCCGTATTGGGAGAATGTATCTTTTATTTTTTTAGCTTTGTTCTTCCCTTTGCCCTTTGAAGCATTAGGGTTGATTATCAAAAGAAAATTATCAATCATGTTATGATTCTATTTTGTGTCTAACTCCTTTTGCTTGCAATATATTTTGACGCAGTTTCATAGCACTTTTATGTCTTTTTGCTGACGCCTGTCTCTAAAATTGTTATACTCTTTCCTGTTAGGAGCATTTTATGTGGTTCGATAATTTAAAAGAACAGAGATTATGGCGTTATTTCAATGAAATCTCCTCTGTCCCGAGAGACAGCGGCAAAGAAGAAGGAATCAGAACATTTCTTGTCGAATGGGCGAAGAAAAACAATATCGACGTACTCGTGGACAGCGTCGGAAACGTAATAATGAAGAAGGCTGCAACAAAAGGCTTTGAAAATAAAGAGAGTATAGCTTTGCAGGGCCATATGGATATGGTATGCGTCAAAAGAGAAGGCTCTAACCATGATTTTACAAAAGACGGAATAGATATCCTCCTAGAGAACGGCTCCATACATGCCCGCGACACATCTCTCGGTGCCGATAATGGAATTGCATTGGCTATGATAATGGATCTTCTCTCAGACGAAGAATACGAACACGGACCACTTGAAGCTATATGTACAGTCAATGAAGAAGTAGGCCTCTCCGGAGCATTCGGACTAGAAGGAAAATATATCTCCTCAAGAAAAATGATCAACATAGACAATGAGGAGGAGGGATTCTTCTGTATAGGATGTGCAGGAGGCTTGGATGCTGAGGCAACCAAAAAAACAGAGTTTACTCCTGTTAGAGAAGGTGAGACAGTAAAAGTTGAGATTTCACAACTCTTGGGCGGCCACTCCGGTTCAGATATAAACAAAGGTCGTCTCAATGCAATTACAGCTTTTGCTCGGCTACTCTCTCTTCTTGATAACTACCGCATAGTTAAGATAGAGGCAGGAACTAAGCGCAATGTCATCCCCTCTTCGTTGAAAGCCGAAATCGTTGTCCCGTCTAGCGAGGATGTAATCAAAACTGCATCCATTCTTCAAGAGGAACTTCGCGTTGAATATACAAAAGGAGATGGAAACGTACTATTCACTGTTACAAAGACTCCTCTTTCTAAAGAAGCTCTAAGCGAAAAAGAAAGCAAAAGAATCGCAGATGCTCTTTTTGTCTCGCCCTCCGGCGTCATCGCATATTCACAAACTCTTTCTGGCATAGTCGAGACAAGCTGTAACCTTGCAATCGTTCACTTAGATAATAAAGAATGTTCCGTTACATTCTCAATTCGTTCATCAATTGAGAGTGCAAAGAAAAATGTGGCGAGAATAATAGAAAGAATCTATTCTTCATACGGCTTTGAGACAAAGGTTGGAGATGGGTACCCGGGGTGGATTCCTGACCCAGAGAAACCGATGGCAAAAAAGCTCCCAGAAGAATATAAAAAGCTCACAGGAAAAATCCCTCTTGTTACGGCAATACATGCCGGACTTGAGTGTGGTGTAATTAACGATCGCATTCCTGGAATGGATAGTATATCGATTGGGCCAAACCTTTACGATGTACATTCCGTTAACGAGCACCTTGAGGTAGAATCGGCAGAAAGGCTTCTTGAGTTTTTGAAGGCTGTTTTAAAGGATCTGTAATGACAACAGTAAAAGTTAGTGATACTTACCATATACTCACATTCGACAACGGAGATGTTATTCATCTTGTCGGAACGGCACATGTTTCAAAGAACAGTGCAGAAGAAGTGAGAGAGATAATCGAAAAAGAAAACCCCGATAGAGTATGCATAGAACTCGATGACGGAAGAATGAAGAGCAAAACAAAAGACTCCTCATATGAAAACATGGACATAAAGAAAGTGTTCAAGGAAGGTAAAGGTTTTCTTCTTCTTGCAAATACCGCTCTTGCGTCATTCCAAAAGAGAATGGGACAGCAGACGGGAGCCGACCCCGGAGAAGAGATCATCGGAGCTGCTAAACTTGCCTCAGAAAAAGGAATACCCGTCTCTCTATGTGACAGGGAGATTCAAATTACGTTTCGCCGTGCATGGGGAAAAAGCTCTTTATGGAATAAGTGCAAGCTACTTGCAACTCTCATATCGGCATCATTTTCTAACGAAAAGATCAGCGAAGAAGAACTAGAGGAGCTCAAGAACGAAGAGACTCTCGAGTCGATGATGAAGGAAGTTGCAAAAGAGCTTCCATCAGTCAAAGAAGTATTGATAGATGAAAGAGACCGCTATCTTGCTTCCTCAATTTACACATCCGAGGGAAAAACAAAGGTCGCAGTCATCGGAGCCGGACACACACAGGGAATCATCAAGACACTGGAAAAGCTAGAAAAGAAAGAGCTCTCTACAGATACATCAAGCATAACAGAGCTCCCAAAACCAAGTAAATTGGGAAAGGTAGCACAATGGATTATCCCGAGCTTGATAGTAGCACTCGTTGCAGTAGGAATTCTCTCCTCCGGATGGGACCAGGGCTTAAAAGCTTTCCTCTATTGGGTTATAGCGAACTCCACCTGTACATTCGTCTTCACACTAATCGGAGGAGCTTCCCTCCTCACATGCCTTCTATCTGGAATTACAGCACCATTTTTTGTCCTTAACCCTGTCCTTGGTGTCGGACTCTTTGCAGGAATATGGCAGGCAACTTTCAAAGCTCCCTTAGTTAAAGATTTCGAAAATATAAACAATGACGCTTTAACTCTTAAGGGCTGGTACAAAAATAGAATCCTCAAATGTCTTGTGGCATTCCTGATGAGCAGCCTTGGCTCTATCTTTGGCTCTCTCGTCGGATTTCCTTTTATTCTTGCGAAGCTATAAGAAGAAGCGCTCTCAATCAGCGCTTCTTTCTTTTTAGACTATCAAAGATAAAGAATCTCTAACAATACTATCTGGATATAGTTAAAAGAATTATACATTTAGTACGGACTACTAACTTTTCTTCTTAAATGCCGATATAATCGCACTTCTTATATCTAGAACGCCTTGAACAGTTTTATCTCCTTTTTTAGTGGTAGCTGTAATTATTCTAGAAAATGACATATCTGAAAGAGTCTTTATTCTTCTCTCAAAAAATGTTACTGGCCTTACTTCGCCAGCAAGAGAAAGCTCTCCAAAAGATGCAAGAGAAACTGAAAGAGATGTATTCGTCGCAGAGGAATAAATCGCCAAAGCAAGAGGAAGATCTATGCTCGCTTCAGTAAGTTTTACACCCCCCGCGACATTTACATATATATCCTTATTAGATAAATCGAGGCCGGCGTGCCTGGAGAGTATTGCCTCGACCCTGTTTATTCTATTTGAGTCCACCTTATCTGAATAGATTCGTTGGTATCCACTTCTTGCATCAACGACCAAAGCCTGTATTTCTACTATGAAAGTTCTAGAACCCTCCACTATTGCAGTAAATACTATTCCAGGAGGGATCTCTTCATTCTCCCTTGAGGAGAGGAATATGAGACTAGGATCTTTTACTCCCTTGAGGCCTGTTGAAGACATTTCGAAGAGTCCAAGTTCATCGACACTGCCGAATCTACTCTTACTTGCTCTGAGGAGTCTTATTCCGTTCTCTGCATTTTCAAAGTAAAGAACAGTATCGACCATATGTTCAATAATTTTTGGGCCGGCTATTATACCGTCCTTTGTAACGTGCCCGATAAAGAAAATACAGGAGCCTATCTTCTTTGTAAGAAGAGAGAGCTCCATTGTACATGTCTTGATTTGATTCGGAGATCCCGATGCAGACTCGAGGAGAGACGAAGATAAAGTCTGGATTGAATCCACAACAATATATCCCGGTTTTATCCTTTCTATTGTCTCTTCAATTGCTTCAAGCCTAGTGTCACAGAATATCTTGATCCTCTCTGCCGGAAGATTGAGTCTCTCTGCTCTAAGTTTTACCTGGGATGGGGATTCCTCTCCCGATATATATAGTACCGAAGCATATTCTGAAAGGTTGGAGAGAAGCTGAAGCATAAGTGTAGACTTTCCGATTCCGGGTTCTCCTCCAACAAGAACAGAACTCGGTCTCATAACACCGCCACCGAGAACTCTATCGAATTCTTCCATTCTTGAAGATACCCTCATGGTCTTCTCGTATGGAACCTCGCTGAGAGTTCTCACTCCGTCATCGATAACTGTTTTAGTCTTATCTATTGCCTTTTGAGGAATAACGCTCTTTTCGTCAAAGCTGTTCCAGCTTCCACAATCCGGACATCGTCCCGTCCATTTGGACTCTTCTCTTCCACACTCACGACAGACATACACTGTGGTATTCTTCAATATACCCTCCTAGAAAGAGATAAGCTCAACTTCAAATATTAGATATGCATTCGGAGGAATGACTCCTGGGTATCCATATTCTCCATATCCAAGTTCTGGTGGAATTATTAGAGTTCTCTTCTCATTTTTCTTCATTGTAAGAAGCGCCTCGTTCCATCCCTCTATGACTTCGCCTATTTTAAAGACTGCAGGCTCCTTTCTCAAATATGACGAATCGAAAATCTTACCATTGAGAAGTTTTCCTTCATAGTGGACAGTTACCTTTTCTCCAAACTTAGGGCTTCTCTCTCCGTCTCCTTTTCTATCGACCACGTACATAAGGCCAGAAGCTGTCTCGTCAAGGTTAGGATAGCGGGTGTGTATCTCATCTAATATCTTTCCCTTCGCCTCTTTCATAGCCTTTTCAGCTTTTTCCTCTGCTTCTTTTACTAGAAAAGCAAATCTCTCCTTCGACACCTCGAATGCTTCTGCATCTTTACCAACACGGAGAATCTCAACCTTTTCAATTTTATCTCCCTGTTTGATTTTATTCACAACATCTTGCCCTGAGACAACATGGCCAAAGACAGTATGCTTACCGTCAAGCCATGGAGTTTCTACATGTGTTATAAAAAACTGACTTCCGTTTGTACCGGGACCAGCATTAGCCATAGAAAGAACTCCCGGCCCAGTGTGCTTTAGCGTTGAATCAAATTCATCTGGAAATCTATATCCCGGCCCACCTGTTCCAGTTCCGTTCGGACATCCTCCTTGAATCATGAAATTATCAATAACACGATGGAAGGTTAATCCATCATAGAATGGCTTTCCTTCGTTTTCCATATTAAGTACTCCGAGTGCGAGTCCCACAAAGTTACATACCGTCATCGGAGTCTTATTAAACTCAAGTTCCAGGGTAATATCACCACGATTAGTTTTCAAAACTGCATACAATCCGTCTTTCATGTTTATTTCCTTATATTATAAATAGTTAACTTTCAAAAAGCGCTTCGCCTTTACTTAGTGCTTCATATATCTTCTCTAGTTCTAGAGAGTTCCTGTATCGAATGAGAATGTTCCCTTTATTCAAGTCACCCTTGAGAGTACACCTCACGCCAAGAGTTGAAGTAAATTTCTCTTCAACTCTCTCTACCTCTTCGTTCTTCTTTTCGCTCTTATGCTTCTTATTTATCTTATGACCTTTATTATATTCTTCAGCAAGAGCTTCAGCATCTCTTACAGAAAGACAATCATGGACTATCCTATCTCTCAAGAGAGTTCTATCGGAAGGATTAACAAGACTCAATATCGCTCTTGCGTGTCCAGCACTCATTGCTCCAGAGACTATATCATCCTTTACCTGATCTGAGAGAGAAAGCAAACGTAGCGAATTTGCTACAGCACTCCTGCTCTTTCCGACCTTCTCCGCTACTGTTTCTTGTGTATAGCCAGTCTTATCGATCAAATATTGATATGCCTGTGCTTCTTCAATTGCATTAAGGTTTTCTCTTTGGATATTTTCAATCAAGGAAACTTGTATTCTTTTTATGTCATTAAAGCTCATAACGATTGCAGGAACTTTTTCAAGCCCCACCATCTTAGCAGCCCTATATCGTCTCTCTCCTGCAACAATCGAAAACTCACCAGGGGCTATCTCCTCGACTGTCAAAGGCTGTATTATGCCTTCACTCTTTATCGATTCACCGAGCTCTTTCAAAGAATCTTCATCAAAATACTTTCTCGGCTGATTAGGATTCGGCCTTATGTGTGATATATCTATATCAACAACCGTCATTTTATTCTGTTTTGTTTCTTCTTTTATTGTCTTAGAGAGAATATCTTCTGTCTGGAGGTCGAAATCAAATCCACTCATCAAGGATCCAATTCCTTTTCCTAAGCCTCTTTTTTTATCTCCTGCCACGTTCAATCACCTCCTCACTCAAATATAGAAATGCTTTAGCTGCAGATGATGATCTATCATAATAATCAATCGGGAGGCCGTGTGACGGTGCTTCAGAGAGTCTCGAAGAACGAGGAATTATCGTTTTAAAGACTAAATCTGAAAAATAAGATGAAATATCATCAACAACTTCCTGATTAAGCTTAATTCTTTTACTGTACATGGTGAATAAAATTCCCAGAATCTTTATTTCTGGATTAATTGTCTTTTTAATGTTCGAGATTGTACGCATGATTAAATTCAATCCCTCCATTGCAAGATATTCACATTGAAGAGGAATTATAACCTCATCACACCATGAAAGGGCATTGACTGTTTCAAGAGCAAGAGAGGGAGCACAATCAAGAAGAATATAATCATACTTATCATCAAGATTCTCCGTTGTTTTCTTGAGGAATTTTTCCCTATTCTCCTCTTCAACAAGTTCTATAGAAAGACCAGCAATATTCAAGGATCCCGGTATTAAATCCAGATTAGAGAATATTGTTGATTGAACAGCATCAAGAGAACTTACTTTTCCTGTGATTACATCATATATATTAGACTTTTTTGCGTTTCCTGAGACAGCATGCGTCAAATTAACTTGAGCATCGAAGTCAATTAACAATACTTTATATCCTTTTCTTGCAAGAGCAGAGCCAAGATTGACACAAACTGTCGTCTTTCCGACACCACCTTTTTGGTTATAAAAAATAATCTTTCTCGCCATAGAAATAATATAACTTCAAAAAAACAAAATGTCAGTAATAAAGGAAATGAAGTTGACCCTAATACGAGGCGACTGTTATTATTTGTATAGATTTAACTTCATAAAAGGAGCATAAAATGAAAGAGGAAATCTTAAAAGCAATAGATGAAATTCGTCCTGCATTACAAAATGATGGAGGCGATATCTCAGTAGAAAAAATCGAAGGCAAAATCGTACATGTTAAATTGCACGGTCATTGTGCTGGCTGCCCGATGAGTCAAATGACCCTCTCAAATGGTGTTGAAAGATATCTCAAGGAGACAGTAGACAAAGACATTGTTGTTATCAACGATGAGATGATGTAATCAATAACTATTGTTTTTTAAGGGCTTCCAAAAGGAGGCTCTTTTTTTGTTTCACGTGAAACATTCAAGAAATAACACTACAAAAAAACTTATGTTTCACGTGAAACATTTTCATAACGCTGAATATTATTAAGAAATATCACCTCATTCTCCTTTTACTATCAAAAAGAAGGCCTTCTACTTACGCGAATTCTAAATTTAATTTCTCAATTAATTGGCATTAACTGTGGTTTTTATTTATCTATTTATAATATAAAGAGATACGTAAATAGTAAATATGACTGTTACTATGCGTAGTTACAGATTAGGCTGTATAAATCTCATTTGATTATCCTATTAGATAGGATAGTTTTTAAAGCAATATGCTCATATATATTGCTCTTCTTTTTTTGTGCAAAAGAATTGCCCAGGTTTCCCTGGGCATAAATCAAGAAGAGGAGTTTTACTCGTTTTGAGGCTCTTCTACGCCTTCACTAATATCCTCGTCCTCTAAAATGGCATCCTCTTCATGAGGTGTTACATCAAGAGCATTGATGCGATCATTCTTTTTCTTAAACTTTGCAACAATGACACCGGAGGCATTCTTACCTTGGTTACTGATATTCTTTACAGCAACACGAAGTACCTGTCCGTACATTGTAATAAGTATCACATCATCGTCATCAGTAACAGAAACAGCTCCAACTATTCTGTCGTCATCAGATAGAGAATAGATTCTTTGTCCCATTGTAGCTCTAGAGTGAGCCATGAAGTTATCAAATGAGGTTCTCTTTCCCTTACCCAATTCAGTAAGAAGAAGAATAATCTTATCATCCTCAACCTTTACAGCTGAAACGATCTCGTCTTCTCCAAGGAGCTTCATAGCTTTTACACCATGAGTAGCTCTACCCATGTTTCTGATTTCATCAACAGATGTTCTGAGGCCTTTTCCACTTCTAGAGATGAACATAACTTCATCATGATCCTTGACCATAAGTGTCTCTACAAGCTCATCTCCTTCGTCTAGGATGATAGCCTTTACACCCTTTGTCTTGGCATTTCTGAACTCTGTCATTACTACACGCTTAGTAACACCTTTCTTTGTTACCATTAATAGGTAGGTCTCATCATTGATTTCTTCCGGTTTGAAGTTAATGACAGAAGTAATCTTCTCATCATTCTCTATCTTCAGGAAGTTCTTCATATTAGCACCCTTTGTAGTCTTTCCGCTCTCCGGAATTTCGAATGCCTTTATATAGTAAGCTCTACCAAGATTTGTAATGAAAGTCAAAATATCGTGAGAAGAACATGTAAAGAGATGGTCTACATAGTCACCATCTGTGAGTTTAGCGCCGATAGTGCCTTTGCCGCCCTTTCCAATAGCTTTATACTCTGTTGCAGATAGTCTCTTTGCAAATCCCTTCTTTGTGATATTAATTACAACCTCTTCCTTCTTGATGAAATCTTCAGGAGAAGCATCATCGAGTTCGTGCTCGACAATCTGTGTTCTTCTCTCATCACCGTATTTTTCACCGATGATTCTGATTTCCTTCTTCACAACTTCAAGTACGTGGCTGCGATCACTCAAGATATACTCATATTCGCTGATCCTCTTCTCGATTTCAGCCAATTCATCAAGAATCTTATCTGTTTCAAGATGACTGAGTTTACCGAGTTTCATATCAATTATTGCATCGGCCTGTAATTGAGAAAGAGAAAGCTTTTTCTGCAGTTCAAGAGAAGCAACGGTGTTATCCTGACTGGCTTTGATTATTGCTATTACCTCGTCGATATTCTCGAGACCTATCTTCAAACCAAGAAGGATATGCTCTCTTTCTTTCGCCTTCTTCAAGTCGAAGCGTGTTCTTCTCTCTATTACACTCTCTCTATGGTCTACATAGACCTGAAGCATATCCTTGAGATTAAAAATCTTCGGTGCTCCATTATAAAGTGCAAGGTTATAGATATTGAAGTTGGATTGAAGCGCTGTCTTCTGCCACAGCATATTGAGCACTACATTCGCAACTGCTTCCTGTTTGAGGTAAATAGCGACCCTTAAACCATCACGACCTGAAAGATCCTTTATTTGATGAATACCAGGAATTACTCCATCCTTTCTGTAGTCGTCTATTTTCTTAACAAGTTCTGCCTTATTTACTTGATAAGGAAGTTCAGTAAAGTAGATTGCAGTATGTGTTTTATTGAGGTCATCCCTACTATGTGGATCTGCATCAACAATTTCATACTTACTTCTTATAACAATCTTTCCTTTACCTGTTAAGAAGGCATCCATTATACCTTTCTTTCCGTGGATTGTTCCTGCAGAAGGAAAGTCAGGACCCTTAACAAACTCCGCAAGCTCCTCAATTGATATCTCTGGATTATCAATCAAGGCACATATGCCTTCAACGACCTCGTTGAGGTTATGTGGTGCCATATTGGTAGCCATACCAACAGCAATACCTGAAGAACCGTTACAAATCATGAACGGGAATGCTGCAGGGAGAACAACAGGCTCAGTCAAAGACTCATCATAGTTGGACATAAAGTCAACTGTGTCCTTGGCTATATCGGCCATCATCTCCTCTCCGATCTTCGCCATCTTTGCCTCGGTATATCTCATTGCTGCAGGAGGATCACCGTCTATCGAACCGAAGTTTCCTTGAGGAAATACTACCGGATATCTGAGAG
The DNA here is from genome assembly GCA_963626675.1 of Clostridium sp. CAG:452. Taxonomy (GTDB): domain Bacteria; phylum Spirochaetota; class Spirochaetia; order Sphaerochaetales; family Sphaerochaetaceae; genus Ornithospirochaeta. The sequence goes on along the minus strand of CAVFXW010000029.1, from coordinate 10,501 downwards.
AGAAATCCTGAGCAAGACGGACAAGTGCATCATATACCGATGCGTCTCCATGAGGATGATACTTACCAAGTACATCACCGACGATACGGGCACACTTCTTATTAGGTGTATTAAATCTGATTCCCATATCCCACATGGAATATAGAATTCTTCTATGAACAGGTTTCAGACCATCTCTTGCATCAGGAAGAGCACGTGATACTATTACAGACATTGCATAGTCTATGTAGCTCTTCTTCATTTGATCCGCTAGATCGAATGTAATTATAGCTCCGGGTCTGGTCTCTATTCTATCTTCCTGGTTTTCCCCAAGAGAGACGTTTTCGTTGTTATCGTCCATACCCACTCCTTAAATATCAATATTTTGAGCATAAGTTGCATTTTGCTCTATAAACTCACGTCTAGGTTCGACTTCTTCTCCCATAAGCATGGAGAAGACTCTGTCAGCTTCTTCTGCGTCTTTCAGGTGAACTTTACCGAGCATTCTTGTTTCAGGATTCATTGTAGTCTCCCAAAGCTGCTCCGGATTCATCTCACCAAGACCCTTATAACGCTGTACGCTTACCTTGTTTACATCACCGGCAAGTTCTGTCGCCTCTTTAAGTCTCTCAGCCCTCTCTTCTTCTGTATAGGCATAGATAGGCTTATTAATCCTAGGACCAGAGAACTTATAGAGAGGAGGCATTGCAAAGTAAACATAGCCATTCTCAATAATCGGCCTCATATATCGATAGAAGAAAGTAAGTAGAAGTGTTCTTATGTGGCTTCCGTCGACATCGGCATCGGCCATTATAATGATCTTATGATATCTTACCTTCGATAAATCGAAGAGTTTATCATCCTTCTTTTCTCCTTCTTCATCTGTATCTGCATTTGTAGAAGCGTTATAGCGTGTAATTCCAGCACCTATTGATTGAATGACAGGAAGAAGCTTCTCGTTATTGAGAACCTTTGCCTCCTGGGCTTTCTCTACGTTGAGCATCTTTCCCCAAAGGGAGAGAATAGCCTGGAAATTACGGTCTCTTCCACTCTTAGCAGATCCTCCTGCAGAGTCACCCTCTACGATGAAGAGTTCACACATTTCGGGATTATGCATTGAACAATCTGCAAGCTTTCCCGGTAGTCCCCCTATATCGTTCTTCTTTCGTATGTTGTCTCTTGCTTTCTGTGCAGCAACACGTCCGAGAGCCGCTTGTGTGACTTTATTCAGGAGTTTATCCAATATCTCAGGAAATTCGTCAAAGTAGTTTGTAAGCTTCTCATAGACAAGAGAATCAACAATACCTTTTACAGAAGAGTTACCGAGCTTCATCTTTGTCTGACCCTCGAATTGAGGATTAGGGATCTTTACGCTTATTACAGCTGTCAAACCTTCTGCAATATCCTTACTATCAAGAGAGCCCGAATATATCTTCATGTACTTCTGGCTGTTCTTTAGTTGATTGTTGAAACATCTTGAAAGAGCTGCCTTAAAACCTGATAGATGCGTTCCACCTTCACGCGTGTTGATATTATTTACAAAGGTAACAACCTTCTCATCAAACTTATCGTTATATTGAATTGCAACCTCGATTGATACTGGGTCACCACCACCGTTTTTCTCTGTTGTGGACTCACCATCGAGAGAAATAGGGTCAGAAAGAACAGTCTTATATTCATTGAGGTATTTTACATAACTTGAAAGACCTCCATCTGCATGGAAAGTCTCCTTCTTCTCCTCTATTCCTCTTCTGTCTGTAACAGTAATAGATATACCCTTATTAAGGTAACTGAGTTCTCTGAAGCGCTTTGAAAGTGTGTCATAATCAAAACTATTAGGTTCCATTACAGTAAAATCAGGTGTGAACTTTACAGTTGTTCCTGTTCTATCTGTTTCACCAACTATAGTCACTTCAGTCTGTGGAATACCACGGCTGTATACTTGTCTATAAATACTCGGCGCACGATATACTGTAACTTCCATCCATTCTGAAAGTGCATTTACACATGATACGCCAACTCCGTGTAGACCACCTGATACTTTATAAGCGTTATGATCGAACTTTCCACCTGCATGAAGTTGCGTAAGAACGACTTCAAGAGCGCTCTTTCCTTCTCCAGGGTGAATATCAACAGGAATACCACGTCCGTTATCTTCTACGGTACATATTTCTCCCTTATCCCCATTTTCGAAGCTGACTTCAATTTCATTACAATAACCAGCCATTGCTTCATCTATAGAGTTGTCGATAACCTCATAAACAAGATGATGTAAGCCGTCTATACCTGTAGAACCGATATACATACCGGGTCTTTGTCTTACAGCCTCCAGTCCTTTGAGGACGGTAATTCCCGATGAATCATACTCTGTACTGGCCTTCAGCTCCGCTTCAAGCTCAGAAGCAGTATGACCCGCAATTTTTTTCTCATCTTCCATATATTATCCTTTTGGAATCCTCACGCGCGTGCGTGATTATTTTATATATATGAAGTTTACCATAATTGATAATTGCTTTACAAGTAATGATAATAAAAAAACAATTTTTTTAAATCTTTTAAACATATATACTTAAATTAAAGTTCACTTATATTCTTGCTATCTGAAAATCTATTGTTTATTATATTTTCACTATGGAAGACTTATTAACACTCTGGAATGAAACAAAGGAAATGCTCAACAATACCCTTCCTTCTAGTTCAAAGGTTTTTTTGAGCAATCTCGATATAAAGGACATAGACGACAAAACAGTCACAATCAAAGCAGATTCTGAATTTGTCGTTACTATAATGAAGGATCACAAGGCTCTTATTGAGAACTATCTTAGTGAAAAGACCGGACATGACCTAAAGGTATCTTTCATTGTAGAAAAAAATAATAAAAATGTTTCCAGAGAAAATAATCAAAGTGAAACCAAAAAAAATGAGAATATAAAGATTGAGAAAAAGAAGAATCAAACTCTCAATCCTAAATACACACTCGATAACTTCATCCAGGGCGATAACTCAGACATAGCATATAAAGCAGCAAAGGTTATTGCTTTGAATCCTGGAACTACATCATTCAATCCTTGTTTGATATACGGTGGAGTAGGACTAGGTAAAACACACCTTCTTCAAGCTATCGGTAATTATATTTTCGATAACGATCCGTCTATGAACGTTGTTTATGTCACAGCAGAAACGTTCACCAATGAATTTCTAGATTCTCTTGGAAGTAATGATACACAAAAAAGTAAATTCAAACATAAATATAGAAATGTAGATGTTCTTCTTATAGATGATATACACTTTCTACAGAAAAAAGCTGGAACACAAGAGGAGCTTTTTCATACATTTGTAGAACTTCATCATAACAATAAACAGATTGTATTTACTTGTGATAGGCCAGTTACAGAATTAACAGACATAACAGATAGACTACGCTCACGTTTTTCAAGCGGTCTCAACGTAGATTTAAGACCACCTGAGTATGAAGTAAGGCTTGCCATAGCAAGGCAAAAGAATAAAGAAGAAAATCTTAATCTCAGCCCTTCTATTCTTGATTATATAGCTCAATCTGTAAGAACAAATGTAAGAGACCTTGAGGGAGCGCTTATAACCGTTAGTGGAATATCTAAACTAGTGGGGTCTCCTGCTACTATAGAGATGGCTAAAGAATCAATGAAAAATCTCATAATAGAGCCTCCAGCTGTTAATGTAGATTTTACTATTAATGATGTCTTTACAGCTGCTGCAAATTATTTCAATGTATCTTTAGTCGATATGCGTGGTACTTCTAGAAGTCGTAATATTAAGATACCACGACAGATTGCTATGTATGTCGCTTATCACTTTGGCCACTTTACTCAAAGCGATATAGGAAAATACATAAATAAAGATCATACCTCTGTCAGATATTCTGTTCTCCAGACAGAAGCATTGATAGATTCCGATGAAACTGTAAGAAAATCTATAGACGCAGTTGAAAAGATGCTTAAGAAGAGTTGAATTAAATGTTAAAAACATGGGAAAAAAATGTTAAAAACTAATCATTAGATGTTAAAAACTTTATTGTTTTTCACATTTTATTTTTGATTGTTAAAAAAAGAGAGAGTTTTTAACATGGTTTTTAACAACTTAATTTTTTATCTTAAAAAGAAATTATTGAGTTTTTAACAATTTTTTGTGCTACTATTAATACTACTAAATAAAATATTTATGTTAATATAATAATATTAGGGAGAAATAAAAAAGTGAAATTCATCTGTTCATGTGCAGCTATAAGAAAAGAAATAGAACTTGCTGTTCTTTTTACAAGCGTAAAGAACTCTCTTTCAGTGACAAGCAATGTACTATTAGAGAATCAGAATGACAGACTTACTATAAAGGCACAGGATGGCAAGGTATCATTTATCTCTTCTATTCCTGTAACTACAGTTATTCCAGGTTCTACTACTGTTTTCTGCAGCAACCTAAACGAAGTATTAAGAAATCTTCCTGATGAAGATATGGAATTAAGTGAAGAAGATGACAAGTTAACTATAAGACCTGTTTCTTCAAATAAGATAAACACAAAGCTCAAAACAATGGATTCTTCGAAGTTTCCTGAGATATATACATGTAGTGAAGAGAGCTTCTTCTCCATTCCTCAAAAAACTTTTATAGATATGGCTGATAAAACCTCTTTTGCTGTCGCAGAGGATACTACACGCTTCTTCTTAACTGGTGTTTATATAGAAAAGAAAGATGATAAAATAGTGATGGTTGCAACAGATGGAAGAAGACTCGCATATTGTGAAAACACATTCGAACAGGAAATTCCTTCATTCCAGCCATCAATACTTTCTGTTAGATTTCTACAATTATTAGAGAAGATATCAACTGGAGAGGGATTATTTTCAATTGCTTTTGAAAATGAAATGGTATATGCAAAGGTTCAAGACAGAACAATAAGTTGTGCGCTTATTGGTGGTAAATATCCTAACTATGAAAGGGTTATTCCTACAAATCTAGAATATGAGTGCAAGATATCAGCTGAGGAGATGATAAAATCTACTTCACTTACTTCAATTTTCACTGAAATAAAATCAAAGAAAATCTTTGTTGATATAAACCAAGAAGGTGTCATGATCAGCAGTGAAAATAATGAAGTGGGAGATTCAAAGCAAATAATACAATGTGAATATAACGGGCCCTCTATGAAGACGAGTTTTAACTCTTCTCTTCTTCTTCCTACTATTAAGAAGATGGATAGCGAGTACATAAAGATTAAGCTTCAGACACAGAATGGAGCTATGATATTCTCTCCGGAACCTGAAAAGAATTATTTTTATGTACTTATGCCGATGCAGGGATGAGATTTAAAAGTTTAAATTACAACAATTATAGAAATATATTCTCTGAATCTGTAGATACAGATAAGGAGAATATTATTCTTTACGGCTCTAACGGACAGGGTAAGACTAACATACTCGAAAGTATATATATACTTTGTTACGGCTCTTCTTTTCGTACTCAAGCTTTAAGAGAGTGCATAAAAAATGGAGAAGAAGGTTTTAGTATAAAAGGAGTATATGAAGATAATTTAGAGACGGGAGAAATAGTAGTTTCATACTTCGACAAGAATAGGAAAATTATCCTTGATGGAAAGGAAATAAAGGACCGTAAAGAGCTTATATATCAATTTCCATGTATTGTTTTCTGTCATGAGGATATCAATTTCATAAAAGGTGAACTTGAATATAGAAGAAAATTCTTTGATCAGATGATGAGTCTTTATTCTCCTGGTTTTTTTGATAATCTACGCTCTTATCGCAAAATACTAATGCAGCGTAACGCTGCAATAAAGAGTGCAGATATGAGCATTATAGAACTCTTTGACGAGAGACTTGTAGATTACGGCATGGAGATAATGAAAGAGAGGAAAAAGGCTGTTGAGGAATTTAATAAAATTTTTCCTCAATTATTTTCATATATATCAGGGACTGATTATGAATTGAAAGTAATATACCAGCCTTCATGGAAGGAAGAAGAAAAAGAAGAAATTCTTTCTTCATTGAAAGAGAATATAGAAAGAGATTTACGCCTTCTAACTTCAACAAGCGGACCACATAGAGATCGATTTAGTGTTAATAGTCAATACGGAAATTTCAATCAAATGGGATCTACGGGACAGATTAGGCTGTGTTCCATAATATTTCGTATAGCTGAAGCAAAGTATTTTACATTACTTACAGGTAAGAAACCGATACTTCTTATAGATGATGTATTACTTGAACTTGATAGTGAAAAGAGAGGAAAGGTGCTTTCTTCTCTTCCCGAATACAGCCAAGTCTTTTTTACTTTTCTTCCTAATGAAGAGTATAATGAAAGATTGAGCGACAAGTTGGAGAAGGAAGTAAAGGATGGTCGAATATGGTGAAAGAAAAGAATTTATGGGAGGCTGTAGAAGAGTTTTTAAAGGAAAGTAATATAGATCTCAGCTATATCGACTATTACAAGGCATGGCCTGTTATATCAGGAATAAATCTATCTTCTTGTACTAAATTAAGCTCTCTGAAAGATATTGAAAAGAAGAAAATATATGTTGAGGCTCAGTCCCTCTCTGCAAAATCTTTATTAAAGCTCGAAGAGAAAAATGTCATTAAAAGATGGAATGATATGTTTCCTAATAAAAAGATAGAAAAGATTGTTGTTTTATCTGGTAGACCATAATTGGTTATTGACTAGAGCTTTATAGATTGTTAAACTCTTGAAACTGGACACTAATGTCCTCTATTTTTTGATTCTTCACCGCTGAAAAGCGTTAAAAATTGGAGTTAGAGCATGAGCACTAAAGGTATCAGAACTTACCAGCCGAGTAAGACAAAGAGAACGAGAAAATTCGGATTCCGCGCTAGAATGGCAACAAAGGGTGGCCGCAAAGTATTGGCTAGAAGAAGAGCCAAGGGTAGGTACAACCTTACTGTCAGCGATGAGAAGAAGCCTTACTAAGACAGAAATTATTAGGAAAAAGGATGATATTGATCGCATTTTCAAGGCGGGCAGAAGTTTTTCTTGTCTTGGGATGCGATTAATCTGTCTTGAAAATACACTTGGTTTTGACAGAATGATTGTAATTCCCGCTAAGCATTACGGCAGGGCTGTGGATAGAAATAAAATAAGAAGAAGAGCAAAAGAAATATTCCGTAACTATTCTTTACGTCATTCTAGTTTAGACCATACAAATGAAATTACTAAGGACTATGTCCTCATTGTATATCCCGGAAAGGTTTCCTCTTTTTCCTTGCTTGAGTCCAACTTTATTTCATTATTGGACAGGTCAAACAGGAAATAGCTCCATTATTCTTACAAGCAAAGTTCCTATTCGTTCTTTCCGGGCATGAAGAATAGATCCATTGGAGACAAAATGGATAGGAATACTATCATTGCAATCATTTTATGTGTAATTGTCATTACAGTAGGTATGACAGTGCAGCAAATGTTCGCCACAGAGACTTCCGTAGTGGTGTCTGAAGAAGTGGTGGAGGAAAATCTTCCTGTAGAAAGCTTCTCCTCATCATATACAGCACTCTCAAATGTAGTGGATGACGCGCTATTTAGCGTGACTACACCATCTTTGACGGTAACATTCAACCCCAAAGGTGGAAGTGTTGAATCAATCTATGATGAGAAGAATAAAGTTAATCTTCTCTTAAGAGAGGAAGGAGATAAAGAAGCATTCATGCTCTATTGGGGAGATGATTTATCTTCACAAATTGATGACCTTTTCTCTTATACAACTGAAGTAAAAGAAGTAAGTGGTAAATCAGATACAATTACTCAGGTGACTTTTAAACGCTCTTACAGGGAAGAGAGCACTGGAAGAGAATTCACGATAGAGAAGAAATATGCAATTGCCAACAATGACGAATATATGCTCCAGCTTGCAGTTACTCTATATACCGATGATGGATTAAGCATACCAATCAATAAGAACAACTCAATGTATACAATTTCTTGTGGTTCACAGGTTGGTCCGGAGTTTGAAGAGCTCAATGGTAACTATGATTACAGAAGAGTTCTCTATAAACTTGAGAGCAAGAATAATAAGAAAACTGTATCTAGTGGAAATTTCTCCACAAATGATAGTTTGAGCTGGATGGGAGTAACTGGAAAGTATTTTGCATTCCTCCTCATTCCTGAGACAAAGAATGTTATTAATAGAAGCGAGTCTGTACAGACAAGTGGAGAAAATATCTCACAGAAGGACATAATTTATATGACACGCTCATCTTCAGGAGAGAGTAGAACAACGGATGTCTACTCCTTCTATTGTGGGCCGCAGCTTTCGTCTTCACTTTCTATATACGATAATGCAAAGGATAATATATTTGGGCTCTCGGATCATAATCTCAAGAAAGCGCTTGATGTATCTTGGTTGAGCTGGCTTGAGACTATTCTGAAGTGGGCACTTGAAGCATTCTATTTTGTTATTCCAAACTACGGAGTTGCAATCATCCTTCTTACACTGCTTGTCAAAGCAATACTTATTCCTTTATCAAAGAAGGGAACGGAGAGCACTGCAAAGATGAGTGCTATCCAGCCGAAGATTTCTGAGATACAGCTTAAGTATAAGGATGATCCTGAGGCACAGAATGCTGCAGTTGCAAAGCTGTATAAAGAAGAGGGAATTAATCCGATGGGATCGTGTCTACCACTTTTGATACAATTCCCAATATTCATAGGTCTATATGGTCTTTTGAATAAGGATTTTTCACTTAGAGGCGCAATGTTTATTCCTGGTTGGATAAATGACCTTTCCATTCCTGAGACAGTATTTACATTGCCATTTAATATTCCTCTACTCGGGGCTAATATACATCTTCTTCCGATCTTCTATACACTCTCTATGATCTTCAGCATGAAGATAACACAGAGTGCAAGTGCAACTTCTAATCCGTCTAATAAGAGTATGACATGGTTCATGACATACGGAATGTCCATCATATTCTTCTTTGTTCTTTATAATGCTCCGTCTGGACTTCTTGTTTATTGGTCTTTCTCCAACCTGCTTTCAATACTCCAGCAGCTTATAACAAATAAAAAGAAGGTAGCCGGATTCAGAAAGGAAATAGAAGAGAAGGATGCAATAAAGGCTCAAAAGAAGGCCAATAAAAAAAGAAGATAATCTAAGGGGTGATATAAATGTATAAAGATTTTGAAGGAAAGACAGAAGAAGAAGCTAGAAATAAGGCAATAGAAGAGCTTTCTCTTAACGGAAAGGATTTTGATGTTGAGGTTATAGAGAGTGGAAAGAAAGGATTTTTTAAGAAGTCCAATTGCATCATCCGCGTCTACTATGGCGATGATGAAGAGAGAGATATCTCTGATGATGAGAAAGCTACTGTGTCTTCTCAGCCTCTCCTAGCTGAGAACGATCTAGAGAGAAATGTTCTCAGTTTTATCAACACTCTCATCGAAAAGATGGGATACGAGGGAAGCGCTAGTATTAGCTATCGCAAGGACAGCAAAATCGGAATCGACATCGATAGCCCTGATTCTTCTTATATTATTGGAAGAAAAGGCAAGAACCTTGATGCTATCCAGCTTATTGCAAATGTATATGCTGGAAACCTCGATCCTGATGCAAAGATAGTTGTAGACAGCGAAAACTATCGTATGAGACATGAGGAACAGATTATCCGCAATGCATATAGAACAGCAGATATCGTTAAAAAAAGCGGAAGAAGTAGACTCCTCGATCCGATGAATCCGTTCGAAAGAAGGCTTGTTCATACTGCACTCAATGAATATGAGGGAGTAGAGACAAAGAGCGAGGGAGAAGGCTTATATAAGCAAGTGAGAATTATTCCTGTTAAAAAATGACCCTTCCGCCTACGGGCGGAAATATTTACAGGAAAGAAAAGATATAGTATTATCATTAATAGGAATTAATCCTAATAATAAATAAAGAGGAACGATTATGGATTTAAAAGGTTCAAAAACAGAAAAAAATCTTATGGCTGCTTTTGCAGGTGAGAGCCAGGCTAGAAACAAGTATACATATTTTGCTTCAAAGGCCAAAAAAGAAGGATATGAGCAGATTGCTGCACTCTTTTTAGAAACAGCAGACAACGAGAAAGAGCACGCTAAGATGTGGTTTAAGTATCTTGAGGGTGGTGAGATAAAGTCTACAGCAGAAAACCTCAAGGCAGCAGCAGAGGGCGAGAACTACGAATGGACAGATATGTATAAGACATTCGCAGAAGAAGCTGAAAAGGAAGGTTTTACTAAGATTGCTGCAGAGTTCAGACTTGTCGGCAATATCGAGAAAGAACATGAGAAGAGATACCTCAAGCTTTTGAAGAACATTGAAGATGGTATTGTATTCTCACGTGACGGAGAGATGATTTGGAAGTGCAGAAATTGCGGTCACGTAATTGTTGGAAAGAGAGCTCCGGAGAAGTGCCCGGTATGTGCTCATCCAAAGTCATATTTCGAACTTGTCAGCGAAAATTTCTAAGGTTAGAAATATAATTTAGATAAAGAAATATCCCCACTA
>CAVFXW010000028.1:0-29992 GCA_963626675.1 Clostridium sp. CAG:452 | reverse complement strand
ACGCTTGATGGTAATGTGCTAAATATTCCTCTATTCATGATAGATCAGACAAAACATCTTATAACTTTGGCAGAGTCGAAATTGGTGTAGAACGAGAATTGAAGGGTGTTGGGGAAGTATATTTATGTGACGACGCAGGTTATATCTAATAATAAGTCAGCTCTATAGTTCTTAGGCTGACTTATATTTTCAATTGCAATAAAGTGCTTCCGATTTATTGAAATCCTCGAGTGACATATTCGCTCTCTTTGCTGCATCTTTTTCCGAGATGTGTACGTCTTTAAAGAAACTAATAATAGTTTTAATCATTCCTTTTGATTCACCTAAGGCTTCATCCTCGGCTCTCACAAAATCAGTATATTTGGCTCCACTGTATTCAGTTAACACATAATTTTGGTCTCCGCTCAGGGCCAATAAGGAACGGCTTAATAAGAAAATCATCCGCAATCTCGTCGAGAGAAACCGTAAACTCCATATTCTTTTGATACTCTCTTATTTTATCAATAAACCACGAGTATTCTCCAAGAGGAACACATTCTCCTAATAGTTTTGTCATAATTCCTTCTCTTTGTTTATCTACGTGATTAAGCTGCGAATGTTAGGTGCAGATGACAAAATATGGAAGTTTTCTAATAGAATCCAAAAGTCTCCCGATTTAAAGTCCATAATCCTCCCAATTATAAAGCCATAAGTCTCCCAAATTTATTGATTAGTAGAAAAATACAGAGTATAATCTATAGCCGATGAATTATTACAAGAGAATAGTAGATATTGCACTTGAAGAGGTTCTCTTCCTCAGGGGGGCTGTCCTTATTGAAGGAATAAAGTGGTGCGGAAAGACAACAAGCGGCAAACATAATGCTCAGTCAGTCATAGATTTATCAATAAAGAAGGAGGCTGATAGAGCAGAGGCTCTCGTCTATGAAGATCCCGATAAACTCTTTTCCATCGACAAACCCATTTTAATTGATGAGTGGCAGAAGGTGCCACAAATTTGGGATGGAATAAGAAATTATGTCGATAGCAAAGAGATGCGTGGAGCATTCATTCTGATAGGATCTATAAGTCAGAGAGATGCTGCCGACCGACTTAGAATGCATTCAGGAGTTGGAAGGATCGGCAGGATGAAGATGCTTACGATGAGTCTATTTGAATCAAACGATTCGAACGGAGAGATTTCCCTATCTTCTTTATTTGATAACCCTGAGAAAATATATTCAGATTCCCCTCATACTCTTTTAGATATTGCGTTCCTTGCTGTAAGGGGAGGTTGGCCTGGAGCATTGAATATTGATAAAAAGCTCTCATCAAAGCAGGCAGAACTTTACATAGATGAGTTTGTCGAGTCAGATATCCAGAATGTGGACGGGCATAGACGCTCTGGAGTAAAGATGCGTAAGATTCTACGTTCCTATGCGCGTTTCTCTGGCTCTTATTCCCCAAATACCGCAATCGAAAATGATGTTAACGATATTTCAAAGAATACACTTGCCGATTATCTCAAGGTATTGGATGACCTTTTCATTACGAATGAAACATCAGCTTGGAATCCGAACCTGAGGAGTAGAACAGCAGTACAGACAAGTAATACCCGCTATTTTACAGACCCTTCCATTACTGCGGCAGTACTCGGAGCGAGTGAGAATGATCTTCTTGATGACTTCGAGACCTTCGGTTTTGTCTTTGAAACTCTAGTAATTAGGGATTTAAAAGCATATGCCGTGGCTCTTGGTGGAGAGGTATATCATTATAGGGATTCTGACGGACTTGAATGTGATGCGGTTGTACACCTCAGAAACGCTAGGTACGGACTAGTAGAAGTAAAAATCAGTCAGACAAGGGAAGATGAAGGAGCATTTACTCTGAAAAAATTGAAAAATAAATTGGAAAGAGAAGGAAGAAAAGGGCCGGACTTTCTCCTTGTTATCACAGCAACAGGCTATGCTCATAAGAGAGATGATGGGGTATTTGTCGTCCCGATAGGCTGTCTCAGATATTAGCTATAACCTACATAAAGCCTTAATAGAAGTCTCCTTCATAATAATCGTAATCGTCGTCTATTCTTTCGAGCCCGTGCTCGGGTAGGAACTTATCCATTTCATAGTATATATTATCCGGAAAGTCCTCGACAACGGGAGGATAGTAGTCGTCACATGTGCAGTAATCCTCGAATTCGCCACATATTATTCCATCAATCTCATTCTCGTAGTATGAGCGTATATCTTCCGCCTTGAGGAACGGATTCTCCCTGAGCTTATCTTTCAAATCCTTTTCGACAAGTGCTCTATCTACAACCTTTATTGTCATCTTGTACGTGTAGGAATAGTCAGTTCTGGTGCTTCTTCTGTACTGCCATGTTGCTTCCCCACTGCTCTTGATCTCCCACTCTCCCTTGAGAAATTCTTCAAGCCCCTTGAATTCTTCCTTTTTCATCTTAGAGAGAGACTTTGTGTCATAGAGGGTGGAGAAGATATCTGATACGACAGTAGACATCTCTTCATTGAGAAAGAGCTTATTCTCGACTTCTTCTCTAATGTTGGTTTTGTTATCACGTGCGGTTTCAGACACGAGGGCGAAAAGGGTGACATCGGCAATTCTCCTCTCTATTCCTTCCTTCAATAGTGCCTTGTAGACACTATGAGCGTTGTCGTAAATATAATCGTAACCCTTCTGTGAAATCAGATCCTTGAGTATACTCACCGTTGCTTTTGTCTCTTAACTGTAATCATTCATGATCGACTCTTTATTCAATAGTACCTGAAGAAATGAATTTCATCATCAATTTCATTCTCTTAAATCATCGACATTCCATCATCAAACGAATAGAAAAGAAAGAGTAAAATGTAGAGTTGGCAAGAGATATTTCGTTTTTAGAAGGCTTCTTGCCTCTGCGGATAGTAAGCTCCCATATACGAGAATGGTAACAAGATTAATCCTTCTATGTCATATAACGAAGGGCTTATTCCAGTCTGAAGAGATCGTCCATAGTGACTTCATTATTGACAATGGGACTGTGAATATTTTGGTTATTCTGTTTTTATGCGGAATACACCGAATTTGTTCTTTTCTTCTTCTGTTAGCTCTGCAACTGTCACTCCCTTGTTTTTGGCATATTGTGATAATCCTTTCAAGTCCATCTTTACCTTTGGAAGCTGACTGAAGTAAACAGGAGATGACATATTCTTCAGCGAATTCTGATATTTTTGATTAGAATTTAGCATCGGTCCATTCATACGAATAAGCCTCCTTTATCTTTAGCGCTGCATCCTCTTCTATCATGAAATGATATGGGTGTAATGCTCGTAACTCAGTGGCATTAAAGACCAGACAGTAATGTTTAAGTAATTTTTCATTTGCGGCGAAACCTGTGATTACACTGTCAAATCCATATTCAATTGATTTATCAATGGCGATGGCGAATAAGAGTGACCACCGACTCCGGAATATCTAGGATGGTCTGTAATTTCCTTATTGTTTACAGGTGACACGCACATCCAGGCAATGTAAACAGCCTGATAATCATCATTTCTTTTCAAGGCAACAAGTCCTTGTACATCGGTTGTGCCTTTCACTACAAGGGCAAAAACTTCGTGTTCATCAACTAGTTCTTCCCAATTAACATACCATTGAGTTTTGATGTTATATTTTGATAGATAGCTTTTTCTTGTAATCTGAACAACTTCTGTTTCTATTATATCGCCGGAAAACAAATCCTTGAGACAAGGAGTGAATTCGTCTATCCATACATTAATCATTTTATAGCTGCTCCTTTTACAAGATTTTTACTTCTTTGAAATATTATAACTATGTTTGCTCTGTTTAGCAAATTTAAGAAGGGTATATACATCTGAATCACACGGTAAACAGTCTTACGTATGAAATTGGTATGTGCCTAGCACATTCTTTTTTTTTGCGAATTCTAGTGCAATTTTACTTTTTCCCACACGTCTTGCGTCCTCTATCGAAAGAGCTCGGGTGCCGTTACATTCATTCTTACATTTGAGCATTGAGGAATAGATTTTTCGTTTAAAGAGGTTTTTGCAAAACGAAAATTTCATGAATATAAATACGCCGGCTGATGTATTTTTATTCACTTTTCAACCCCTTGAAACCTCAAAATCATCTTAAAACTCGAATTGAGGCATATAGCCTTGCTCGACGTTCTTGTCCCGCCAACTTTCATCAATGACAAATCAACATCTTTTCAGATGTTTTGCAAAAACCTCTATCCTCTTGATTTTGAAGAATTTCTGCAGATCTACTCCTTCTCCGATGAAGTGAAGGCTCTTCTTAAGGACTCATTCGACAATCTTACTCCCGTTCCTGATTTAATCCACAACGAGATAATGAAGAGATACTACTATTACCTCCTAGTGGGAGGTATGCCTGATGCCGTCTGCTCCTTCATGGAGAAGCATGATCTAAATGAGGTTGGTCTTATTCAGGAAAGCATCATTGACCAGTACAAGGATGATCTGTCGAAGTACGAAGAGGAGAATAGAAAACTTTTTCTGAAAAGTATCTATGACAGGATTCCTGCCGAGCTTATGAATCGTAACAAAAGGTTCAACTATGCCTCAGTGAAGAAGGGCCTCACATCTGATAGGAGCTTTGACAGTTTTCTTTGGCTAACATATGCGGGAGTAGCCCTTCCTATATATAATGTCACCTCCCCGTCAATGCCCCTCGTCCTCAACGAGAAAAGTAGTCTCATGAAACTCTTTCTTTCAGATGTTGGTCTTCTTTCATACATGCTGGGCGAGGAGACGAGAAGAGCGATGCTTCTCAAACACGACGATGTCAACTACGGAGCTGTATTCGAAAATGCGGTGGCAATGGAACTCTTTTGTCATGGCTTCAGAGTTTATTACTACAATTCGAAGAAGCACGGTGAAATAGACTTTGTGGTCGAGTACAGGGGAAAGGTCCTTCCTGTGGAAGTGAAGAGTGGAAAGACATATCAGCGTCATAGTGCACTGACCAATTTGACGATAATGAAGGATCAGTACGGAATAGATGACGCGTTAGTCCTTTCTACATTCAATGCAAAGAAGGAAAACGAAATAACGTATCTTCCAGTCTACATGCTCATGTTCCTAAAGAGTGAGGAGCATGACCTCCCTATAGTTGATACAGAGTCTATTGTGCTCTAATAACTACTGACGGTTTTATCAAAAAACTCTGAGACTGCATGCTTCAGAAAAGTTTTCGTGGCCATAAATAGTGAGCAGTTCTACAGTTTTCGTGTAACCACGGTAAAAATTTAGGTCCAAGGCACTAGGAATGCTTATCGCCTATTTCTTCAAGCTGTTTATTGTCGATATTGATTCAATCCAGTTTCGTACATCTAGAAATATGATGTCAGTTAGGGAGGAAATACAACCAGAGAACACATGCTGAGTGTATTATGGATGAATACATCTTGATATCGAGGCATAAATCCATAATCTTCCTAAAAGGCAATATCAAAAGGCCATGTTTTAGGCTCACTGCAATTGATTTACGCCATAACAAAAAACGCTAATTAGAGACAAAACTGGATGACATTAAAACGGCTGTTATCTCTCTATTTCCATATTCAACATTATGGTCTTTAACACTTTTTCCCGTTCGGTAATATTATAGAGTGAAACCTGCTCGAAAAGAGTTTGTTTTCCCGAACGGTAAAAACTAGTGGGTTTGGTAGGCTTATTTAGTTGAATTTTCCCGTTCGGTAATATAAACTTAGGATATGGTTATAACAAAGGTTGAGCAAATCGGAGAACTCGTCAGAACAGAAAGAAAAAAGGCCGGTCTTAAACAGGCTGAGTGTGCCTCTTTATGCGGGTTGGGTGTCAGATTTTTTTCTGAGCTTGAAAATGGGAAGCCGACACTTGAGATAGATAAGGTATTAAAGGTCTTAAGACTTATGGGGTTTGAAATTAATCTGGAGAAAAAGTGATGATTCTTGATGTTTATCTTTTTTGGAAAACTGGCAGGTTATCTTTATACGGACAAAAAATATGGTTTGTCATTCAAATATGATGAGAGTGCGGAGAGAGGGATTTCTATAAGCCTGCCTCTTGAGAATATTGTATACAGAAGGAAGATGGTCGAACCCTTTTTCAGCGGATTACTTCCAGACGGAGAAATAAGAGATCAGCTTGCAAAAAATGCTCATCTTTCTCCGAATAATATCATAGGTCTTTTATCTCATTACGGAAGAGAAATTGCCGGAGCACTTGTGATAGTCGACCATGGTGAGAACTTCGTAGTCGAGCCGGATGATTACATTTTGATAAGTGAGAGAGAAATTGCCGAACGTATTAAAAGGGCTGACGAGGAAAATCTTCTTATATGGGGTGACAATGTTAGGCTATCTCTTGCAGGAGCACAGCATAAGATGCCTTTATATTACAAAGACGGGGATTGGTTCCTGCCATGCGGTAACAGTCCATCCAATTGCATTGTTAAACCGAGCCGGAACATAGCAGTCAACGAATTTATAGTAACCCGCCTTGCAGAAAAATGTGGGTTCAATTGTCCTAAGGTAGAGTTGAAATATTTCGGAGAAGAGAAGGCTTTTGTCTCATACCGCTATGACAGAATTATCGAAAACGGGAGAATAGGACGCCTCAATCAGGAGGATATGTGTCAGGCCTTATCTATTCCTCCCGAAAAGAAAAACGAGAATGATGGCGGTCCCGGAATAAGAAGGATAGTTAATTTGATAGAAAATAATTCTTCAATGCCGATTCTCGATATAAAAGAATTTTACAGAATAATAGTTTTCAATTTTATTGTCGGTAACTGTGATTCGCATGGAAAGAATTATTCATTTCTCTATAGTCGGGAAGGGAAACTGAGGCTTGCTCCTTTCTATGATCTTGTCAGTACAACAATTTATCCAGGAATAAGTAGAGATTTATCAATGAAAGTAGGAAAACAGAAAAATATTGATCTCGTGCTCAGAGATGATTTCTTGAATATCGAAGGTGTGAGCAGACGGGCAATTGGGGCAATTATTGATGGTGTCGTTTCTTCCTATAAATCAGCAATTGAGGAAATGGATGTAGAGGAAGAATATAAACCGTATGAAGATATGATCAACAAAATAAAAGAAGACTCCCTTCCACGTATTGAGAGATTGAGACCTTGATAATGATGCTCCGTTAGAAGTAGAGAGGTGAAATCAGACCGAATGGGATACATACATCAAACTATGTAAAATTGTTTTGATATTTCTATTTGTTTATCTTCTTCGTCTCGTAATGATTTTGATTTCACCGGCGCACCTTCTGTGTGTCATCCCGGAAGAGATATTATCTCTATCTCTAATCTTTTCCATCCGTTGTTCTGAGATTTTTAAGGCTTTCCTTTGAACTTTTGAAGAGAACGCTCATTGCCAGCGATATAGTCTTTCTCGTATCAGGGGAGAGTTTTCTGAACCCTTTTACGATCTTTATTCCGGAATCGAACCAGCTATTTTTGAGCTCTTTGAGAGTTCTTGCGCCACTCTTTTCCATTACGGTATATACGGCATCAATGAATTCTCCCCGTTTCTCCCTGTTCAGATTTTTCAGCCACGATTTCAGTGTTCCGTCTATGAAGCGTGAGCTGTAATCGGCTTTCTCTAGGTGCACGAAATTATCTCTCTCGACATCCCATGAATAGATGCTGTGCTGTCCTACTCCTTGTTTGGAAGAATGGACGATGGTGTACTTCTCTTCATGCTCGAGCATCATGCCGACAATGGATGTCTGTGGAATGAAGGAGCTGACAATGGGGCAGATTCTTCTGTATCCGTCCGTCTTAATGACGCTTTCCTCGAATCCCGGTCCGTCATAGTTGTATATGGCTTCAATCCTCTTTTGACAAAGAGAGGAGATAAATGACGAGGCATAGACGGCGAAGTTGCCACCTTTGCTGTGGCCGCCGAGGATGAATGTGCCGTCGTAACTTTTTGAAATGCTGTCAAAATAGGCGAGGGCTTTCAGCTGTCCGGGAATGACAGTCATGAATGACATATTGAAATCTTCCTTGAGACCGAGGAGCGTATTGTCCGTGCCGCGGTAAAATAGGTAGATGCGGTCGCTTTCCCTCTCTTTGAGAGTTATTGCTGCAAATTGTGTCTGGCTCTCATCTTCAAGAAGAGATGTATAATCGAGTATTGTCATGGAGGAGAACCTGGAGGACAAGGAAAGCGCTTTGATGAAAGCTTTGTCGTTTTCTCCCGTTTCTTCGTTGTTTGTATTGATTAAAGCTTTCAGGGCCTTCTCCAGCGTTTCTCCTTCCCATTTCTTTCCTGTAACCTCGAACTTTATATATGCAAGGTACGATAGTATTGCCCCGTCAACCTCGTTGAAGGGAAATGATGAGAATGGGATATCTCCACGCCACAATAGATAATCAATTATTCCAGCCATTTCTGTTCCTACATAATATTCTTTTTTATTTCATTCGATATTGCAACACTAACGGTCAAACTTCTTCTTGAGTTGAACAGAAAGGCTATGTGCAGAACCGGTGATGATATGTTCCTTGAGTATAAGATCTAGATATGTTGGTTTAATCATCCGTAACGAGACTCGCTCTACATTGGCTTGAGAGTTCGTGTCTCAATATTGTTTGACCTTTGTTTCGATGATATATCGCTTCAGCAGAAATAGGGGAAGGTATAGAACTTTCCTCTTGTTACTTGTTTTTTTTTTAATATCTTGCTAAGTAAAATATTATATTTACAAATATTATATTTTGAAATATATTAAAAGAGGAAAAGTATCACATGATGTTTATAGATAGAAAACTTGAATTGGCTCAGCTGGAAAAAGAATACCTGAAAGAGGAATCTTCTTTCGTCGTAATCTATGGCCGCCGAAGGGTGGGCAAGACGGAGCTCATCAAGAAGTTTATCTCAGATAAGGACAAAGTTTATTATCTTGCAACCGAAGAGACCGATAAGATGAATAGAATGCATTTTCAGAATGAGGTAGCTCATCTTGATCCGATATTCACAATGAGTGATGTCTTTTCGTGGGAAACAATATTATCCCTCCTTCCTTCTGCTACGACGAAGAGAATTATCGTTATCGATGAATTCCAATATCTAACAGAAGTTAACCCGGCGTTTCTTTCGATACTCCAAAAGGTCTGGGATGAAAAGCTCAGATTCTCTCGTGTTATGCTTATTGTCTGTGGATCGCTTATCAGAATGATGTGGACGCAGACGCTGAATGTGACAAGCCCTCTCTATGGCAGGCGAACTAGCTCGATGCGTATACATCCGATACCTTTTAAATATTACAGCGAATTTCATTCGGAGAATCTTACACGGAGAGAGCTTGTTGAGATGTACTCCATTACGGGGGGTGTCCCGAAGTATGCCGGACTACTTTCTGGCTATAGAGACGTTTATATGGCGATAAGTGAGTGTGTACTCGACACTTCTTCTATTCTTCTGGATGAACCGGAGAATATCTTGAGACGTGAGGTCAGCTCAATAGGAACATATTTCACGCTTCTCAATGTAATAGCTCTTGGTAATGAAAAGCTTTCAGATATTTCATCATACATGAATACTGAGCAGACGAAGCTTACAAATCCTCTGGCTGTTCTTATACAGCTTGATCTTATAGAGAGGGTTGTTCCTGTCACAGTTGAGAATCCTTTGAAATGTAGAAAGGGGCTTTATAGGATAAAGGACCCTTACTTCAGATTCTGGTTCAAGTTTGTCTATCCAAACTTTTCTATGCTCAATATGGGGAGAACAAAGTATGTAATGGATAAAATCAGGAATAATCTTATCGACAGCCATACATCCTTTATATATGAGGATATCTCGAGGGAGAAGCTTTGCTCTCTCCAGGAGGAGGGAAGGCTACCGTTCTCATTCAACCGTATCGGACCATGGTGGGACAAATCCACAGAAATCGACATTGTCGCATACGACTCATTAGGAAGTGATATATGTTTCGGAGAGTGCAAATTCAGGAATGAAAAGCTGGGTGTGGATGTATTTGAGTCACTTAGTGAAAAATCGAAGAAGGTTGAATGGAAAAGTGGAAAGAGAAGGGAGTGGTTTGTACTTTTCTCAATCTCAGGTTTTACCGATGAAGTTATCTCTCTCTCCAAAGAGAGAAAAGATATCTTATTGTTTGACTGAGAGAAGGAACGGTGCTCGAGAAAGCATATATAGGCAAAATTGAAATAAAGAAGGGGAAGAGAATATTCTCTAAAGGCTATTTGTCTTTATGGCGACGAGTGAATTCAATATAAGGAGTTTTCTAGCTGTTAAAGAGAAGAGAATCGGGTATATCAACCTTATAATCCGTTTTTATCTAAGGTTCTATATTCAGTTGTCCACAACTATACATGAAGAGTCTTCTTTATTTTCAATTATGTATGTTTGCTCTTTCTTAATTAGTATAATTATGATTTGACAAATCGTGATTATTCTAATTATTATATTTCTATGGATAGATTTATAGGCAGAAAGAAAGAGCTTGAATTTCTTGAGGAAAAATTCGGATCAAAGAGGGGAGAGCTGGTCATTCTTTATGGCCGGCGCAGAATAGGAAAGACAGAAACACTTAAGGAATTTGCAAAGGGAAAGAATGTTGCATTCTATACATGTACACAGGCCGAGGATAGAGCACAACTTAGGGCATTCAGTTCGGCGGTGTCTCCCTTTCTTAACGACAAATACTTCTCGGGCTTTCAAAACTGGGCTCAAGCATTTGATTCTGTACGAGACTTCGTTTCGTCCAGCTCAAAAAAACGTGTCCTCATCATTGATGAGTTTCCATATGCTGTAGCGGCCAACAGGGAGATTCCCTCCATTTTGCAGAAGGAATGGGACAGATATCTTCAGGACGAGAATGTCATGATAATTCTCTGTGGTAGTTCCATGAGTTTCATGGAAAAAGAAATCCTAGGGGAGAAGAACCCCCTCTACGGCAGGGCAACTGGAATTTACAAGATGGTGGAGATGCCGTTCTTTGATGCGGTATCTTTCCTTGACGGTTATTCTAGACGCGATAAACTTACCGTATATTCGATATGTGGTGGTGTTCCTTACTATCTGAAGGAGTTTGACACTTCAAGAAGCCTTAAGGATAACATTATCTCCGTTACGCTGAAAAAGGGGAGTATATTATACTCCGAGCCTGAGTTTCTCCTTAGGCAGGAATTAAGAGAGCCGGGGCGTTATAATTCAATTATAATGTCGATTGCACTCGGAAGGACAAAATTCTCTGAAATACAGGACGACACAGCTTTAGATAAAGGGGTATTGAGTGTTTATCTGAAGAATTTGATTGAGCTTGATTTAATCGAGAGGGAATTACCGGTTCCGACCTTACGTGAAGAAAAGCCAAACCCTCAACGCGGTATATATAAAATAAAAAATTATTTCTTCAGATTCTGGTATGCCTTTGTGTTTCCGAACATAACACTTCTTGAGTTTGGAGATGTGTCCGAGGCCTATACAAAACTGATAGAACCTAATCTTGATTATTTCGTTTCTTCCACTTTTGAAGATGTCTGCATCGAGTATCTCAAGAGAGAGAATAGTAAATTGAAACTCCCGTTTGTTTTCACACAAATCGGAAGATGGTGGGATAAGACAACCGAAATTGATATCGTAGCGAGGGATAAAGAGGGCAATACAATCTCCGGGGAATGCAAATACAGAACAAGGAAGGCAGATACTACAGACATTAGAAAACACATTGAGAAAGATACAAGCGGTATTTATAAAAACGGAAAGGGAAAATTGTACTATTATTTCTTTTCTTTCAATGGTTTTGATGAAGAAGCCATACATTATGCAGAGGAAAACGATATAACGAGGATTGTAGGCGATGACTTTTGGAAGAATTGATTGTGGCTATCTTGGTTTTTTATACGAGATAACCACAGAAAATATTGGTGTTTCTATGCCTATCCCTAGCACGGCTGTTGATAAGATCTCGTTCTACTATGACCATAGTTCATTCGGCAAAGGTACCTGAATACTATAATGGAACCTTTGAATATTTGAAGAGTTTGGGGATACCCGAAATAGAAGAGTTGGATTAATTTCTATATATTCTGGCAATCTAAATTTATGTTTACAAATCTTATAAATTATATTAAATTTGTAAACGTAGAGGTTGCTTGTGAACGGACAAGAAATATTTGCCGAGAGGCTGAAAAATGCACGTGTTATGAAAGGTTATTCGATGGATGATCTTGTCTCCCGTATGGACGGCTCTATCTCGAAGATGGCGATATCGAAATACGAGAGAGCAGTGCTTAATCCATCAAGTTCAGTTGTCATAGCGCTCTCGAGGGCGCTTGAGCTTCCTGTTGATTACTTTTTTAGGCCATTTACTTTAGATATAAACTCAATCAAGTTTGGAAAACACAAAACAAGGCTATCCGTCAAAGACGAGAAGGCAATAATAGAGAGTGTTTGTGATATAATCGAGAGGTATACAAACATCGAAGAAATATGTAATGCCAGAGTTGACTTCTCTTCTCCTCTTCTTGGCACTGTTTCTATGGAAGAAGATGTAGTCAAAGCTGCAGAAGAGTGCCGTAGTAAGTGGGGGCTCGGGAGTGTGGCTATCGTCAACGCTGGGGAGATTCTTGAGGAACATGGCATTAAGGTGATTGAGATAGATGCCTCAGGTTCTTTTGACGGCCTTGAAGCTATGGTGAATGATAAATATCCTGTTATTGTATTGAATAAAAGATTCTCTCCTGAGAGGAAAAGATTCACACTCGTACATGAACTAGGACATCTCCTCTTTAATTTCGACTCCTCAATTGGCGAGAAGGAAGAGGAGAGGCTCTGTAATCTATTTTCAAGTGAGATGCTAATCCCATCGTCTGTATTCATAAAGGAAATCGGACTGAAAAGAGACAGTATTTCATACCAGGAAATGAAAGCTCTTCAGATAGAGTATGGTATATCGATAGATGCATTAATGTACAAAGCCATGTATCTCGGGGTTATAAAGAACCAGAAATACAAGGCATATTGCATCAGGAAAAACAGGGATTCTTCTTTCAAGAACATGGTGGAGATGTCATATTACCCCGAAAGCGTAAATAGCAGATTTCACTCTCTTGTTTATAAGGCACTGTCATCAAGCTTTATTACTTTTTCAAAGGCTTCGAATCTTCTTAATGTCAGTCTTGAAGAAGTCAGAGTAGAGGCCTCTTTCATATGATTGAAGAGAGTATAGTCGTTAGCGATTCCAATATATTCTCCGACCTTATCTCCGTTGATCTACTTGAGAGTTTCTTTCTCTTACCCTGCCGTATAACCACAACGGATTTTGTTATCAGCGAGATTAAAACGCAGCGGGAATTGGATGCTGTCCAGAGCTTTATCGCATCAGGGAAGCTTCATGTGAAGAGTTTTTAGTTTTCCGAGCTTACAAATATTAACAAACTATATCTTAATAACGCCACGAACGCCTCAATTGCTGATTGCTCTGTCTGGTATTACGCGAAGAAGATTGAAGGTAGACTCTTGACAGGAGATGCGAAGCTCCGGAGGGTAGCATTAAACGACAGTGTCAAAGTCTCAGGCCTTCTCTATGTTCTCGATATCAGATTTCAGGAAATTAGATTCATACGAAGATTTGAAGAGCATAAGGCGCGTCTATGTCGTTGAGAACGAAATTGTCTACCTTACTTTTCCTCTTCCTGAAAACGCAATGTGCATATTCGGCTCTGGATTTGCTTCGTCGTCTTTAAAAGAAATAGAATGGCTTATAGATAAGGAACTCTACTACTTCGGGGACGAAGATGAACACGGATATGAGATTCTTGCGCTTTTTCGTTCATTTTACCCACATGTAAAGTCTTTCTTAATGGATGGAGAGACCTATAGGGACCATATAAAATATTGCGTGGAGGGTAGGCGTGCAACAATGCTATATGATAACTACCTCACATTAGAAGAGCTTGATGTATTGAATATGCTTCGACGTAATCCTGATAAGGGAAGACTCGAGCAAGAAAGAATCAGTGTCAGCTATATTAAAAAGCACCTTTAGCATAAAAGATCCTTTTTGTTTTTTGAAAGAAAATTCCTACGACACTATAAATTTGCCGTAGGAATAATAATATTTCACAAAATCTAATTATTAACAGTATTCGCCGGGAACCTCCAGTGTGAGATCACTTGTTGCAAACGAAGCACATGGGTGGATGTAATTGTACTCTTTATCTCCATGTCGTCTTCCATCATTTTCTGGTGGAATGTAGACAGTACCACTCAAGAGTTTTGATCTACACCAGCTGCACTCTCCACTACGACACCTCGACGGAGCCTTTATTCCATTTCTCTCTAGAGCGACAAGTACGCTTTCATTACTGTCTGCTTTGATGATATATTTCTTGTCACCCTGCATTACGGTAATAGTGTAGACTTTATCTTTACTTCTAGAAGGATAATCTTCCTTTTCCCACGGTTTTTTTGTTACATCGATCATCTTTCGTCTGAAGTTCTTGCCTGGGATTCCCAATTGATCAATTTGAGGTTTTATAAAGCGATACATAGCCTCCGGACCACATAGGAATACAGAATACTTACCGTCAGACGGGGCATACTTTCTTATTATGTCAGAAGTTATGAAGCCGTGTTCGTACCCTTTTTTCTCTTCATCTGAGAGAACATGTACAACCTTCACTTTAGGTGTGGAAGCACATAGAGAATCAAGCTCATCTTTAAAGAGTATTGATTCTTCCGTTCTTGAGCCATAAAGAAGGATAAGATTGAAGTCTTCTATATTGTCTCTTATAGCATATGCCATTGATAAAAATGGTGTTATACCAGATCCTCCAGCAAGTGCTATGACAGTTTTTTCGTCCCTGAGAGGCTCATAGTAGAACTGTCCAAGAGGCGATGAGGAAACTATTTCATCCCCGACTTTCCATTCAGAAAGGATTCTATCTGCGCTAAAACCTCCTTTGTTAGATCTTACGGTGATGTAATATCGTCCGTTTAGAGCCTCCTTTGGTGAGGACGCAATAGAATATGCACGTGATATAAAGCTATCATCGATTTTGTATTTCAGTGAGATATATTGGCCAGAACGGAAAAATGGTAGTGCACTTGTGCCCTTATTTTCTAAAACATAGGTTTTAGCATTTGATAACGGATGATCTATGATCTCTTTAATAACAAGTAACATAGATTCTGGATGGAGGCTTTCAGCATTTTTGTTTATCTGCCATTCTCCTTTTATTTCCTTAGCTTCTGCTTTGTCTATGGTCTTTTCTCTCAGAGAAGCCATGTTCTTGAATTTAAGCATATCGAGCTTGCCAATCAAACCGACTTTAACGTTGAGTTCCATTATTCTCTTCCTCCCATTTCATCAAGTTCCTTGATTGCATATCCTGCCATCATTTGCCCACATATCATTGTTGCAGAGTAGCCATCTCCTCTTGGTCCTGATGTGCCAATGGGACGTAAGCCTTTGATTGGATAATCTTTACCAAGCATCATCATTCTTGCCATCATGGAGTCCCAATCACGTGTTTCATAACCATATACAGAACCTTCTGGAACGTTCAAATAGTTACTGAAAGTCCAAGGGGAAGCAACTTCCATCTCCTCGATGTGGCCCCTAAGGTCGATTCCAGTCTTTGCTTTTAGAGAGTCGAGGAATTTCTCCGCTCCTTTATTCTTGAAGGTAAAATAATCTTCTTGTGAAAGATTAGCCCAATCTACGGGAGAACCGAATGTAGTGAATGAACATACACAGGTTCCTTTTGGTGAGAATGAAGGATCAGCAATATTGTAACAAAGGAAGATTGAGTAGTCGTTATACTTCATCCCCTTCATTATGTTAGTGTACTCAACATGTGAGTCGCTCGTTCCGGGAAGGAAGATCGAGTAATCTTTTATTCCGAGTTCCTCTGCTGTTTTATCGAGACAGAAGTATGCAGTATACATTCTTGCGCCGAAGAGAGAGTTGCGTGCACTACTGAGCTTCTTTTCTCTCTCTGGAACAAGCTCTTTCGGAATCATCTTTCCGTATATTATATCTGGATTGATATTTGCCAGGACATAATCAGCGTCGATTTTTCCCATATTGGTTTCTACTCCACAGCATCGGTCTCCATTGAAAAGGAATTTCTCAGCTTTACAATTGAACCAAATGTCTCCGCCTAGCTCTCTGAATCTCTCTGTAATAGATACGGAGAGTTCATGTGATGTGTGCTTCGGTATATATGCTCCTCTTGAGACATACTTATGGACCATTGCTGCATAGTGTATAAATGAAAGATGCTCCATATCGACCCCAAGATATGACCAATAGGTTGAGAGTATATCCTGACAGCGGAGAGGAAGCTTTATTGCATTAAAGACTTTCTTTGTCGGATAGGCACCGGTACGTAGAAGGTTGGGGTATTTTTCTTGAAGAACACGGCTATCTGCATGACCTTTGGAGGCTGTTATATATCCTATGCCATCAAGTATCTCTTGAAAGAGATCAAAGAGAACAGTCATCTTCTCTCTGGAACCCGGGACATATTTCTCCATTGCGTCAATATAATTATTAATGCCACTCGGCATCGTTACATCCATAGGTGAACCGTCAGAATATTTTGATATAATCCTATAGCAGTCTGGAATTTCAATCCATTCGAGTTTAACTCCTGCTTCATCAAGGATTTTTCTTACGTCTCCTGGGTTATTCTCCGGACCATAGTCGCATAGCTCATGCAGGGACGGCTCTATCTCGAATCTTCCTCGTACAAAGCTTGTAGCACATCCTCCTGGAACATTATGCTTTTCGATAAGCAATGTTTTCTTTCCACTTTTTTGGCATTGGAGAGCCGCAATGAGTCCGGCATTCCCCGCACCTACAACAACACAATCGTACTTCGCCATATTAACCTCACTTTTTGTCTGTGGCTATACCAGCATTATCAAAATATCATACACCATGTTACAATACAAGAAATTATTATTTGCCATAACGCGATTAGAAAATAAAAAACCCTTGAGAGAAAAATGTCTCAAGGGTATATAAACAATCAAGCTCTGCTCATTGCTTCCTTATAGTCTCTTTGGTCTGTGAAGATCTCTTCTTTATATGGATTCTTCTTTTGCTTAATCGAGCGTTTGATAATCGATGCGAGAATAAGAACGTTTGCTATCAAAGCAATTACGGATATTATTCCCTGCATCTTCGGATCTGCGCTACTAGGACGGATAGAAGCATCCATGACACCATCAGTATATAGTGACGGTATAACAGTGAAGACACTGTTGTCCTGGAAGAGTGGGAATACTTGTGCAAACATACACCACAAAGCAAGAGTGTTAGCACGGTTCTGAATCCATCCACCTTTGTTCCAAAAATGGTTTGCAAATGTTGGAGCTAATAAGAGTGCTAGTCCACAATACCATGCATGAGTTGGAAGACAGTTATATGTGTACTCGAAGTTCCATAGATCATATGCAAGTATGTAGCACCATGTCATATCTGGCCAAAGCATATCTTTTTTGTCTTTGGATGAGTAGATTCCCCACCATGCAGTCATACAGAATATGTTGATAATACCTGCTATTCCGTTAAGCCAGTTCCACCAACCACCATAAAGCCAAACATTCTCTGAACTGAGCCACCAGCGGTCGCCATAAGTTTTGAGCGCGATAGCACCTTTGATGCCTGATTCAAAATCACTAGCAACAGCAATTAGGATATTGATTGCAACAATAACAAATGGGAATGCCTTAAACCAATCTGTTTTACCGATACTCCATTTATATTTCAGCATCATGAAGCCGATACATCCTGTTGTTGCTGCATAGAGCTTTGCGTAGTGGAACCAGCTATTCATATTTGTATATGTTTGGTTATTGAGCGCCCATTCTGCACCGCATTTAGCACCAATGGCGATAGCAATGAAATATATTGTTAAACCTGCCGGGAGTATGATAAATGCAAAGAGTCCACCTGCCTTTGTGCGGCGTGCAATTTCATTAGCACATACAAGTCCGGTAAAAACCATAAGAAAACCGAGAAGTTGATACATCGCGGTATTACCGTAAATCTGGAATAACATATTTGTCCCTCACTTTAAATTAGATTCTTCCAAACGGATGAATTTTTATCTTTTTGTTAGAATAACACCGAGATAAAGTAAGAACAATAGAAATAAGTAATTTTATATCTATAATTTTTAATGTTGAAGTTCAATGATATATTGGAAGAAAACTTGATAAAAACTACCTTATTTTTCCTATTACAAAGCCTTCTTTGTCTATTTAGCTGGTTTGTTTTTTCACATGCTTAACTCATAGATTCTCTTTGATAGGAAACTACGGAGGGCGTAAGGAAGATGAGAGTTCTCTTAATATACAGCATTACCTGACTATTAGTTATATAGATTACAGCGGCAGCTTTAGAATCGGGAAAGAGAACTCGTCCCTTAGAAAAGAAGACATATAGATCGGGAAATATTTAATTTTTCCTCTTTCTTCTATATTGCAGTCTCCAAACACACAACCAAACGGGATTTCATATTCTGGGTTCTCTACAACCTTTTTAATTGCACTGTGAACGAAGTAATCTTTACCGCTTTTGACTTCTATCGGAAGGACAGTTCCACATTGTTCAATAAGAAAATCGAGCTCTCCTATGCCGTGCCTAGAGTAGAAGTAGGTAGGAAAACCATGTGCATGGAGCTCTTGGGCAACAAAATTCTCAAAAACTCCGCCGAGATTAAGTTTTCCTTCATCAAAGAGAATTTTTGCTCTGAAAGTGTTTCCATACATACTTGTCAGAAGCCCGACATCGGAAGAATAGAGCTTGATGAGACTGTTCTTTGTGTTCTGTGTTAGTGAAATCCTCGGTTCGGTAACATTTATAGTGTCAATGGCAACACCGGCATATTTTAGCCATAGAAAACTGCTCTCGAGCTTTTCATATCTTAATTTCTGCTGGACGCAACAATAATTAAACCTCTTGTTCTGTTTTAGAAGCTGGGACGGAATCTGATCATAAATGGCAGTAAGCATTAGTTTTTTGTCTTCTGTCTCATATTTTGTGAAATCAAGCTTGTATTGCTTGATGATGTTGTCTTGTATGCTTGTGATGCCTCCGACATTGCCACTTCTTATATATTCATCAACTGCAGCGGGCATGCCTCCTACGACGAGATACCGCATAAGATGTTTCATCATCTTTTTATGTATAGTATCTGAAACGGGTTTTCTATCAAGAAAGCATTTCTTAAGATACTCCACAACCTCTTCTTTTGTTCCACTTGCAGTGATGAACTCTTCATAGTCAAGCGGATACATATTGTATTCGTCGAGGTATCCCACCGGAGCAGAACGAAGACTTCTAAGTTCAATACCGAGAAGAGAGCCACTCATGATGAACTTGATTCTTCCGTCGTCAACCCAGAATTTGATTTTTGTCACAACCTCTTTGCACTCTTGGATTTCGTCTATGAAAAGGAAGGTTTCGTAATCAATGAAGGAGACATCCTTAAGTGCGGAGATGTTGATTTTAAGATCGTCTATTGTTGTAGCTTCCTCAATAGCCTTGATGAATTCAGGATTCTCAATAAGATTGATTTCAACGTAATTGCATCCGTTGTCGCTGAGGCATTTTCGTATTGAAAATGTCTTGCCGACCTGCCTTGCCCCGGAGACAAGTAATGCTCTTCTGGGGTTCTTAATCCATGAAGATATATACTTCTCCGCCTTTCTGACTAACATTGTCTCTCCTCCTCTATATAGGTATTTTATGATCAGTCATACACTTTTTCAATGAGTTAATGATAATTATCAACACTTTTGCAATAAAATAAGTGATAAAATTAGCACTTTTGCAATAATCTGGATAAGTAGAAGAGGGTGCTTTTCACTCTTTGGAAAGCTCTCTAAACTATGATAATGAATATTACAGTTCTCACGATATTCCCTGAAGTGTTCGAATCCTTCTTGGCGATGCCTCTAATCAAGAGGGCGATAGAGAAGGGTATAGCCACAGTAGATATTGTTGATATAAAGCCGTATGCAGGAGGCTCTTTTCGTCATATCGATGATTCTCCCGCAGGGGGCGGCAAAGGGATGATCATGAAAGTCGATACTACGATGCGCGCTGTAGAGGCAAATAAAAGAGGAAATAGTCGTGTCATCCTCCTCTCTCCCAAGGGACAAGTCTACTCACAGAAAAAGGCAAGAGAACTCTCTCTGGAGAATGACATTGTTCTGATATGTGGGCACTATGAGGGTGTTGATAGAAGAGTTGAAAACCATGTTGATGATATGATATCGATAGGTGATTATGTCCTCAGTGGCGGGGAAATGGCTGCTGAGGTGATAGTCGACAGTATTGTCAGGCTTCTCGATGGCGTTATCCGCAGTGGTGCTACTGTAGACGAGAGCCATGAGAATATTCTATTAGAGTATCCTCAATATACAAAGCCTGTAGATTATATGGGTGAGAGGATTCCAGATATACTTCTCTCAGGTAACCACGGTGCAATTGAGGCGTGGAGGCACATAGAGGCACTAAAAGACACTAAAAGGCTAAGGCCTGACCTATTTAGTAAATATACACTCACCATAGAAGAGGAGAGGGAACTCGAAAAGGAATTATAAGCTATTCTATTTACTTTGCTTATGGGGTATTACATAAGAATTCATCATGCATGGATTAGGTAAGAAGGTGTGATTTGTGTTTGCTCTGTAGAAGGCTAGATTTGGTTTAAATATAAAATTGAAAATGAATATGAAGAAATCTTCATAAATTTCACATATTTCTCTATCTTTTATACAGCCAAACAAGAAGATTCTCGAATAAAAATGAGGTATCTTACTATCAAGAAAAGCGAATATAAATTGTTTTTTCTTCAATCCCTCCTTTATGGGTCATAGCATTCCCCGCTATGGCCCTTCTTTCATAGTGTTATATTCTTAAGAGGTATTAATTCTTTTAATAAAAGAAACTACATAAATTCTTCATACATTCTTTATTGATAAGAATTCTTAAAATGATACTATACAATCAAGTTAAGAAGTTTTTTTCATATTTAAATTCCAATCCTCCTTTCAGCCGTGACTCACGGCTGTTTTTGTCTCCTTTTTTGACAATATTTACCAGTAATCGCGCTTATATATCATAGGAGGCAAAGGTATGCTTGATTACATCGATTTTCATGACATCCGCGATATGGTGTTCGAGGGTCTTTTAAAAATGCCGGGAAAGGTAAAGGAGATTTATGACACATTCCATGAGAACAACGGGAATATTAAAGAGGAGGATATTGAATGGTTCAGAAAGAGGTATACTAAACGCCTCTCTCCATACTACTCATTCATATTTATCGCTAATGGTGAGTTCTTTGTTCACTTTCTTCTCTATAGATTTGAAGAAGACCTGGATATAAAAGAACTTGAGGAATATGGTAAGGAAAATTGGCGCGGTTATGTCGACGAATATTATTGTGGAGACGAAAGCAATGCGCCTGTGTTTCGTTATGCTGTAATTTTTATGGCAAGAGATATGGCTCAGTAGATTTCGCATAAGTCCTTACTTCAACTATATTGGAAAATGAACTATGTAAAATAATCCCCCCGGAATAGTCCGAGGGGAATATACGTAATTACTCTAGGATCCCTGTTAGGTAGGCTATTGTATATGCCGCCGTACTGAGGGTGATTCTCTCTTGGATAATTGTCATCCTTTGTGTAAGAACTTCAATTTCCTGTGACAGTACATCTGTTTTAGATATACTTCCCGCTTCATATTGTCGCTGTAATAGATCGAGTCGTTCTTTCGCCTCATCAAGTTTCAAATCATAATATTCAAGCTTGGCAAGGCTGAGGTCGATTTCACTTAGATTCTCCTCTGCTGCTTGAGTAAGCTCATTTATTGCTTCGTCATAGTCTGCAATTGTCCCATTTACTTCACTTTCGGCATACTTTACGGCATTGAGTTTCTTTCCTCCGTCCCATATCGTTGTGCTTATTGCAAGCGTTAGATATAGTCCGTAATCATTTGCTCTATACCAATTCTTTTCAATGAGAGGAAGAGCTGAGCCACCGTAGGTAAGTGATACTTGAAGAGCAAAATCCGGTTTCCAATAGAGAGATGCCTCGGCTATCTCCTTCTTTAGCTCGTATGCTCTAGTCTGTCCGTTGAGCATTCTTATCGTAGCACTATCGGAACGTGTAACAAGAGTAAGAACATCCTCTCTTTTTAGAGAAGTAAGCGCGTTTATCTCCTCTTCATTCACTTTATAGTCGATATTATCTTCATCGAGGCCCTCCACACTCGATATCGTCTTTAGACTCTTAAGATTGTCGCTGTACTCCTTCTCGAGCTCCTTTTTCTTTACATCGACTTCGAGTGCAGAAATCTTTGCCTTTGTGACATCTTCCTTGAGTAGCATTCCATTCTCATATGCGTCCTGGCTCATTGAAACAAGTTCATCAGCTTTCGTCTTCGTCTCCTCGAGAAGTGAAAAGAGCTCATCCATATAACACATTGCTGTGAGCCTTGTTTTGAGCTCTACACTGAGCTTGTCTGTGCTGTCTAATACACTTAGCGCTCTGATCTGGGCTATCTCAGAGTAGAGTGAGACAGACTTCGGAATTTTACCCCAGGTAAAGAGCGGCTGAGTTATAGTAAGGCCGGCATTGTAGTAAATATCCTTCATTCCCTTATAGAGAGTGACATACTCACCGCTAAGAGCGCCGGGTACTGTAATTCCAAGCTGAGATGCAATCTCATCAACCCCAATAGTCGTCTTCCCAACAGGAGGATTAGGCATATAAGTTGATGTGAGAAGCATCTCGATTTGTGGCTGATAGTTGGCCTTAGCGTCCTTTACATCGAGTAGGCTTTGCTTATATGTTTCATTCAATTTTCTCAATTCCGCATTCCCGCTTTGCATGCTCTCTTTAAGAGAAGCGAAAGTATAGGAGGATTCCTCGGCAAATAATTGAGGAACAAGAAATGTGAGAAGTAATAGAACCACTAATACTATTCTTTTCATACTCCGTCCTATTATTTATAGAGCAT
Organism: Clostridium sp. CAG:452; assembly: GCA_963626675.1. GTDB lineage: Bacteria > Spirochaetota > Spirochaetia > Sphaerochaetales > Sphaerochaetaceae > Ornithospirochaeta. Next base: position 6,959 of record CAVFXW010000028.1, on the reverse strand, counting down.
TACGCTGAAATCTGTAGTCATACTGTTAAAATAGAGTGTTACAGCAGTTGTTCCATCTATTGTTGCTGATTTAGTATCACTTGTACCTCTTTGAACATATTTTACAGTCAATTTAGGTGTTGTTCCTATATAGCTTACAGTATCATTAGTAGCATCATCATTGTATGTAAGAGGAAGCTTTACTCCATTACCGAGTCCTGTAAAATAACCGTAGTCAACAATAGAGTCATTACTAGAGGTGTTGTTTACTACTTTCCCTGTGCGAACTGGGTTCATACTGAGAAGATTATCTCCACTATAGAGATAAAGCTTATCATCATAGTCGCATGTATAGCCGTAGCCTGAAGCTTTCGTCTTTTCATTTGTAGTTGAATCTCCATATGTGACAAGGTAACCGGAAATGCCAGATGTGTTAAGTTTGATGTAATTCTTTCTGAAGTAGACCTTCTGTGTAACATTGTCCTTATTTGTTGAAAGAGCAACAGTTATTTCAGCATCTTCTGCTTTTGCTTTTGCATTCGTTTCACTCTCTGTCCAAGTCCACTTGTCATCATTATCGTTGTCATTATCATCAAAATCGTAGAGAACGAGAGTCGGGGTTTCTATATCTTTTCTGAATTTTACAGGTATAGTTGAAGAGCCGGTTGAAGTAGTAACATTACCGCTCTTTTCCTCTTCTCCGTTATTGTATTTCCATTGGAAGTAGATTGGGTCTGTGATAGATGAGAGTGAAGAAGATGAGCCGTCGATAAGACTAACTGTTACAGAGACACTCTTCCAAGCATTGGAGAATGAAAGATCGCTCTTTACGAAGTCTTTCTTATCCTCCTCATCATATTTGATTATATATTCATTGTTTTCATCTAGCTTGGTCATAAGTGTCCAGTCAGATCCTGTCTCTATATTATAGAGTGTGACTGGAGGAACATCAGCCTTTGTATTTGTATTTGCGACATATTCTTTGTATTTGACAGTAATTGTCGCCTGCCCGTTTGTAAATGAGTCAACTTTTCCACTGACATTATCTTCTTCAGAATAACCGTCGCAATATCTGTATTGGAAAGAAAAACCATCGGTATTCGTAATAGTTGAATCACTTCCGCTTACTGAGGATGTGCTGTTGTCATCGGTATCTTTGAGTTTTACAACAAGTGTCTTTGTGACTGTAGCTTTATCCATATATACAATGCCGAAGTTGTTAGACTTGTCGGATTGTATTGTTCTTCCCGGAACTTTTATGAGTCCGTAATCCTTATGGAATGCCAAAAGATAGATAGTCTTGCTGTCGGCATCCTTGCCGTAGGCAGGATTTGTTGTAATCCACCTAAGGTTAGATATGCTGAATGAGCCGTCTGATGCAGTTTTTGCTGAAGGAACTGAATTATCTACAAATTCGCTTTCTCCGTACCAAGAAGAATATTTATTATTCCATGTGGACTCATCCTCATAGGCATAAACCATGACATCGCCGATTCCTCCTGTAGAGGTAGAGGATGTCTCCTTTACGCTCCTATCCTTTATTGTTCCGCTGATTGCAGAGTCAAAGACAGCCGAACAAGCTGTAAGCATTAACAGTACGCTTAGTACTAATGAAGATAGTTTAATTATTCGTTTCATCTGTTGTATTCTCCTTGGCCTGATTAGCCGTCTTTTTATTCATTTTTCTATAAGCTCTCTTGAGCTTGTTTTTCTCCAACATGTAGTAGTAAATAGGCATCATATAGAGAGTGAGAATTGTGGAAGTTGCTAGTCCTCCCATGATTACCTGTCCAAGTGGTGCGTAAATTTCGGCACCTTCTCCCTTTGCTACAGCCATAGGTATGACACCAAGTACTGTTGTGAGGGTCGTCATCAAGATTGCCCTGAGACGAGATGCTGTTCCTTCTGCTGTTTCTTTATCGAGGATTTTTCTTTCCTCTTCGAGAGAAAGCAGACCTAGTGTCTCGGTGTATTCATCGAATGCGATTCCCTTTTCATTAAGGAGTGTCTCTCTGTCCATTTTACGTGCAAGGTTTGCATAGTCTGCTATGACAATACCGTTGTTGACGAGCATGCCGACTAGGGAAACAATTCCGAGAATAGAGACGATGCTCATCGAGGAGTTGAATATTGTCAGCGCCAATACTGCACCTATGATACAGAAGGGGAACAGGAGAAGGATCAAGAAGGGCTGGTCAAAGCGTTCGAATACCGCAACCATTACAAGATACACAAGGAAGATTGCGACAAGAAGCGCTTCAAGAAGCGGGGTAAGAGAACTCTCTACAAGATCGCCCAGTCCACTTGTCTTTGTGCTTACACCACTTGGGAGTGGATTAGCTAACAAAAATGCATTGATCTTTGAAGTGACACTGTCGGTACTTTCTGTAGTCAATGTTGCAGAAATCGAGAGAGAGTTTGCTCTGTCGTCGTGGTTTATCTGGCTCAAGCTCTCATCGAGTGTCAGCGAAGTGACATTTCCGAGTGGTATTGTCTTACCGGCGAGAGACGTTATCGAAATATCATTAAGTCTCTCCTCTGTAAGGCTCTCGTCTTGAACGTCACTTGAAAGGTGGATGTCGTAACTGGAATCTGTATCTTTATCCTTATATTTTCCGATATCTGTTCCGTAGAAGAGTAGCGCTGCTGTGAGTCCTGCCTCTTCAGACGGTACGCCGAGGCTTGTAAGGTAGTCATATAGTCCGTTTATGACAGCTGTCTTACTGTCGTTAGATGCGTTGATCGATACTGTCATAACCTCTGGATATGTCAAAAGTTCAGCTTCAATTTTTTCCGCCTCAGCATAAAGGACAGTACTATCGTCTCCGATAAGAGTTAGTCCGTATCCTCCTCCGTTGGAGACTAGGTTGATAAGTCTATCAAATCCTCCATTTGTTACATTGACTGTAGCATCCGGAACTTTTTTCGAAAGCTCTTCTTGAAGTTCTCTCATAATAACATGGATGTCTCTGTCACGGTCTTTGACTGGTACGAGGACGGCGTGTATTGCTCCTTCGCTCTTCTTTGCTTGGCTGATTGCATCCATGTTCTTTCCAGAGTAGACGACGTCGGTTTTTAATTCCGGTGTCATCTCGATGACTATGCTCTCAATTCTGTCCATTGCATTTCTTGTATCTTCAAGAGAATATGTTTCAGGAAATGATACTCCTATATAAAAGTCCCCGTTATCTGTAGACGGAATAAACGAGAATTGCATGTTTGGAAGTATGTAGATACTCAATGCAAGTACCAAGAGTCCCACAAGTAGCATGAATGGAATATGACGCTCTGTAAAATAGAGTGAGCGAGCATAATGCTTCTCTACTACTGAGAGTCCTCTTACTATGAAGTTTTCTCTCTTAGGCTTACGTTTGTCATCATCTTCTTTTAATAGTTTTTTCATGAGGAATGGGATGTATATGATTGCTACAAGTAGAGATGCAGAAAGAGAAAGCATGAATGTCACAGAGACATCCTTAAGAATTTGCCCGACAAGTCCACTCATTAGGGCAATGGGCAAGAAGACGACGATTGTCGTTAATCCTGAACCCATTACCGAGCCTATGACATCATCAGTTCCCTTAAATATTGATTCATTAACAGAGTAGAGCGCCTTCCCGTTTTCATCTGTTGCCTGATAGAACCTATAAACCTGGTCTAGAACAAGAATAGCAGCACCGACTATATTTCCAAGTGCAACAACTATACCTGATAGAGAGAGAAGGTTTACCGTTATTCCCATTAATTTCATTCCGATAAATGTGAAGAATATCGAGAGAGGAATACTTAGACCAATAATGATAGTAGCCTTCCAGTCAGAGAGGAAGATGAAGATAACCAGGACTCCGATAATGATGCCCATAACACCACTTTCGATGACAGTGCTGAGTGAGGAGTTTACAAGAGTCGAGTCATCACTGACCATACTAAACCTCAGTGCTCCGTTGCTCTTTTCCTCTTCCTCTTCCAGAATAGCTTTGATTTTATTTGTAATTTCAATTGTATTACCATCGCTACGTTTACATATATCGACTGAAATAACTTCTTTTCCTTCTCTTGTTACATAGAAGTCTCCACGCTTGTAATCAAGTGATACAGTTGCGACATCCTTCAATCTAACAATACCACCGTCAAGAGAATAGCCTACGGGTAGTGCTTCTATATCCTCTAGTGATGAAAACTTGGAATCGAACTTTGCATCGATTTCCGTTCCTGCATAGCTTACAGAATCGAGAGGAATGGAGTAGTTGTTGTAGGAAAGCATTTGATAGACAGAAAGAGGGCTGATTCCTCTGCTATTGAGTTCATCGATATGTAATACTACATCCACAGTTGCACTCTTAGCGCCGTTGACTGTAATTGTTGATACTCCTGCTATTTGTGAAAGCTGTGGTTTTATTGTGTCTTCAACGTATTCCCCAATTGCGTTTATATCATCTCCATCAGCCTCGACAACAAATGATGCGATCGGCAGCATTGTTGTGCCTCCGACAAGTGCGTTCGGACGACCTGATATTCCCGAAGGAAGATCATCGATAAGATTGTCTATACGGTTTCTTACTTCGTCAATCTCATCGTACGGGTCAATGCCATCCTGGTATGTAATGGCAATAATCGAGGCACTGTTTATTGATTGGCTTGTCATACTTTTGAAGTTCGGAAGTGTTACAAAGTCATCTTCAAGTATTTCAGTTACCGTTTCTTCTATATCCTGGCTTGATGCGCCGGGATAAATTGTAAGGACATATACCATTGGGTTTGATATGTCCGGTAGGAATTCTGTATTTGTGTCGCTGACGGCCATAAGACCGAATACTCCTAGTGCTAGGAGCGTCATTGCGATTATGACGGGGTGGGCGACAGGATAACGTGTCAGCTTCATCTTAATTTTCCTCTACGATGGATACTTTCTGTCCAGAGAATATTGAGCTCTGTCCACTGATTATGAATGCTTTATCTTCATAGCCTTGAGGAAGAAGTACATAGTCTTCATTCATGAATGCAGAAGAGAGGTCAACGTAACGCGTCGTCATCGTATCTTCATCTACATAGTATGCAGAGCCATCAAGCTTGAGGGCTTTTCTTGCTATCGTATAGCCTTCTTTTTCTTCAATTGTAATATTAACTTTTACATACATTCCGGGTCTAAATGATTCCGGATCATCAAGTTTTAGATAGAGCTTGAAGTTGCGGCTTGATGAGTCGATGTATGGAGAAAGTGCCTTGATTGAGGCTGTCGTTGTTGCTTTCGCGCTGTATTCGCTCTCTGGTTTTGTAGCAGTAATCTTCAAATTTGTATTATCGGAAGTGAAGAGACTGTAGTATTTTTCTCCCAGATTAAGATTTACAACGAGGTTTGTAATGTCGGCAATAAGGGCTATTGGTGTGCCCTTCTGAGCTGTGCTCCCCTTACTTGATATCGTTTTGAGGACAGTGCCGGATGCATGTGCTACTACATCTGTATATGATAGCTGGAGATTTGCCAGTTCAAGTTGTGCTTTTGCTGCATCCCTTTGAGCTTTTAGAGTATCATAATCTTGCTGTGAGACAGCATTGCTCTTATAGAGTTTTTCTACTCTTTCGAAAGAGCTTTCATAGGCGTAATATTGAGCCTCTGCCTGCTCCTTCTGTAATCTATAGGGCTCTGGATCAATCTTTGCAATAATATCTCCCTCATCGACCCAATCACCTTCCTGCACATAATACTCAAGAATAGTACCGTCAAGATAAGGCGTAACAGGTATTGTGGAGTCAGCACTAACAGAGCTCTGTATAGTTATTGTCTTGTCGATACTCCTTTTCTCGGGAGTTGTAACTTCAACAGGAGTTGTAGGCCTGTTATATACAGTCTCTGTCCTTGTTGAGTAGAACCACTTCAACAAGAAGAAGAGACAAGCGAAAATTGCAATCAATATAACATACATAAGTATTGTTTTAGTTTTGCTTGTTTTCTTGGTGTTCATATTTCCTCACTAACAGCATTGAAATATACAAATAAAAGATAAATGTTCAACACCAAAACATCGTAAAACGACACAAAATTACAAAAAGCTCAAATTCCAACAAATGATTAATTAATGTATATTATTTATACTAAACTATTATAACATAAAGAATAATAAATAAAAAAATAAAATAATAATTTTAAATGATAAAACAACATATGTGTATTTATCCGACATGAGTTGCTTTTTTTCTATCAAAAAGGTTATAACAAAAACATGGAAAGAAAGACAAATAGAAATGGGATGCGCTCTCGCCGTCTTATAAGACAGGCGCTATTGACATTGCTTAAAGAAAAGAGGCCTGAGGATATTACAATTATGGATATAGTTAATGAAGCCAATATAAATAGGGCAACATTCTATGCTCATTACAGTTGTTTGAGAGATCTCTATGAAGAGATAGAGAACGAGGTGATCGACAAGATGATGACGCTTCTATCTGATTTTAAGGCAGATAACTTCTTCTCCAATCCTTCTCCACTTCTATTGCAAGTGAGTATATTTCTTAATGAAGATATAGAGACATATAGGACGCTCATAAATACTCCCGGTTCTAATCTCTTTTTGCAAAAACTTAGGATGATTTTCGTTGACTATCTTGAGAAGGATACATCTATTAGAGAAGATATAAGAGCATCCAAGGGATTCAAGCTGAGGGTATACTATTTTGCTGGAGGCCTCACAACGCTATATCAAGAATGGTTCAACGGAAAGCTCGACTGTACACTTTTCGATATACCACTAGAAGTGAGTAAGATGTTCTCTCCTTGTGCGGGTATACCTATTATCAACAATCCTTAAATATAAAGAACAGTTGATTTGTTCATAAAAATTAATTCTTTCCCATCGAGTAGATCAGCTTAATAAATAAAACTAACCAATAGTGTTGTATAGTTTTTTAGGAAAAAAAGCGGGAATCATCGGTAATTCAATTACAGAGATGAAAGCGTTTTATTTGTTTCAGAAATTATGGAA
>CAVFXW010000027.1:0-48336 GCA_963626675.1 Clostridium sp. CAG:452 | reverse complement strand
TGTAAATGCAGGATACGTCCACTTAACAAACTGCATTAACTTATTCAAGTGAGGTGCTTTACCTATATTCATAAGCACCTATGCAAAAACTTGACAACTGGAGATTTATAACCTACATTATGGATAGAAAAGAGGCACCGCCAGTAGACGGTAACCTCAAGTTATGAACGAAATAGCCGTCCGATTTTGAAGTCTAGGGACGGTTATTTTTTTTAATGCATTATAAAGTGCGATCAGCAAATTTATCATCGTTAATACGATCATTATCAATTCGAAATCAGACATATGCACCTCCTATTCAATCATTATCGAAGAAGTCAGGAGGAACCCTCCTGAATATCCTATTACAGATTCAAGAGGTCACCGTCCACCGTATCTCTGCGGTGCCATAAAGAGATTACCATATATCAAGATGAGCTACTAGTGCAGATGGTGCAAACAATGAGTTTTAGAATCTTATATGTCATAATATTTTATTTGGGATAAATCTTTTCTATATCAAAGAATAAACATGATATACTTAGTGAATATGTTTTTGCTAATGCTGAAGGCACTTATGCAAAAAACTTGACAACTGGAGCATTATCACATAAATTAAAGATAGAAAAAAAGGCACCGCCAGTGGACGGTTGACCTCAATTATAGCGATTATAATAACCGTCTTTAATTAGGGAAAGGGACGGTTATTTTTTGCTTTTATATGCTGCAATTATTAATCCGATGATTGCAATCACAACCATCAGCATTTCATAGTCTGACATAAGCATCACCTCCTTTTTCTGGGATTAACGAAGAATTAGGAGGCAAACACCTCCTAATGTCCAATAATGGAAAATAAGAGGTCAAACCGTCCACCGTGTCACTACAGTGCCAATAATAGACTATCAGATATCGAGATGAGTTACCACTGTAGAGAGTGCCAAAATCGTCGTTTGATAGCGCATTTCTGTGAGGATTTTTTCTCCTTTTCAAAGTTGTCTTAAAAGAGAAGTACTGTATATGCTTTCACCCTCTCATAAATAGTTATCTTCTGCTCATTTTGAGATAGTTTACTTCTCTGGGCTCTAAACTCCCGTTGGTAGGGCGCAGAGCCCACTATCGGAAGATATGGCCCTCCGATAGGAAGGGACGATGAAACTATCTCACCCTATATGTAGCTAGATCCCACTATTGGGATAGCACATGAGCTTTGCATACATATTCTCAGTTGTGTAGCGTATCTTTTTTTTCGATAGACACGACTACAATATTACGCTCAACTTGTCAGAAACTCCTACTACCTCTGATGCTCTAAAGAGCGTTAGGGATGCTACTTCTCTGAACTTGAAATATGTGGATGGAATTGATAGCCGGATTGAAGAAGTTCCGGCTACCAGCTTATTTCTTCTGTGCCTTCTTTATGATCGTCTTATAGAATTCAACTCCATTCCTGAGTGACGAGACAAACATATTTTCGTTTATACCGTGTATGCTTTCAAGCTGCTGCTTGTCTATATAAAGAGGTGCAAAACGCAGTGCATTCTCCGTAAGAGAAGAGTAGAAGTATGCATCGGTTCCTCCTGTCATTATATATGGAGTAGGTATTACTCCTGGGTAAACTTCACTGAGGGTTTCTTCCACTAGATGGAAAGGCTTAGCGTTGTAGTCAACACTTTTTTGAGGCTCCTTGCATCCGCTGTAATCTGCTTTTAAGTTATATTTCTTTAAATAAGGCTCTAGTATTTTCTTTGTCTCTTCGACTCCTTGGTGTTGAATGAATCTTGTGTTTATGTTCACCCATGCCTCTTCAGGAAGTACGTTTTTTGCCTTAGATCCTCCACACATTGTGTATGCCATTGTAGTTCTCACCATTGCGGCAGCCTTTGGAGAGACGCTAGGCAGTACCTTTGCCAGAATAGGCTCAAGAGCTTTAGCATGTCTCATCGCAAAGCCGAGAGAGCCTTTTGTATGTTTTCCGAGTCTGGAGAACATCTCTATAAGAGTAGGACTAAATTCAATTCTGTTTGGATTATTCTTTTCGATATCTGTGATGAATGCCGAAAGTCTTGCAAGTGGAGTATTTTTGCCGGGCGCAGATGCATGACCGCCGTTGGAATAAGCACTTACGACAATATTGCCCGTTCCTTTTTCAACTGTACCGATCATTGCAAAACGCCCCTTTACTCCGGGCATAGGTTCATCGACTATCATCCCTCCTTCATCCATCAGAAACATCAGTTTGACGCCTTTATTCTTTAGGTACTCTACTGTCTTGGGAGCTCCACTTCCTTGTACTTCTTCTGTGGATGATGATGCTATATATAAGTCTCCCTCCGGCTCGTAATTCTCTTCCAAAAGCTCCTCAAAGCTTTCGAATATGCACATCAATGCACCTTTTGTGTCGACAGTACCACGACCCCAGACTCTGCCATCAGATATCCTCCCGCTAAACGGAGGCTCTTTCCATTCTCCAGATGCTTCAACGACATCCTGGTGGCTCATAAAGAGAATCGGTTCGCAATTTCCTTTTCCGGGATATCTTATAAGAAGAGACGAGTCGATGTATGTTACTTCCAGTTTTGAAAATACGAGAGGAAAGAGCTCTTTGAGTGTCTCATGGAATAAATCGAATTTATCCTTATTCTCTTTTCCTATCTCAGAGACTGTCTCTACAGCAATCATTCTTGAGAGCTTGTTTCCATAATATAAATCATCTTTCATTTTCTTTCTCCTCAAAGATGCCTTTCTTATACATTACATAGCTGAGTGCTATACTCATTGCTCCGACAACAATCATCATCGTCGTAGTTTGACTTATCATAGACGGAACGAAAATACATAGAAGTGTCATAAAAAGAACAGGAATGGCAGTCAACTTCCAGCTCTTTGAGAAATATTGGCAGCCAAGAGCTCCGAATAGAGCGGGAAGGAGGTTGTCGAATGCGGGTTTGAGCGTCGGGTTATTAAGTATCGGGGTAAGGGGTATGAGAAGAAGTACTCCGACAAATATAACAAGCATCGTCACAAGAGATGATACGGCAACGGCAAGAGTTGTGATTATTGAATCTTCCTTTGTTCCTGCGCTTGTTCCTGCAATTTCACGTGCTGAGTAGGCACATGGAAGTTTCATGTTGATGATATTCCCTGTTATGAACGAGAGGTAGCTTGCCCCGGCTCCAAGAATAGGAACATAGATGAGAAACTCAACGATACATATAGGAAGGTATGTAGCTCCGATTCTCAAAACACCTTTTGCATAACCGTTCCAATTTATGGAGGTTTTTAAAATAGCTGAGAAGATGAACGGAACTGCAAATAGTAGTCCGAGCCCGATTGAATTCATTATGATTCCGCTTCTATGAACAGATTTCTCAAATTCCGAATAATCAAACTTATCCATACTGTCCTCCTTAGGCGAAAATAACAGCTGAAGCCATTGCTATGAGCATTGAAAGTGAGAGAGAGAAATTTTCCATCCACTTGTGTCCTCTCTCCTCAAGCATTATACATATCTTCATGACGACTCCTGCAACTAACGCTGTGAGAAGAGGAATAAATGAAATTCCCCTTACCGCTTGTGCTATGTATGAACCGATGAATGTTCCACAGAAACCTATAAACATGCTTATCATAGCCCAGTCAGAAAACCCTTTTCCTTTCTTTTCGCTTTCAGGCTTTGATTTATTTAACAACTTTGTACATTTTTTGCTGTAGGACGGGCAGAGGAAAATCGTACAGATTACACCCCAGCATATTCCTGTTGTCATGACAGCAAGTATCGTAACAAGAGAGGAGGCTGAGAGAATGGATGAGTCAAGTGCGAGTCCCATTCCTTGTGCTGCGGCCTCTGCTGCTATTGCCTCATAGGAGAGATTTCCGACGACGCTCAGGCGTAGCCATGCTGTCGGTACGCCTAGACTGCCCGAAAGTGCTATGACTCCTAGTAGTATCGAAACTGCAGGTAGTACTGTAAAGAGTGCAGATGAAGTTATGGTCCTTTTTAAAATGGTTTTATCCATATTGAGTTTTATTCCTGCACGGTAGAACTTGATGATGAAATAAAAACAACCGAGTGCGATGAAGAGTAATACCCCGCCCACAACAAGATAGAGTAACGGAAGATTAGCAAGTGTTAGATAATCCATAATTCCTCCTAGAATGTGTGTAGTTTATATTCTCTAAGTATGATTCTACAAGTAGTAACAATAAGAATAGAGAATAAAGTGTGAAAAGTTGCCGAGCTGTGGCTAACATTAAATCAAGGATTGAACTTCTCGAGAATTCTCTTTCAGTGTAGAATAGTATTGGTTACTAATTAAGAGGAGACAATATGAAGGTTATTGTTACAAAAGATTACGATGAAATGAGTATTAAAGGCGCTCAGGTTATAAAGGCGCAAATAACAAAAAAGAAAAATAGCGTACTCGGCCTTGCAACGGGAAGTACGCCTCTTGGAATGTATAGAGAGCTCTCTGAAATGACACAAAGGGGAGAAGTGAGCTTTAAGGATATAATATCGGTAAACCTTGATGAGTATTACCCGATTTCTCCCGATAATAATCAGTCTTATCGGTATTTCATGAATGAAAATCTATTCTCCCATGTTGATATTAAAAAGGAAAACACCCACTTGTTATCGGGGTTAGCAGAGGACTGTGAGAAAGAATGCTTGGGCTATGAGGCTCTTATAGATTCTCTCGGAGGAATTGATCTACAGGTTCTTGGAATCGGACGTAACGGCCATATAGGATTTAATGAACCCGGACCCTTCTTATATCCTCATACGCATAAGACATCTCTTACAGAGAGCACTATAGAAGCCAACAGCAGATTCTTTTCTTCTTTTGAAAGTGTTCCTCGTTATGCCCTCACAATGGGTATTGGAACTATACTCTCTGCTCGCTCCATTATCATTCTTGCTTCCGGAAAAGAGAAGAGGGAAGCTGTGAAAAGAATGCTTGAAGAGAAAATAGATACAATGTGTCCCGCTACTCTTCTTTCTCTCCATAGAGATGTTACGCTTATTGCGACAAAAGATGCTCTTTTAGATTAGAGAGGAAAGAAAGTGACAATCACAAATGTAAAAATTGTATTGGAGACGTGTGTAATAGAGAAGGGAACTGTCGAGATAAAGGATGGTATCTTTACATCAATAAGTGACAAAGCTACAGATAAAGCTGACATTAAGGGCGACGGTTTGATTCTTGCTCCAGGATGCGTAGATTTGCACACTCACGGCTCAGGTGGTTTTGATTTCATGGATGGTGAGGAGGGCGATATCCACTCTGCTGCACGGGGACTGGCAAAGGGTGGTACGACAACGGCCCTTGCAACGACGCTTACTTCATCCGACGATGAGCTTTTTACATTTTTCGATAACCTCTCATCATTCAAGAGGAACAGAAGAAAAAACGAAGCAAAACTTCCCGGAGCTCATCTTGAGGGTCCGTATTTTAATATGGAGATGAAGGGCGCACAGGACGCAAGGTATATAAGAAATCCTGAGAAAGCGCATTATAATAAAATCCTCGAAAAGTCGAATGGGAACATTAAGAGATGGTCTGTCGCTCCGGAGCTTGACGGAGCATTAGAATTCATTTCTGATATATCGCGGGAGGGAATAATCGTCTCCGGAGGACATACAAAAGCGACATTTAAAGATGTAGAGAAGGCGATAAACTCGGGAATGACGATGCTTACGCACTATTATTCAGCCATGTCGGGAATGACGAAGAACCACTCTTGGAAGACTCTCGGCACTATCGAGAGTGGACTCTACTACGATGAGCTTACAGTCGAACTCATTTCGGATGCCTGCCATCTTCCTCCTGAACTTTTGAAATATATATTCCGTCTTAAAAACAATGATAAAATCATTGCTATATCTGACAGTATGAGAGGAGCAGGATTTACAGAGGGAAAGTCTATTTTGGGACCGAAGAACAATGGAACGAATGTAGTACTCTGTGATGGTGTGGCATACCTAGAAGATATGAGCTGTTTTGCTGGAAGTATTGCTGACGGAATAAGACTTGTGCGTACCCTCTCTAAAGAAGCAGAACTTCCACTATGGGAAGTCTTCCTTGCTACTTCTCTCAGGCCTGCAAAGCTTCTAAATTTAGATAAGGAAATCGGATCTATAGCTCTCGGCAAGAAGGCAGATTTCATTCTATTTGATGATGAATACAATCTCAAAAGTGTATACATCGATGGATATAAGGTGGAATAATTAGAGTTAATCGAGTATCATCATTGGTTAGGAGAGAATAGGGTTTTGAGTTTTAAGAAGTTAGCTATTCCATTTTTATTGTTTATTTTTCTTCTACCAATTACGGCGTCAACCTTGTTCTCAACTAACATTTCTGGAACGGCGACGGGACCGGGAAGAATAGGAGACGGTAAACTTCCGCTTTCGTTCTCGCTTTATCGACAAGGACGACTCAAGATATTTGAGACTCTCCCAGATAAGGCGACCATTTCCGTCTCATCCGGATTCTCTCTTTCAGATACGAGCCTTGAATTTTATTTCGATAAAGAGACAGGAACTCCCACAAAAAGTTGGATTGGTGAGAAAGGAAGTGATGCTAGTGGAAGTATTAAATATTATAATCCCGCGGCGACTCTTTCTCTCTCTTTATCACAAAAAGTCGATGATTGGACTTATTCTATCTCTCTCGGCTCTAGATATTCCTTCCCTGGAGAGGCTCTTAGTTATTCGTCGAGTGAAGGGACAGATCTTACATTTAGTGAATATAAGGATGGAAAGTGGGTTAAGAAGTACAATAAAAAGGATGAAGTCTATGCGTATCCCTATCTGTATGGGGAGAGAACTAACCTATCGAATAATTTTTCGTTATCTGCATCAAGATCAATTTACACCTTCAAGAATCTCAGTTCATTCAATATAAATCTCTCATTTACGGCCGGCCCGGAGTGGATGCTTAACAGCATTTCAAATGATATTACGCTCTCTGATTACTATACTTTTTATGGTTCTATATCGCAGAGTATGCTTATTAAAGACGAGACTCAGTCCATTTCTCTTAGATGGCTAAGAATAAGCCTATCACATTCGAACAGCCTCTCTTATACATTAGGAAAGATAGTTCCGGAAAATAGGCTCAATTCATTTCATCTTAGAGGTTACCTTAGTGATTCTCTTTCAATTTATTTCTCAGGACCACAAATACTCGACAGTGGAACGAGTATAAGTTATACGTTCTCTTATAATAACACTCTCTATTTTGGGGGCTTTGAGAATGAAAAGAGCGGAAAGAGCAGAGGGATGGCGTATTCTTCTTATTTTTCATCTGCTTTTAATCTTTCGCTTTTCGGGGTTTTGTCATTCGGTTATAGCCTAACTTATTATATTGCAAATGGTTATTATGGTAGTTACGGCCTTTCTGGAAGTGGAGAGGTCAGTATGTCATTCACTTTCTAGGGGGTAATATGAAAAGAACAACGCTGATTATATTTCTTCTTTTACTCTCGTTTTCTCTTTGTGCTGTCACGTTTTCCTCGAGAATCGAATCAACAGACGGGGACCTTAGGTTTGCATCTGGTTTCTTCCCTGTTTCGGGTAAGTTAGCGTATGACATGAATCTTCCCGATTACTTTGATGAAGTTAATACTTCTCTCACTCTAAACTTTAATACCGGCTTGAAGCATAGACTCCTACTACAGAATCCTGACACAGGCGTTCATCTCGATACGCTCTCCTCTACGGGATACGAAACAGATGAAGCGAGATTCTATCAAGTTCAGTTTATTTATTTTACCCTTGATCTCAAATTCGGACTATTTAACGTTAATTATCTCTCTTCTCCTATATTAACGCTTTATACGGCAATTGAGGCAGACTACGAGAATGCATATGAGAGAATAGGGTGGCTTAATGGAGACGGAGAAGAGTCTACATTTACCTATATTGATAATGGTTCAAGGAAAGAAAGGTATACAAACTATAGTGGAGTAAGAGAGTTCAAAACTGACAGTGCCACGCTTTATCGTAGGCTCTCTCATATTGGAGGGAATATCGGAATAAAGTATGATTATACTGAAACGACGCGTATGACAAAGGATGGTCTATGGGCGGATTTGTTTCTTCACGTTATGCCGTCTTGGACTCCTCTGCATGACAAAAACGGCTCATCATATATCCGCATTACATCGAATGCGGGGGTAGCTGTTACTCTACTGGATATATCACAATTCTCGCTCTCCACTTCAAGTGATGTACTTAAGATGTTTACTCTTGTACTCGAGAGTGAGTTTGATATGAGATACGCCTATGGTAAATATGTTCCTCAATATGCGCTTGAACGAGATAGTTGGGGTTATCATAATCCGAATACCTCGTTTCTTTTCGGAAATAAGACATCTTTAACCTTCCGCGGTCCTGAGGTTCTTGAGGATGTATATCCAGTAATCAGGCTTTTGAGTGATATATCATTGAGTACAGGATCTGTTGTAAATGGCTCAGGGCGCATGACAAAGCTAACGGGTAGTATTTCTCTTAGGGGAGAAATCAACCTCTTCGATACTCTTATTCTCTATGGAGAAGCCGGTTATGTGTATTCATCTATTTTAAAAATTGATTGTGGATTTAAATATTCTTTCGGAGTGAGGATTGCTGTATATGAATAGAAAAGTATCTATTTTTGTATTGGTCTTGTTGTTTGCTTTCTCATCTCTTTTTGCACTCGAGATCCCGTCGACAGATAGACTGAGTGCATATATCTCGGGTAGTGTTGCTCCACAATTTATATCTGAAGATGTTTTTTCGTATCCTCCCAAAAATGGTGTTATTCACTATAGCCTGGGCCTAGACCTATCGGGTGATATCTACAGAAACGATGATGTGGCGTTGTGGGGACTCTCCTTCAATCTATATTCTTCGTATCCTCTTCTCTCAAAGAAGTACGTGAACTTTGATGAGTCAAAAATCTCTGATAAGAACCTCTTCTTGGGTTTTGCTTTAGGCCCGGTTTTCCGTTTTACGCCATCTGATTACCTTGATTCATCACTCTCTCTCCGCTTTGGTGTTATGAGCTATGATTATTTTAAAAAGGGTATAATACTCTCCATTTCAATTGAGGAGAAGTTGAATTATTTTCTATTGGATAATCTATTTCTATCATTTTCACTCAACCTAACTGATGGCTTTATTAAATTCACACCTAATAGTACTACTACATGGTATGAAAATGGTTATTCGACAGCGATTTTAAGAATACAAATTGGAGCGGGTTATCTTATTGGAGGAGATAGAAAACGATGAAAAAAGCAAAATCAGTTTTTATTTTATTGTTCTTTATCTCCATTTCGCTCTATGCGCGTCCTCAATTCTTCATCGGTGGGGGAGTTGATTGCGTGAGAATGCATCCATCGGACTATGTAATGAGTGAACTCAAGACGAATGAGAGATATATTAATGAAGAAAATAGTCTTGATTATGTATTCTATCTTCTTCCGAAAGCAGAAATTACATTTATACCATATGCATCTTTTCCACTAGGAGTGTCGGTTGAATCTGGTTACGGGTTCGTAACAGGAAGAAATGATGGTCTTGACACTTATAGTTATTCATTAAAATCCTCTTCTGATAACTACCGCTACGGCTCTGATGATGTTTTTTCTTTTTCTGGAGGACTAAGGTATATCCACCTTGCGATAAGCGATAAATATTTCTCCGTAACAGGATTCCTTTCATATAACTATGAGCGATTTTCTCTTTCTAAGGTTCCTCTTACAAAAGGTGAGATAGTACAAAATAGAGATAATCTCGTCTTCTCTGAGCACTCTCTATCTTTGGGTCTGGGCGTTATGGCGAGGTATGATAAATCTTACTTCAAGATAGACGCTGAAATAAGAAAGGCTATCGATTGGGATAAGGGGTTAACATCTCTTATGGATAAAAATGGATATTCATTGACGCTCTCTGTTACAGTGGGTTTTGTCTTTACTATGTTAAAGAATAACCAATTCATGAGGTGATTATGCTTATTTTCGATGTTTTGGACAAATTGGAGAATTATGCGTCTGTTATCCCAAATATGGATGGGGTGATCTTCGTTATGGATCATTCGAAACCTTATGATGATGATCCGGGAGAATATGAAGAGAAGGGTGTGAAGTATATTGTCTCGGCTCATTTATCCGTAGAGGGTGGATTTTACGGCGAGAATAGAGTGGGGAATGGTATACTCGAGATATGCCTTGAAGGCGAAGAGATAGTCTCTGTTTCTGATTCGGTCTTTAAATTAAGCCCCGGCAGATTTCTTTATTATGAGGGAGATGAAAAGATAAAGAGAGGAATTGCTTCCTCTCTTCCCGTTGCATTCAAAACTGTCAGATTTATTCTATAGTATTTCATGGAGAGCCACGTCATAAACAAATATAGAATATGGGGGAATGTCCTCATCGCCTTCAGGAAGACGGGAGAGCTCTGGTGGAATATATGCTCGTATGGCCATGCCGACTCTCATATTGTTTATGGCGCTTAAGAGGCCGTTGGGGAGGGTTATGAGGCTCACTTCAACATTGTACGCTGCATCCGTGAATTCGAGAACGCCTGATTTGGTATCGAGTATGTATTCATTGTAGTCCATGATGACAGTATCGTATTGTGTCGGTCTCTCCCCGAGCGTTTCGTCCTGGTCTAAAATCAAAATCTCAACACCGTTATTCAGCGTTGTAATGCCTGTCTTTTTTCCATTGGCAGCGAAGAATTCTTCTGCTTTTCTTATATTCTCCTCTTTTAATTTTTCAAGTGAGAGATAGTATTCTTCATTAAGGTATAGAATATATGAATTTATAGCATATGTTATATCATCATCGCTTAATTTTGCGTCATCATAGAGCTCGTCAATCATTCCTCTCGTAAAGGGCTCTATAACAATGTCGAATTCTTCTAAAATGAGATCACGAGCTATCGTATAGCCGTAGGCATAACTGAATCTTTCCTCAAGTGTTACTGGCGAAGGGAGTGAGGAGATATCACTCTGTCTATCTCCCTTTTCGAATGAAATACCATTTACATAATACTCTCTTATATATTCGTCAATTGAACGCTCTAGATCATCATATTTCATGAGAACGGGGCTATATGGAGAGAGATAAGCATCATATAGCCCTCTTGAAAAATATGAGCTAATGATGCTGATGGAGTTCTCTTTGAGCTCTCGCATGTTCTTCACTCCATATGCATAGTTGAAATCGAGTATGACGCTAGGCGTTCTTTCTTCTTCAACTATAGAGAGAGCTTGTTCTTCTTCAACTATATTAGGGCTATGTTCTTCTTCACCAATTGGGGGAAGTGCACCTTCTTTTGTCGTAGAACATGAGACAAGAAGATAAGAAAGTAACAAGACTAGTATGAAAAGAAACTTTTTCACATAAAACTCCAAATGAAAGATTTGGTTATAACATAGCCCGAGAGGTAATTCTACTTATTTTCGAGTGACTTCTTTATATCTCTCAAGAGTACGACGACTTCCTCTTTTCTTGCTTCTTCCTCGTCTCTCTTTGCGTCTTCTATTTTCTTTTTCTCTTCCTCGAGTTTTTTATTTTCTTCGTCTTTTTCTGCCTTAAGTATTTCTTCTTCTTTTGTTTTCTTCTCGTGTGTCTTATTAACTCCACGTATAACCAAGAAAAGCACTAATGCAGTAAGTAGGAATTGAACAATAGATTGGATAAGTACGCCATAGCGGATTGCAACTTCACTTTGGCTTTCCGTTGCTGCGATAAGTACTATTTTCAAATCGGCAAAGTCGATTTTTCCTATGATGAGTCCAATTACTGGGTTTATGATATCAGAAACAACAGATGTAACAATCTGTGTAAAAGCTCCGCCTACAACAATACCTACAGCCATGTCGAGGACATTACCGCGCATGATAAATGTTTTAAATTCAGAAAAAAATGAAGATTTCTTATCTTTTGACATAATTTTTGTCTCCTTATTCTGCATATTCTAATAAGATAATTGAATCTTGTTAATCCTATCTGATATATTGAGAAGGAAAGATAAGGAAAAAAAACCGGAAGACTCTCTTTATCTATGATACGGAGAGTTATTCTCATTGGAGTGAATGAAAAAGGGGCAGTGTTGCCTGCCCCAGTGTTAAATATAAGAGGATTCAATTCTCTTCTTCAACGATTCCTTTGAGGTAGATACGGAATATGAGAAGTGAGTTTGGCTCTATAGAGCTCGTTCCACTCTCTCCGTATCCATAGTCAGGATGAATATAGACATAGCACTCCTGGCCGACAGACATATTCAAGACTGCCTCTACAAAGCCCGGAATAAGTGAGGAGAGACTGAATGAAATATCCTCTCCGCTATCAAGTTGTGTGCCGTCAAGGAGAAATAGTTCATAGTCGACAATGACAGAGTCTCCTTCTTCGGGAACTCCGCCAAGCTCTTCGTCTTCATAGACTATTTCCATAAGGTCTCCCGACTCGAGTTTGATTATACCTTCGTTATTTTCGTTTTCGGCGAGGAATGTTTCTGCCTCCTCGAGGTTCGCTTTTGCAAGTTCTTCAATTTGCGCTTCATACTCTGCACTCAATATTTCGGCATACTCGCTAATTGTCTCTTCCATCTCTTCTTCACTCATATAAAGAGGAGCGTCAAGATACAAGGCCTCTGCACATCCTTCCATGTACTCCTCAACTGTCATATCGAGTCCGTTCATCCAATAGAGCTGGACGACGTAGATAAGTGAATAGGAATATGAGAACTTATCTAAGAGCGTCTCTGGAGAAGAAAGTGCATCGAGGGCTTCTACAGAGAGTGGTTTTCCCACTTCTCCCGTTAAGCCTTGACTGTAGTAGTTTGTAATATAATCATCTACAATGTCGTTCATATCCTCGGTTGGAACGAGAAAATTACCTGAAAAATAGTCGAATCCGTCCTTAATTCCCCTAAGCCAATATTGTCCGTTTATGGAAACACCCTGCTCTAGAAGAGAGGATGTGATTACATAGCCGTATGAGTAGCTGAAGCGGGATGAGAGGGAAGTTAAATCAACACTTCCATATGAGGGGAGGATATCTGTCTCTTCTTCACTATCTATATGTGTTATAGTTAAGGGGAGCACTCCCTCTTGCTGTAGTTGAGGAATCTTTTCTGCTGCACCTTCTGCCATAAGAGGAAGAGTAAGTAAGAGTACTAACGAGACGAATATGAATAGTTTTTTTGTATGCATTTCAAATGCTCCTTTTCACTATCAAATAATCTAATTTATCTTGAAACTAGTGGT
The DNA here is from genome assembly GCA_963626675.1 of Clostridium sp. CAG:452. GTDB lineage: Bacteria > Spirochaetota > Spirochaetia > Sphaerochaetales > Sphaerochaetaceae > Ornithospirochaeta. The sequence continues at coordinate 35,092 of CAVFXW010000027.1, read as the reverse complement.
CAACCGAAATGAGAGGATAAGAAGTGAAGATTGAGTGAAGTTAACTTCCCTCGGGCCTTGACGCTTAATATTGTTTCGTCTATTCTAACCTAGTTAATTAACATTTTAAGGAGAAAGACATGTCCAAAGCACATAGAGGTAGTGGCATCAGAGATCAGTTCAACAACGGAAGAGGTGAATGCCCAGTTTGTAAGAGGACTGCAATTAAGTGCCTGTACGAGAGAGAAATTGACGGTGCTAAAGTCAAGGTTTGCAAAGAGTGCAATACTAAGCTCTCGAAGTAATTTATGGCCTTCTTTTTTAATCGGAAAAAGCCTGAGTTGAAAGAAGAGATGAGGATGCGCTTAAGTGCACCCTCTTTTTCTTTTAAAGAGGGGACACTACTCTCCATCTGGACGCTTAATGAGCTTAAAGAGAAGAGAACACAAATAAGGGGAAATATAGTAATCCTATACCCGGGAGTGAATGCGTTTCTTTATTTTCATGATTGGATGAAAATTCTCTCTGGGGCCTCGTATCTTGTTTTATGCACTTCTCTAAAGGAGTGTGGCGAAAAGATGAAAAAGGAAGCCGAAAAAACTGTCTACAGTATTGGCACTAAAACACTCTCCGGTGTGAGTCTATGCACTAATATTGATGAGGCGAGACTTGTTGTCTCATCTATAATGAATGAAACAAAGCGGGATGTTGTTACAATCAACAATACCGAAGGAGAAATCTCATGTTAAGTATGACAGGTTATGGTAACGGTGAGTATAGAAACAGTGATTATGTAATTCTTGTAGAAATCAAATCATATAATAATCGTTATCTCGATATTTCACATAGTATTAGTCCTTCTCTTTCGTCTTATGAAGAGTATATAGACAGTGAAATAAAGAAGGTATGTAAACGCGGCCATATCGATGTCTCGGTATTTCTTAAAACCATAAAAACACAGTCGCACATTTCTCTTGATGAGGGCCTTGTTGAAGAATATATGAAGGCGTTTACTAGGATAGGGGAGATTACCGGTGGCGAAAAACCATCAGTAATAGACTATGCGACAATGGAAGGTGTTCTTCTTCCTATAGATGATGTTGATTCTTCCGTTTATAGTGACGGAGTTTCCTTTGCTCTTAAGAGTGCCTTAGAAAAAGTGAGAAAAGCAAAGGAGAGAGAAGGAGAAGGAACAAAGGCGGATTTGGAGCGTCTTGGCGGTCTTTTCTCATCGTCTCTGGGCGTCATACTCGCTAAGAGAAATGAACTCGAGGATTATTTCAAGAGGATTCTTCTTGAAAAATATGAAGAGCTTCTTGGTGAGAAGGGAAAAGATGATCCGAGATTTTTGGGAGAAGTAGCAGCTCTTCTTGTTAAGTACTCTATCAACGAAGAGGGTCAGAGACTCAAAGTGCATCTTAGACGCTACTATGAACTCATTGAGAGTAATGAGAGTGTCGGTAAGGAATTGGATTTTCTCTGCCAGGAAATGAATAGGGAGATTAATACGATAGCTTCTAAGAGTCAGATGGCTGAGATCAATCTTTCTGTTGTTAAGATGAAAGATGCACTTGAAGATATAAGAGAACAGGTGAGGAACATTGAATGAGAATTGCGATATCTAGTAAATCAGGCTGTGGAAACACCACTGTATCGACACTGCTTGCTAAGAGGCTTGGTTATAAAATCATTAATTTCACGTTCCGTCAAATGGCTCAGGAGAGAGGTGTTGACTTCTGGACGCTATGCCGTATGGCTGAGAATGATTATGATATAGATAGAGAACTTGACAGAAGACAAGTTGAGATGGCGAAAAAAGAGGAGAATTGTATTCTTGCCTCGCGCTTGGCGATATGGATGTTGAAGGATGCAGATTTGTCAGTCTACCTTACCGCGAGTGCGTTGACACGTGCCCAGCGTATACAGAAACGGGAAGGTGGAGAATTAGAGAAAAGGCTTTTAGAAACAGAAAACCGCGACAAAAACGACTCCGTTCGCTATAAGAAAATATATGGCATCGATAATTCTAAGCCTGAGACGGTGGCAGATTTGATTATTGCAACTGATGAAAGAAATCCTGATGAAATTTGTGACATCATAATCAAAGAGCTTGAGAAGAAGAGAAATGGAAAAGGTTGAGAAAACACGACGAAATACCAAGCAGAAGGCTCTTGTGCTCGAAACTGTTATGGAGAGATGTGACCATCCGAGTGCTGATGATATATTTCTCTCGGTAAGAGATAAGGACTCCCACGTGAGCCGCGCAACGGTCTACAGAAATCTCAAGGAGCTTTCACAGTCGGGTAAAGTTAACCATATAAGAGTCCCGGGTGCCGATAGATATGACAGCAGACTCGATATGCATTACCATATAAAATGTACTCTGTGCGGCTCAGTGGAGGATATTATTCTAGACTACTCTGATGACATCGACAGAAGGGCTCAAGAGGTAGTAGACTATGCCAATATTCATCATGAGACCGTATTTGAAGGTATTTGCCCGGAATGCAGGAAAATGCACTTGAAGTAAACTATCTTTTTTTCTATGATAGAAAAGCATTTGTTTTTAAGGAGACACGGTTTTGATTCCACTTAATGAATTGATTGATAAAGAAACTAATGTTTATGAAATGACTTGTGTAGCCATCAAAGAAGCTAATATTTACGCTGCTACAGATAAGAGAAAAGAGATCGAAAAGAATGGTGATAAGGTTGTTTCTGTTGTTCTTACCCGCGCTCTTAATGATGAGATAGCTTACGAAGGTGGAGAGAAAGATAGAAAATAAGGCCGTTGTTCTCTTCGGTCCTACTGCCGTTGGTAAGACTGGTCTGACTGAAAACCTCTTCTCATCTGGTTATGAGATAATAAATGCCGATTCAATCCAGGTCTATAGAGGACTCGATATATTATCGGCTAAACCGGATGATCGCCTAATGGGTAAAATACGACACCATTTGGTGAATATAAAAGATCCCTGGGAGGAATATACTTCCGGGGATTTCTGTAATGATGCAAATAGACTGATTAAAGAAATAAATGATAGAGGTAATATTCCTCTTATTACCGGTGGCACAGCATATTTTTTTAAGATGCTTCTATATAAACGCTCTCCAACTCCGAAGGCAGATGATGAAGTTAGAAATTTTGTCAAAGAACTCTTGGAGAAAAATGGTAGGGAAAACCTATATAGCCTATTAGAGAGCGTCGACAGTATTTCAGCATCCAAAATATATAAAGAAGATACTTATAGAATCACGCGCGCCCTTGAAGTTTATTATCAGACGGGGCGGCCGCTGTCATCTTTCACGCTTTCTAATACTCTTCGCGACGATGTAGACTTTGTCATAATAGGGCTCGAAAGAAAGCGCGATGAACTCAATACTAGGATTATGGATAGAGTAGAGGCCATGTTCAGTTTAGGTGCTATTGATGAAATAAGAAAGCTTGTTTCCTCCGGGGCAAGTCCTCTTTGGCCGGCAATGAGCGCGATAGGCTACAGAGAGTGGTTTGATGCCATGGAGACGGGAGAGCTTTCTCTAAGGGGAGTAAAAGAAAAAATCGTTAAGAATTCCATTAAGTACGCTAAACGCCAGGAGACATTCTTTAAATCTTTTTGTGGTGTTAATTGGTTTAATCCTGAAGACGAAGAGAAAATAAAGGAATTTCTACTCTTGAGACAAGGGAATATATATTAAATCAACGAGACTCTCGGAATGAAAGGAGGAAGAAGTGCACTCCCACCAGCCGCGAGAGGAAAATGTAAAGGTAAAATCCTCGTATATAATATATTTGAATACTCGTAGAAATCCCTCCTTTTCGGGATTATTTAATTCGTCGTCATCGTCAAAGCTATATGGTGTATACCACTCAAGACAGACTCTATAGCTTGAGTCTCCATTATCTATTATTTCTTTAATGAATACACCATAAGGAATTGAATCTTTCTCTACACTCTCTATTTTTCCTTCAAGGTAGTCAGAGATCTTTACGAGTGGTTCTTTTCCTTCATATGCACTTCTAGTCTTATTGAGGATATAGAGATTTCTTACTTCTTCTTCCTGCGCGGCCTCTTTCTTAAAGCCCTCGCTTATGTGTGCCGTATCTAGTTCATTTTGCTTTTCTATCGTGTACTCAATAATTTCAATACAAGACATATCTTTTGTGAGAGGCGGCTTGAATGTTTGATAGAGATAGTTGATAACAAAATACGAGATAAAACCGACAGAAAGTAGAATAGCAAGCACAACCAAACCTTTTTTTCTTATGAAGGACAGTCTTGAAGCTTTTTTCTCTTTTTTCTTCTTTTCTAGAGAGAACTCTGGGCTCTCTTCTGTACATTTTAATGAAAACAACCTATCGGCATTTGAGAGAGAAGAGAGAGGCCACTCTAGACTTGAAGTTTTATCGAGAAAGATTTCTGCACTCTTATTGCAATCTTTTCCTGAAAAAAGTTTTCTTTGTTCCTTTTCCCCAAGAAGAAGATATTTCATTATGAATGACGAAAGAGAATAAGGAATATCGCTGTAGAGTGTTATGGAATAGGGTTTGAAGCCTGAAAGACGAACCTCGCTTCTTTCATAGGGAAAGCGTGAAGTTACGGCATAATACATAAGCTCGATAAGCTCTAAAAAGATTCTGTAGTCTTCCTCTGTATCTGAAGAAAGGAGGAATCTTAAATTTCTGTCCATTTCTTCATTTGTTCTCGAAAGCGTAAGTATTTCTGAGCAATCTTTCGGCAGTAGGAGTATGTCGTTTCCATTCACTATGTAGATTCTATAGAGGGGCAGGAACCCGGTAAATAGATCGAGAAATGCTAGCGGCGCTGCTTTTATTCCTTTTGCTATTTTTCTTATGAGGGTGAGTGCTTTACTACGGTATTTCGTACTTATTGAAAAGATCTCTTCTATCTCTAACGGCTTGAGGAGAATATATGTTCCACTTGTGTCCTTCCTAACTCCGTACCAGGGAATCGTAGTTATTGAGTTATCGCAAACTAGAATACAGTCCTCTCTTTCTTTTTGAAGAAGCGAAAGTGGAATTTCGTATGCAGTGGAGATTGATATGGCTGTATATGTATTTGACTCGAATGTGATTTTTCTTATTTCACTCATATTCTATTTCCACAATACTCCGTGTGAGACTTTTTCTCCACACTTTAGCTCTTCAAGTTTCCATTCTCCTTTAACGATTCGGTTTATACTGTCAATACTACCACTTGCACAAAGGTGGATTTTATTCTTGTTCATCATGTCGAGTATATTGTCTCCATTTTGTAGTGCCTGGACGGCATTTTTTCCTTCCTCATCTGCTTTTTCTATGGTATCTGAAAGACTGCTGAGATTTGTGGAGATTATAAATAGAGTCTTTGTATTTGTAGTCTTCTTGAGAAATGAACTCAAAGCGTGGCTCTCAAGACTGTTTCTTATATCTGTATATATTATTGCGATCTTCGCTTGTGGAGCATAATAGTTGATGTATGGCAGTATAATCTCCGCAGCACTCTCTTCTTCGGCATACCACTCACTTTTCTTTGCGCCGAGGGCTATAATGCCATATTCTTTGTTTTCCTCGCCTTCAAAGAAGGAATATTCTCTGTCTCCGTCCGTGCGGCCAGAATGTATCGGCGAAAGTATGACGACAAGGTCCGGGCTAGCGATGTGCGCTGCTGCGGCTCTTATGAGAGGATATGAGAGAAAAAGCGCTTGATGAGGAATAATCAATGCCGATGCAGCTTCTTTTCTTTCAATACCTTGTATATATGAATTGAGTTTTTCTCCCTCTGGATAGAATATTCCTTCATGGTATTTTCTCTTCATCCGAGTATCCTCCTTACTCTCTCTTCGTCCATTTCGACTGTAAGATTTTTCTCCTGTGTCGGGATTATGAGGCCGAGTTTTGCTCCCTTTATGCGCTTGAGGTATTTAACCTCGGTATAGTATAAATCTGCTTTGTTGTTCTTCCTTGCCTTTGAGAAAAATATTGCAAGATATGATGCATCAAGAAGCACCGGAAGTGGAACTGTTTTATTTCGGCGTGATTTTATTATCACATAGCCTCCTTGATAGTCACGCGTGTGTAGCCATATGTCGTTTCCACGCACGGATTGACGCAATATTTGGTCGTTCTCTTTAGCGTTTCTTCCGACGATTATCTCCCAATCCCCACTTTTGAGATAGAGTCCGGGTTTTCCCAAAACGTGATTGGCATCCTTTTTCTCTCCCTCTAATTCCTTCTTCAGCTTCTCTATTGGAGTATTAGGGGATAGAAGTAAAGCATATCTTTTTTCGCTGTTTTCTCTTTCTGCTTTGAGTTTTTCTAGTTCTTCGAGTGCGTTGGAGTGCTCTCTTTTTGCTTTATGGTAATCATCGTAGAGTTTTTTCTGGTTCTCTTTTCCGTTAAGCCTTTTTTCAAGAGGGAAAGTTAACTCTCCTCCATTCTCCCAATCTGGAAGAGTTATTCTCTCCATTCCACTTTTGTATAGGTGAAGATATGACGAGAAGAGATCTGCTGTATGTTTTATTAATTCATATCCTTTTGTGCATTCTAGTCTCTCTTCTGTCTTTTTTATTTTCTCGTCAATGCGGTATATTTCTCTGTTCTTCTTTTCTAAGAGGAGTGAACAATATTCATCTCTTTTTTCGTTTTTATCACTCTCTCCCTCCTCTTTATCGATCGTCTCGCTTATCGTATCTGTCGAGTATGGTCGGAGTGTGTAGTTTTTTATTCCTTCATTGTCTCTTACGGGTAGGGCAAGCGTCTCTCCCTTTACGATCCCCCTTTTGGGGCGGCGGAACATGACTTCAAGAATTCTGTTCTCATCGTCGAGTATTACAACATTGGCATTCGGGCCGGAATAGAGAGAAAAGAGCATCTTGACTGTTAAGGAGGGCGAAGAGAGGGTGAGGATGAACGCTCTGTCATATGGAAGTTGATATACTTTTGTTATTTTCTTTCCTCTTATATGAGCTTTTAGGTATTGCGTAAAGCGCTGCATGTTCTTTTCTTTTTCTCTCATGTGGTCAGTCATACAGAACCTTGAGTGAGGAGATGCAATCTCCGTATAACAGAGAAAAGACTTCTTTTCGCTGTTATAGAGTGAGAGCGTAAAAGAATGGTAGCTATGCTCTGTTATATCTTGGATATAGCTTCCTAAAAGCGGAGTTTCAGATAATACAGCTTCAAGTTCCTTCCAATTAATTGCCACTTTGTGCTTCCTTGAGCGCACTATCTATTTCGCCTAGTAGATAAAACGACCCCGTCACTACGGTAAGTGCACTTTTTTCAATCATCTTGATTATCTTCTTCTTGTCTCTTATAAGGTAAATTTCCTTATCGGGAAACAATTGAATTATATCATCATATATTTTCTCAGGGTATGATTTCTTCCATTTTCCTGTATCTGTGACTATAACTTTTTTAAAAAGAGGCACTATTAAGGAGGCAATTTCCTTCCATGGCTTATCGTGAGAAGAGGAGAAGACGAGAGTGTCGCATTCTCTCTTTTCTAATGATTGTCTCAAGTGGGCCATTGAAGAGGGAGTGTGCGCTCCGTCGAGTATGATAGTGTGCCCGTTTATTGTTCTTTCTTCCATTCTTCCAGGAAGAGAGATAGAGGGAAGGGTGAAGTCGAAAGAAGAGAGTGGCTTAATGAGGTTTAATTTATCGAGTATTGAGAGAGCATAAAGCGTGTCGACTAATTCTATATCATTCCCGCTTAGCCGTAGTGAAAGAGTATAGCCAAGAAAATTGACTCTGTATTTATTATCTTCTGTTATCTTATTAATTACCGGGGGAGTGAAAATATTTAGCTCTGAGTTATTCTCGAGTGCATATTGCTTGAATACGTCAAGTACATTCTCTTTTTGGTTGATGACAAAAGAAGGAATACCATATTTAATTATTCCGGCTTTCTCGCTCGCTATCTTTTCAAGTGTGTTTCCGAGGATCTCGGTGTGTTCGAGTTCAATATTAGTTATTGCCGAGGCGATTGGGCTAAGTGTATTTGTTGCATCTAGTCTCCCCCCAAGTCCTGTTTCTATTACAGCCATTTTACATCCAGTTTCTTTAAAGAGTAGATAGCTATACGCTGTATATAACTCGAATGTCGTAGGTCTCTCGGGTCCGAGAAAAGAGGGTAACGAGAAATCAGAAATTAACGCTTTAAGATGCTCGAGAGCTGATAAATATTCATTATCAGAAAAGAAAACGGACGAGAGTGTGAAGCGCTCCCTTATGTCATAAACGTGCGGTGAGAGAAAAAGGCCACTTTTTATGCCGCTTTGATTAAGTAGTATACTAAGCGCTGTCGAAACAGTGCCCTTTCCTTTGCTTCCTGCTACATGTATTACGCTGAAGAATCTTTCCGGATTACCGATTTCCTTTAAAAGGAGACGCATCCTTTCAAGTCTGTTCTCTCTCAAGGAAGAAGAGAGACTCGGCATATAAGAGGAGAAGAAATCATCAAGAATCTTTGATATTTCATTCATAAGGACAATTGTAGTTAATTCTGCCCAAATATTGTATGGTATAAATTATCTAATAGTTGACAAATAACAACTATTAAGTTCAAAATTAACTTATTACTTTACAGACGGTTTAAAATTGTCAAAATAAATACGGAGGCTTTATGGCTTTCAAAGATAAATATTACAAGGTGCTTGTAGATGATTTCTTCGCTTATAAGGGGAAAAAGTACTTTGGTGATTATCCGACACTTAGAGAAGCATTTGAAATTACGCTCTCGCGTTTTCCAGATAATGAATGCTTTAAAACAATTGTTCCTGAAAAAGTTTCTTATACATATAAAGGGATGTATTCAAAAATAATGAAGCTCTCTTATTACCTTGTTTCTACCGGGACAAAGAAGGGCGATAAGATTTGTGTGAGCGGCAAGAATAGTATAGAGTGGGCAGTATGCTATCTCGCAATTTCTTTTGCAGGCGCTGTAATTGTCCCCTTAGATTATGCTCTTCATCCACTCGATATGACAAAGATTCTTGAGTTTGCTGATGTAGACACCATTTTTATGGATGATGAAAGAATCGATGAAGTTGATCCTTCTTCTTCCTTTATTAAAAAAAGATATTCACTTGAAGGTAAGTCTTCTCATGAGTACATATATGATCTAGAGGGCGTAGAAAGTGATCTTCCGCTAGTATCATCTGAAGATATCGCTGCAATACTATTTACAAGTGGAACTACAGGAATACCAAAGGGCGTTATGCTCACTCATAATAATCTTCTATCTTCAACTCTTGAATCGCAGAGGCTCTTTGATGTATTTCCTAGTGACGTCTTCTATGCAATTCTTCCCTTGCATCATGCATACACGATGACTGCAGTTTTTCTTGAGACTATCTCGAGTGGAGCCTCGTGTGTTTTCGGTAAACGTCTTATTACTCCCATTATTCTTAAAGAGCTCAAGGAAGGCTCAGTTACTATGTTCCTTGCTGTTCCTATGCTTTTTAATAAGCTTCTTTCCGGAATAATGAGTGCAGTTGAAAAAGAAGGGAAATTTAAATCCTCTCTCATTCATTTTCTTATGAATTTCAGTGGATTTGTAAAGAAGGTATTTAAAGTTAATATAGGAAAGAAGTTATTTTCTTCGCTTCTTCTTGAGAAGGTCTCTCTCGATAAGATGAGAATATGTATCTCTGGGGGCGGTCCATTACCGGCTTCGACATTTCGTCATTTTAACGAAATGGGATTGGATTTTGTTCAAGGCTATGGTTTAACAGAGACGTCTCCAATAATCAACATAGACCCTGTTGAAGTATATGAAGAGAATTCTGTGGGTATACCCCTTGGTGGTGTAGAAGAAAAGATAGTATCTCCTGACGAGGACGGAAACGGACTCATTTATGTACGCGCTCCTATGGTCATGAAAGGATACTATAAGAATGAAGAAGCAACACGTGAGGTTCTTGATGGGGAAGGATGGCTTAATACTGGGGACGTTGGACACATTGGAAAAAATGGGTTTTTATATCTAACAGGACGAGCTAAATCAATAATCGTTACAGAGGGAGGAAAGAATGTCTTTCCGGAAGAAATTGAAGACAAGTTCTCTCTTTACGATGAAATCGACCAGTGCTGCGTAATTCCATATATAATCGATGAGAAATTAAAGAGTGAAGGTATAAGAATTATTATTCATCCGTCTGCCTCATATATGAAAGGAAAATCTCTTGAGGAAGTATCAAAACGAATGGAGAAAATCGTTGAGACTGTCAATAGAGATCTCCAGTCGTATAAGAAGATAACAATGACGAGCGTCGTTGATGAGCCTCTCCCAATGACAAGTACAAAGAAAATTAAGAGATTTGAAGTTATAAAACTCTATAAAGATAAGTGAAAAAAGCGCTGTAGTAATATCGTACTACAGCTTTTTTTATAAATTAACTATGGGGAAATGTAAGAAAACATATTTTCTTTTTTTACAGAATTCTTAAAAATGTAATAAATAGGAGTTTTGTATAATGAGAACAAAAGATAATCTAACCCCTTGGAATCGTTTTGACCAATACAGAGGAAAATATTTTAACGGTGAATGGCCGACGCTGAAAGAGCTCTTTATACTTCAGACTGAGCTTTACAGTGATAGAAACTGCTGGGTGGAGTTTACACCTAAATATATTAAGTTAACCTATAAGGATGCATTAGAAAGAGTAAAGAATGTCTCTTCGTGGCTATTGTCTCTTGGACTAAAGAAGGGCGATAAGGTTATTGTTAGCGGCAAGAACAGTGTCGCATGGGCTGTTGTATATATGGCAACGCTCTATATGGGTGGAACTATTGTTCCTCTTGATTCTTCTCTTCATGATGAGGATTTTATAAAGCTTGCTTCATTTAGTGACTCGGTGGTTCTTATTGCAGACAACGATAGAATGAAGAGGGTCGCTCCACTACTAGGTGGTATGAAGGGATATGCGTCCCTTGAAAGCGGAAGTGAGTATCAAGATGTAATGACAATCGAGTCAGAAGAAAGAAAAGGATATGATCCGCAAGAAGAGGATGTTGCTGCAATTCTCTTTACAAGTGGTACTACAGGAACACCTAAGGGTGTTATGCTTACTCACAAGAATCTCGTTTCCGATATATACATTGCTCAAGGTTGTATGAATATATATGAGACGGATGTCTTCTATGCAATTCTTCCAATACACCATGCATATACAATGCTGGCTGTTTTCCTGGAGGCTTTTGGTTCAGGTGGATCTGTTGTCTTTGGAAAGAAGCTTGTTGTGTCACAGATGCTTAAAGAGCTTAAAGAAGGCTCGGTTACGATGTTCCTTGGAGTTCCTATGCTCTTTAATAAGCTCTATGCAGGAATCATCAACGGAGTGAAGAAGAAAGGACCTATTGTCTATGGATTTATCAGAATGCTCATGGGGATATCTGGATTCTTGAAGAAAGCATTCAACTTCCATGGCGGTAAGAAAATGTTCTCATTCCTTTTGAAGAAGGTCTCTCTCGATACAAATAGAATATGTATTTCCGGTGGTGGACCACTTCCTAGCGAGACATTCAAAGGCTTTAATCAGCTTGGAATCGACTTCGTTCAGGGCTATGGACTGACAGAGACAAGTCCGATTACGCATCTTAATCCTATTTATGCATTCAAAGTTGAGAGTGTTGGTAAGACAATTCCTATGACAGAGTGCAAAATCGTTGATCCAGACAAGGATGGTAACGGCATTATATATATACGCGGACCACAGGTAATGAAGGGATACTACAAGAATGAAGAGGCTACAAACGAGATTCTCTCTTCAGATGGTTGGCTTAATACTGGAGATGTCGGACATCTTGATAGTGAAAACTATCTCTATCTTACAGGTCGTGCAAAGTCCATTATCGTAACCGATGGCGGTAAGAATGTCTTCCCGGAGGAAATCGAGGATAAGTTCCAGCTCTACGATGAGATTGAGCAGATTTGTATCATCGGTTACGTTACCGATAAGGCTCTAAAGAGCGAAGGTATTAGAGCTGTTGTATACCCGAGTAAGACTCTAAGAGAGACAGAAGACAAAGAAAAGATTGAGAAAACTATTGCCGACATTGTTGATACAGTTAACAGGGATCTACAGTCATACAAGAAGATAACCATGGTAAGCGTTGTAGATGAGCCTTTGGAGATGACTTCTACAAAGAAGATCAAGCGCTTCGTTGTTGCTCAAAAATACAAGCTCGATTGATTCTAATTGAAAGAAACAATAAGATGTAGCTATGGAATTAAAAAGTTATCAGAGAGCCTTCCTTCGCTCTCACGCACAGAATCTTGATGCTGTTGTATATGTCGGTAAGGATGGCTTTACAGAGGGCGTTGTAAATGCCTTAGATAATGCTTTGACTTGTCACGAATTAGTCAAGGTAAGGTTTTCGAATAATAAGGATGCGGTCTTGGAGATATCGCATAATCTTGAAGAGGCGACAAAAAGTACGATAATCGCCACAACTGGCTTTACGACAGTCTTCTTCCGTCAAGACGAAAAGAGCGAAGACAGAATCTATAGGCTGTAGAAAGTTGACTTCTTTATAAAAATGGCTTCTCGAAGGTAATGCTTTGAGGGCCTTTTGTTTTTTTATTAGACTCAAAAAGAGGCCATAACAAGTTAGATTATGACCTCATAATTACCTAATTTTCTATTAGCTGTTCTCGAGTTGGAGTGTCTTTGTTGTAGCATCACAGACTGAGCTCGGGCCGTAGTATTGAATTGCTCCTGGATAGAGGTAAAGGGTTTCCTTTGACCACTGGGATCTATGAGCTTCAAAGTACTTAAACGGCTTTCCATTTAAGTCTACAAGTGCCTTCTTGATGACGGGTTTATCTACACCGTTTCTTTTCTCGATATTCATCAATTTGGTAATAGGCATACCACCACTTGTCCATTCATCACTAGGACGAGAGAGATTTTTTACCGATGAAAGATATCCTGTGTATCCGTTTGCGATTAAAAGAAAGGCATTGTAACCGAGTGAGTAACAATAATCGGCATCAAAGTTTGAAGGGAATGCACAGCGGCCTTCATAACCGAAGAAGTGATGAAGTGGGTTAAAAGAGCCCTTATATGTGCCGTTTTCCTTTCTCTTATCGAGTTCCTTTTTAACGATTGAGGAGATAAGTTTTTCAGATTCTATTTTTGAAACCTGTACGTTTCCATGAGGATCTCTATCTGCCATCATCTGCTCTCCTATAGCCTCAGGAAGGAGAATAAAGACAGAGTAGGATGCTACAGAAAGATATTTCTTCATAAACTCATATTTCTCTTTTGTCGAAGAAAGAATAGAGAACTCAGCTCCCTTCTTAGCCAATAGATCATTTATTTCGCTTATCAGAACTTTTACTTCAGGAATGAACTCTACAAGGCCCTCCGGAATGATACATGTTCCATAGTTCATTCCCATTCTTGCTCTCTCTTCTACGCTGTCAGCGCAATACGATGCAATCTCCGATAGGCTCATCTTCTTTTCTTCGATTTCTTCGCTTATTAGACAGATGTTCGGCTGTGTCTGGAGTGCGCATTCGAGTGCGATGTGGGAAGCGCTTCTACCCATAACCTTGATGAAGTGCCAATATTTAGTTGCTGATGCTGCATCTCTCTCAATGTTTCCGATAAGTTCAGAGAATGTTTTTGTAGCAGTATCGAATCCGAATGAAGTCTCTATATCATCATTCTTCAAGTCTCCATCGATAGTCTTCGGACATCCTATGACCTGTACGGGAATACTATTAGCTTTGAAGTACTCAGCAAGAACTGCTGCATTTGTGTTCGAGTCGTCGCCACCGATGATGACGATTGCGTTTACGTCGTGCTTTTTGCACACTTCTTGTGCTTTTTTGAACTGTTCTTCACTTTCGAGCTTTGTTCTTCCACTTCCTATGATATCGAATCCACCGGTGTTACGGTAATTGTTGATAGTCTCATCGCTGAAGATGACGAATTTGTCGTCTGTCAGTCCACTCGGTCCACCCTTGAAGCCAATAAGCACATTCTCTTTATTTGATTTTTTCAACGCATCATAGAGCCCACTTATTACATTGTGTCCTCCAGGAGCTTGTCCTCCAGAAAGTATAACACCAACTGTAATCTTATCTTTTCTGGCTTTAGAAGAGCCTAGTGTGAAAGAGACTTCCTTCTGTCCGAATGAGTTCGGAAAGAGTGCCTGAATTTTGCTTTGATCTGCTGCACTTGTTGTTTCTTTTCCTTCTACCGCCATTATTCTGTTGATATCTTCTCTAAGAATCTTTGGAAGCTTAGGGGAGTATGAATAACGTGCTAGCTGTAAACTTGAGTATTCCATTGATTTTCTCCTTAGTATTCAAATGATACAAGATAGAATTGAACAATTCCATTACTATATTGTCAGAAAAAAGATATATAGTCGGTTTTGAAACTCTGTGTTGACCATAAGAAAAGAAATTTCACTTGTCTCTTAAATTCTTTATTATGATATTATTACAATAGATGGAGGTACTTCTATGGCTGTGGTAAGAGAATACAAAGACAGACTCTTCAAGTTTATCTTCGGAAGCGCTCAAAACAAAGAGTGGACGCTCAGTCTCTACAATGCTGTAAACGGTTCTGCTTATACCGATGTAGAATGTATTCGATTCACTACAATCGAAGATGCATTATACATAAGTATGAAGAACGATGTTTCGTTTCTCATATCGGGAACGCTCAATTTATATGAACAGCAAAGTTCATATAATCCGAATATGCCACTGAGGTATCTTATGTACGCGGGTATGAGTTATGCAAAATACATAGAATCAAGTTCGATTCTGCTCTACAGCTCGTATCCACAACGCATTCCTACCCCCAGATGTGTATGTTTCTATAATGGAACAAAGGATACAGAAGATCGTTTGGAGCTTAAATTAAGTAGCCTATGTGAAAAAGAGAGCGATATTGAAGTCAAAGTGACGATGATAAACATAAACTATGGGAGGAATAGAGAGCTTCTTGAGTGTTGCAAACCTCTTGAAGAATACTCCTGGTTTGTCGCTGAAATAAGAAAGAACCAGAAGGAAATGGAATTTAAGGATGCTGTCACAATGGCTCTTGAAGCTATGCCGGATGGCTATGTCATAAAACCGTTTCTTATAGCTAACAAGGCGGAGGTGGAGATTATGTGTTTAACTGAATATGATGAAGTGAAATATACAGAGCTTGTAAGAGAGGAAGGCAGAGCTGAAGGCAGAGCTGAAGGCAGAGCTGAAGGAAAGACTGAGGGGGTAATTGAAACACTTGTATCCCTCTTGAAGAAAGGTCTTATAAATGAAAGTAACGCGGCTAAAAGTGCCGGCATGTCAGTTGAAGATTTTAGAAAGGCTGAAGCTCATTACTGCAATTGATAGCTGATAGAAATTGAGGATAAAGACTCCTTTTCATGGCATTTGAACTTTGATAAGCCGTTTCTTAATGAATATGATGAAGTTAAATATACAGAAGAAGTAGTTGAGGCGTCAGAATTGATGTGACTATTTATAATCGAGGCCAAATAATTCTCTTGAAAAGTGGTTCCATCAATTTAATAAGAGCATAGCTTAAAGCTTAAGTTTGCTGATAATGGATTATAGGAGATACTTGTCTTTGATTTATGCTGCTGGTGATTACTTTAATTTTGTTTTAGAAAAAGGGATTATTTAATGATGTTCAGTATATATGTAGATGCAGATTCATTTCCGAGCGTATTAATGAATATTGTTCTGAAACGCATCGTAAAGGAATCATGTTTTATAGAAGAGGCTGTCTTTGTTTCAGACAGGGTGATTCCGAAAGTGAGAGAGGTTAGAGAGAATCATACACATCTATTGAGAGAAGAGAAAAAGCAGCTGCTATCGACGGAAGAACTCAAATTAATTAAGAGTAATATTAGATACATAGTGGTTGAGTCGTCTCCTGATGCGGCAGATGATGAAATAGTTGCCATTTCTAAGCCTCCTGCAATTGCTATAACGCATGATGTTCCGCTGTCTTATAGGCTAGTGGAGAAGGGACTTGTATGCATTGATGACAGGGGACACATATATACAAAGGATAATGTGGGAGAGAGGCTCTCAGAGCGTAACTTCAATACAGATATGAGAGAATACGGGATGGAAAGCGGAAGAACAAAGTCTTTGACCCAAGCCGATATTAACGCCTTCTCGTCTTCCTTTGACGCTCTTATTTATAAATTAAAGAACAAAAAAGAATGACCGTCTTTCGACGGCCAGTGATTAATACTCACATGTTCCGACAGCACGCGGATAGGGGATAACATCACGAATATTCTCCACGCCTGTTGCATATCTAACTGCACGCTCGAATCCAAGTCCGAATCCAGAGTGTGGCGCTGTTCCATAGCGGCGGAGATTCATGTACCACCAATAGCTCTTCTCATCCATGTTGAGTTCCTTCATTCTTCTTTCGAGCTTCTCGTAGTCACTCTCTCTTTCGCTTCCTCCGATGATCTCTCCTAGTCTCGGGGCAAGTATATCCATTCCTCTTACAGTCTTTCCATCATCGTTCTGCTTCATGTAGAAGGATTTAATTTCCTTTGGATAGTCCGTTACTATAACAGGGCGTTTTGCAATAACCTCTGTAAGATACCGCTCGTGCTCCGATGCTATATCAGAACCCCATTCAACAGGGAAGCAGAATTTGTCGTTGTGCTTTTCAAGTATCTCGATTGCCTTTGTATAGGTCATATGCTCGAAAGGAGAGTTAACAACATTCTCAAGAGATTCTACAAGACCTTTGAGTACAAAGTTCTCGAAGAACGCCATATCTTCAGAGTTTTTCTCAAGTACAGCTTTAAGAATATATTTCAAAAAGCTCTCTGCACAATCCATATCGCCCTCTAGATCACAGAAAGCCATCTCGGGCTCTATCATCCAGAACTCAGCAAGGTGACGAGATGTATTAGACTCTTCTGCACGGAATGTAGGTCCGAATGTATAGATGTTCTTCATCGCCATTGCATATGTTTCGCCTTCAAGCTGTCCCGAGACCGTCAGGGAGGCAAGCTTTCCGAAGAAATCTTTCGAGTAGTCGACCTTTCCATCTTTTGTCTTTGGAACATTTTCAAGATCTAGTGTTGTTACTTGGAATTGTTCTCCTGCTCCCTCACAGTCTGACGCTGTAATAAGAGGTGTATTTACATAGACAAAACCATTCTCCTGGAAGAATTGGTGCACTGCATAGGCCATTGTATTTCTTACTCTTGTTACGGCCCCGAAGAGGTTTGTGCGTGGTCTCAGGTATGCCTGCTCTCTCAAAAACTCAACAGTATGTCTCTTCTTCTGTAAGGGATAATCATTCGGACACTCTCCAACGAGGTCTAGTGTTTTAACTTCCATCTCGACTTTCTGGCTTCCTCCGAGGGAAGGCACAATCTTTCCTTCTGCACTTATTGCGGCTCCTGTCGAGATTCTGTCCAGGAGAGTGTCATTATTGAAGGCACTCTTATCGATGACAAGTTGTAGTCCCTTAAGAGAGGAACCGTCATTGAGATCCAAAAAGCATACATTCTTGCTGTCTCGTTTTGTTCTTACCCAGCCCTCTGCATGAACGATTGTCTCTCCTGGTTCACGCATTAAGAGCGATTTGATTCTTTCCTTCATATTTCAATCTCCTGAATATCCATAATAATCTCTCTTTCCATAGATTAGGGTCAAGTTGGATATTCCCAAAAATAACTCTCTTGGATATTCTTTTTCAATGTTTGAGATTATTGGAAGAAAGGACATTAGAGACTATAGAAAAGCTTCCTGGTACGCTAAAGAGAGATCCTTCCCGTTTCAAGAGCTCATGGTCTCTCCTGTTTTCCGTTCAAATGGAAAAGAACCGATAGGTTTTGATGAAAAATTTCTAAAGGAGTGGCAGGGGTGATTCACTTTGTTGTTCTCTCAACAGGTAGCTGTGGAAATTGTTATGTCATATATGACGGTAAGACGAGCCTCGTTATAGATTTCGGTGTAACGTACACTAAACTTGTAAAAGAGCTTGTGCAGCACGATATACCTCTCTCGTCCATTTCTTCTCTCTTTCTTACCCATCTTCATCCAGATCACGCAAAGGGAGCTGGGGCTTTCATGCGTAAAACAAAACTCCCTGTATATGTAAGCGACGTCACTTACCATAACGGAAAGAGTGAGATGCTGAAAGAGAAAATAGAGAGAGACGGTGTTATTCCATTCAAGTGGGGAGAGACCATAAAAAGGGGAGAATTTTCTGTCACAGGATTTAGGACATATCATGATTCACCGGGCTCTAGTGGCTACATTATTGAGAACAATGGACGAAATATATTTCTTATGACCGATACCGGTAGAATTCCGGAAGAAGCTTATGCTTATGCATCTAAAAGTAGTGTAAAGTTCATAGAGGCAAACTACGATGAGGAGATGCTCATAGCGGGAAAATACCCCTCATGGCTAAAGGAGCGCGTAAGAGGACTCTACGGACACCTTTCCAATAAAGAGGCTGTAGAATTTGCCTCTTTAGTATCGAAATACGGAGACCAGGTTTACTTTATTCACATTTCCGAGAACAACAATAATACAGCTCTCTTGAGAAAAGAAGCGGAGACTAAACTTCCAAGCGGTATATTCCTCAAGTATCCGGAGCGTGGGGAAATGTTTGAGGGCTTTATTGATTGATTCTCCGTCTCCTTGAAAGGTGGACTATTATCCCAATAGCGGCTCCAAGAAGCGACGGCGTTATCCACCCGAGTCCTAGAGAAGAAAACGGTAGATGAGACAATAGAGCAATCAAACTCTTAATAATCGCATTTCCCTGGAAGACCTCAGGAAGGGACGCAAGAAAATCATATACGCATCCTATTGTCGTAAGACCTATTGTTGTGTTGTATACAACCCTGTCATTGTGAAAGAACTTGCCGCATAGCGCAAGAATCGAGAGCACTATCGTATATGGATAGAGGAACATCAAAACGGGGATGCTTATCTCAATGATCTTTGTCAGTCCTACATTTGAAATGAGAAATGAGAAGAATGTGAATATAAATACCCATGTCCTATATTTCGGGCCTTTCTTGAATATAGAGGAGAAAGTTTGGGCACAAGATGTGATGAGGCCCACACTTGTTTTAAGACAGGCTAGTGTTACAGTTATTGCGAGAATGTAGTAGCCGCCATAGCCTAGGTAATGCTCGGCAATCTCAGCAAGTGCTATTCCACCGTTAGCAGAAACGGAGAAAAGGCCTCTGCTTTGGACGCCAACGAGTGTCATTGCAAAGTAAATGATTGCCATAAGAGCGCAGCTCAAAACTCCAGAAAGTACTGTACTTTTTGCAATATCTCCTTCTTTTTCTATTCCAAGACTCTTTATTACATTTACAACTATTATTCCAAATGCAAGAGAGGCAAGAGCATCCATTGTGTTGTAGCCTTCTAAAAATCCCTTAAAAAATGGGGAAGAAGCATAGCTTTCGGCAGCTTCGACTTCTTCTGCACTAATTGATGGGTTTATAAGAGCTACGACAACAAGTAGAGCGAGAAAAATTAAAAAGAAAGGATTGAGAATCTTTCCCACCCATGTGAGTATCTTTGATGGATAAAGCGAAAAGAGAAGGGCTGAAAGGAAGAAGAGGAAGGAGAAGAGAAGAAGTATTAGCGATATGTTTGCACCTTCGGGTAGTATTGTTTCAATTCCTACTGTAAATGAAGTAGTTGCACATCTTGGAATAGCGAAGAACGGCCCGATTGAAAGGTAGAGGGCACATGTAAAGAAGTAAGAGAAGAATGAATTGACCTTTCCACTCAGTTCAAAGAGCCCGTCTGTTCGGCTCATGCCCAAGGCTGCAACTCCCATGAGGGGAAGTCCTACTCCTGTTACAATGAAACCCATTACTGCTTTAAGATATTCTCTTCCAGCTTCTTGTCCCATGTGAACGGGAAAAATAAGATTCCCGGCTCCGAAGAAGAGTCCGAATAGCATTGATGCACAATAGATGTATTCCTTGAATGACAGTTTTCTCTTCACTTTGAATTCCTCATCTAAAAAAATTACTGTTTATAATAACAGAAGATGACAAATATAAAAGGGGTTTAATAAAAAAAATAGAAATAAAAAATCCGTCGTAATGACGGATATAGCAAGGACAGGACTCGGACCTGTGACCGACCGGATATGAGCCGGTTGCTCTACCAACTGAGCTACCTTGCCGCAACAGAAAGACAATAAACGTTAACTAACCTTTGGTCAATAGCTTTTTGAAAAGATTTATTATAGACATGGAGGCTCAATGGCTAGTAGAATATATAAGATATTTTATTGGGGGATCCTATGGAGAATAAACAGCCTCAGGAAATTGACCTATTAAAGTTGGCGGCCGTTCTTTTAAGTAAGATTTGGCTCATTTTATTGGTTACAGTGATATTTGCGATTGTTTCGTTTGGATATACAAAGTATCTTGTGACTCCTAAGTATACGGCTACAAGTAAGCTTTATGTTTACAATTCATCAGAAAAGACAACGCTAGGTCATGTCTCATCGAGTGATATCTCAACATCGAAAATCCTTGTCGATACATATATAGTCATCCTTGAGTCGGATTCTGTTCTCAATCAAGTCTGTGAAAGAATAAAGGAATGTCAGGAACTAGGTGAGGAAGGATACGAGTACTTCTATGGTAAGGTATATACTCCCGATATCTTAAGAAAAATGATCAGCGCGTCCAGCATTAACAATACAGAGTCTTTCCAGATAGTTGTTACTGCAACTGATCCTTATGAAGCGAAATCCATAAATGATGGTATACTATATTTCCTTCCTAACGAGATAATCCGTGTCGTCAAAGCCGGTGCTGTAGAAATCATTGATTACGCATCTGTGCCGACAGAGCCTTCGAGCCCGAATATCATGAGGAACACTGCTATCGGGGCAATCTTAGGCTTTGTATTTATATGTGGAACAATCGTCGTATTCTCACTTCTCGATATGCATATCCACAGTAAGGATGACCTGGCGGAGAGTTTTAAAGATATACCTATACTTGGAGTGATTCCTTCTTACCCTGTCATGAGTCAAAAGACTGTGTCGACTACAAAAAATGAAAAGAAAGACGATGTTGATGATGACGACTGGGATGATGAGGAGTGAGCTATGAAAAAAAAGAAAAAGACCAGTAGAGAAGAAAAATTATATATTATTGATAAAAAAGCTTCATTCGGTATAAGCGAAGCCTTCAAAAGCTTGAGAGCGAATCTTCAATTTGTATGTCCTCATTCGGGGTGTAAGGTAATTTGTGTTACTTCTTCTATTGCACATGAGGGAAAGACAAACACTGCCATTAATACCTCAATTGTTATAAGCGAGGCTGAGCAGAAGGTGCTTTTAATAGACGGAGATATGAGAGCCGGCTATATAGCATCAGCTCTTTCACTAAGAAAAGAGATGGGACTGGCAGAACTCCTGGCTTCTCCTTCAATTAGCTGGGAAGGTATTTTGGATAGTATACAGCAATTTTCTGATCATTCCGGACTCGATATTCTTGTTTCTGGTAAAAAACCACCTAACCCATCAGAACTCCTCAATAGTGAGAGAATGAATAAGCTTTTATCCATATGTAAGGAAAAATATGACTATATAATTATCGACGGTGCTCCTGTGGGAATTGTCTCTGATGTGCTTGTGCTCTCACGTGAGATTGACGGCTATTTAGTTGTTGTAAGACAAGACATAACCATGAAGTTCATGCTTCGCGATACGATAGAGACTGTTGAGAGAGCCGGTGGTAAGGTACTCGGGTTTGTCCTTAACGATGTTAATACTAGGGGCTCTAGCTATGGTAAATACGGTAAATATGGTAAGTACGGTAAATATGGTAAGTACGGTAAATACTATAAATACGGTAATTATGATGGGGGGGGGGAATGGTATGATGGGAAGTAGTGGTTATTTGTAATATCTACTACTCTTGAATTTCTCTCAAAGGTAAAGCACTTCCTGATAAGACCAAGAAGTGCTTTTTCTTTCATTCCTTAGAGTGAGATTTTATTTAAGTGAGAAAGTAAGGACAACGGGCTGATGATCGGAGTATGCGTAGTTAGTGTTGTAGACATATGATTTAGCGTCTATGTTATCGCTAACGATGAAGCCGTCGACTATGGTTTCATAGTTGGTGCCTTTTGTGTATGGAATATCGGCAGAACGACATGAGGCATATTTATAGAGTGTGGATGGCTTTACTATGGAGTAGTGCTTTGGAAGATCTGAGTCGCGCAGAATGTTCACCCAGTCCGGCTTTGCCATTTTATTCGGGAATGCATTGACGAACTCCTCTCCGAGAGCATGGTTATAGTCGCCTCCGACTATGACGTAGTTACCTTTCTCGTATTCTTCTTCTAGGTATCTTATAAGCATTTTCAGCTGTTCTGTCCTGACCACTCCTCCCTCGTCATATGCCGACATATGTGAATTGATTATGACGAGCTCCTTCCCGTTATCGAGAGGGCAGCGCGTGAGGGAGAAACACCTGTCTAGATCAGCAATTTTTGATAGGCTATCAGATATAGGATAACTTATTCTTACGCTCTCTTTTACATGGTAATTTGACATTGTCAATAGGCCTGCGTTTGCCTTTCCGTGAGGGTCGAGAAGTGGTAGATTGAGCCATGAAGAGTGGAAGTTTACGGCGAATGTACTGTTTTTTTCCGAAAAAGCCTCTTTATAAGATGAGAGCATATCTACATTGAAGGATCGTGTAGAGGGAGTATCGACTTCTTGTAGGAGAATGAAATCCGGCGATATGTCCTTCAATACATCTATTGTTCCTTGGAGATTTTTCTCTACATCGCTTTTACTTATTGCTTTACCGTAAATACCGGTTGTTATGTCACCATTAGTCCAAGTTGATGTATCCATGAAGAAGGAGTATTGAGGAGAATAGGAGCCGAAGCCGACATTATATGTAACGGCGCAGTATTCTTTGCCTGGTGTAAGTAAGAGTGAAGTGTTGTTTTCTACCTCGAGCTCTGTGTTATTATCGATGCGGTCGTATGTAATAATAAGATATACAGCATAAAAAAGTGCGACGATAATAAGAGAAGCTAAAATAAGAAGAATAGCGAGAGAAGTGTTCTTCAATGTTTTTTTCATAAGACGAGTATAACTTAAAAATTAAAAAATAGAAGATAGATTAATTGCATAGCGCGTATATCTTATTTTAAAATTCAATAGAGGTTGAATATGGCTCAGGGTAAATCAATAATTACTGTCGTTGGAAAGGATCGGGTAGGAATCATCGCTAGGGTCACAGGTTATCTGTACTCTGCGAATGTCAATGTAGAAGATATAACGCAATCAATCGTCAGAGGGTACTTTAATATGATGATGATTTGCGACACGAGTAAAGCAGATAGGGATTTTGTGGTGCTTTCTCAAGAGCTTGAAGCTCTTGGGAACGAGATAGGCGTCATGATAAAGCTTCAGCGAGAAGATATCTTCGTGAGTATGCAAAGAATATGATAAACATCAATGAAGTAATAGAAACTAATACAATGATAGAGAAGGAGAACCTGGATTGCCGTACGATTACACTCGGGCTATCTCTTCTCGATGTTATAAGCGATGATCTAAGTACGCTTTGTAATAACATATATGAAAAGATTACGCGAAAAGCAAAAAACCTTGTGAAGGTTGGTGAAGAGATAGAGCGCGAATATGCTATTCCTATTGTAAATAAGCGTATAGCAGTAACTCCGATAAGCCTTATAGGAGCATCGAGCTGCCGGGGGTCAGACGACTATGTAAAGATAGCACTCACTCTAGACAAGGCCGCTAAAGAAGTCGGGGTGAACTTTCTTGGAGGATTTTCGGCACTTCCTGCAAAAGGTATGACAAAAGCCGAAGAGATGCTTATACATTCCATACCCGATGCCTTGTCTCTTACAGAAAATGTATGTGCATCTGTCAATCTTGCCTCCTCTAAGACTGGAATAAACATGGATGCGGTAGCTCTAATGGGAAAAATCATTAAGGAGACTGCATATAAGACAAGAGAGAGAGACAGCATAGGGTGTGCTAAACTTGTTGTATTCTGTAATGCTCCTGATGATAACCCATTTATGGCAGGAGCTTTTCATGGAGTGACGGAAGCAGATGCGGTGATTAATGTCGGAGTATCTGGACCGGGGGTTATAAACAATGCAATACAGAGTGTGAAGGGAGCCCAATTTGGAGTTCTCGCCGACAAAATAAAGAAGACTGCTTTTAAGGTAACCAGGCTTGGTCAGCTTGTTGCCTTTGAAGCGTCGAGTAGGCTCGGTATTCCGTATGGAATAGTTGATTTATCACTTGCTCCGACTCCTCAAGTCGGGGACTCTATTGCCCAGATAATCGAGAGCATGGGAATAGAGAAGGTCGGCGCACCAGGTACCACAATGGCACTAGCACTCCTCAACGATCAAGTAAAGAAGGGAGGAATAATGGCATCAAGCTATGTCGGAGGACTCTCGGGAGCATTTATTCCGGTGAGTGAGGATAGACGCATGATAGAGGCTGCGGAGAGTGGGGATCTCAGAATAGAGAAACTTGAAGCAATGACATGCGTGTGCTCTGTAGGACTCGATATGATCGCCATTCCTGGGGACACTTCATCTTCCACGATAAGTGGGATTATAGCCGATGAGATGGCAATAGGTATGATAAATCAGAAGACGACTGCTGTTAGGCTTATTCCCGTCGAAGGTAAAAAGTGCGGAGAAAAAGCCGAGTTCGGAGGACTTTTGGGATGCGCTCCGATAATGAGTGTGAATAATTATTCATGTGAAGATTTTATAAATAGAGGAGGGAGGGTGCCTTCTCCAGTCCATTCATTTAAAAATTAATGGAGTTTATGTGAAGTGTTTTACTTTTCTTCTTTTTAAGTTAAATTATTTTTTAGGAGACAGTGATGGTTAATAATAATTCTGTATTATCGTCTGCAGTCAGCAGAGAAAATGTATTTTTGAAAAAGGTATATCTATGGATGGCTTCCGCTCTAGTTTTAACCGGAGCTGTGGCATATCTTGTGGCATCAAACGAGAGAATAATGATGAGCTTTTATACAAACCCAGTTCTTCTTATTACTCTTGTTATTGCAGAGTTTGCTATCTGCATAATTCTCTCAAGCAAAGTCGAAAGGCTCAGCCAAACATCGGCATTCCTTCTATTTTACGGTTATGCTGCATTAAATGGCATGATGCTTTCTAGTGTTGTATATCTTTATTCTGGTTCGAATATTTTACCTCTTTCATTTGCAACGACTGCTGTAGTATTTGCAGTTGCATCCCTCTACGGTACATTTACAAAGCGCTCAATCAAGGGCTGGGGCGGTTGGCTAAGTATGGCACTCCTGGGTCTTATAATAGTATCTTTTATAAATGTATTTATTGGTTCGTCGGGCCTCGATTATCTAATAAGTCTTATAGGTGTACTTTTATTTACACTTATAACTGCATGGGACACTAGAAAAATTTGTGATATGAACACTAGTTACGGCGGCAGCATGACTGAATCTGAACTGAATAAGATTTCCCTTCTCGGCGCATTGTCGCTCTATCTCGATTTTATCAACGTCCTTTTATATATAATCCGTTTATATGCAAGAAGAAGAAACGATTGACGTTTTATATGAGGCAAAAGACCTAATAGCGGTATATAAGCGTAAGGGCATTCCTACAGTCCCCCTCAAGAAAAGTTCTGAGGGGGATTCGCTCCTAGGAAGAGTTGGTAGGATTTATCCTGAAGTACTCTTGGTAAAAGGTCTCAATCCATGGGAAGGTGGAACTATTCACCGCCTCGATACACCAACATCCGGAATAGTTATATTAGCGCGTAATGACGAAGCGTATAATCGCCTTATTTCTCTTCAAAAAAAGGATATGATAAAAAAACGCTATATTGCCTCTCTTTCAGAAAAAAGAGAGCTTATGGAAGGCTTTGAAAAATGCCCTTACAGTGTAACAAATGGAGAATGCTTTGTTACATCATACTTTAGGTCGTATGGCCCAAAGGGCGCTCAAGTGCGACCGGTACTACAAAATAAAAGATACATAAAAGGAGAGAAGTACACTACTCATGTAGCGAAAAATGGAAAGATGGCCGAGTGCGTTATTTACCGCGGCTTTAGACACCAAATAAGGTGTCACCTTGCGTGGCTGGGAAAGCCAATTGTAGGTGACAGTACATACGGGGGAGAAGAGAGCGAAGAGCTTCTTCTTGAGGCTGTAGAAGTTTCCTTCCCTTTTAACGGGAGGGAATTGGATATAAAGATTTAATCCTCTATTTCGTTTCCGTCGTTATCGAGTTCGACTGTTTCTAGTTCGTTCTCGTCTGTACTTGTAACTTTCTCAATTTTACGCTGTATGCTGTTGAGCGTTTTTGAGAGTTTGGATGCAAGATTATTTCCCTCTTCATAGAGCTCAACACTTCTCTCGAGTCCTGTTTCGGGATTCTTCAATAATTCCGTTATCTCTTCCATTCTTTTTAAATCTTCTTCAAAACTCATTTTCTACTCCGTTACAACGACCTCTTTAGAGCCGTCAATGAATCTAATATTAAGTTTGTCTTTATTCTTTATTTTATTTGCACTTGTTATGACAATTCCGTTTTCATCTCTTACGAGAGCAAAACCACGCTCGAGAACACATAGTGGATTGAGTGCATTCATTTCGCTTTTTTTGTTTTTAACCTTCTCTTTGTAGAATTCTATTCTCGATAAAAGAACGAGAGAGGATGTTTTTTTGTATTCTCTTAATATGTTTCTGCCTTTTTCCTCTATATTGGGAAGAGAAAGTTCCAGAATCGCTTTTAAGTTATTCAATTTCATTCTCTTTTCCTTGAGGGTATTCTCTATTGAAGAATTCATATTCTCTTCAAGGAATGAGAAATTAATCATTGTTGTGCTGTATTTCTTCTCAAGTAGGAGCACTAGCTCATCCTTTGATGGTAGTAGGCTTTTCTTTGTGGCTATCTTATTCTCTATAAGAGTATTTAATAGAGACGGGGGAGTCAGCTTCTTTTCTATTAGTGCGATTCTCCTCTCCATGACAAGGTTGAGGGTTTCTTTAATTCTTGAAAAGCTTTCCCTCTTGAGAAAAATATCTTTTGTAACTATTTCTGCAGCAATCGACGGTGTTCCTGCCCGTAGAGTTGCTACATAATCTGAGAGTGACCAATCGCTTTCATGTCCTACTGCAGATATTACAGGAATTGATGAATTGTGTATCGCCTCAATTACCTCAACTTCATTATAAGGCATTAAATCTTCTTTGCTGCCGCCCCCGCGAGCAACTATTAAGACATCGCAAAGAGAGAAGTTGTTCGCTTGTCTAATTCTTGATGCAATTGTTGTTTCGGCGCCTTCTCCCTGCACTGCTGATGGCAGAAGAATTATATCCACTCCCGGAGCGCGACGTAGAGTGACAGATAGTATATCATGTATTACGGCACCGGTAGCACTTGTAACAATACCGATTCTCTTTATCGATTTCGGAAGAGGAGGCTTTACATCCTCATCAAACCACCCAAGATTGCGGTAGTACAGCTTACGTTTTTCGATGAGAGCTTCCAGTACTCCGTCTCCCTCTTTGACCATTTTAGTGATGACGAATGTAAGCTTACCCGTCTTTTCGTATAGTGAAATTCGACCCGTTGCTACAACGAGGTCTCCTATCTTGAAGTTCTCTAGTCCCCTTGTAAAAGAACGAAAGACACAAGAGGGAAGAGAAGCTTTTTCGTCTTTTAAATCGAAATAGTAGTGGCCGGAGGAGTTAGGCCTGAAATATGTTCCGCTTATTTCTCCCTTTACGATAATTTGATAGAAACTCTCATCTAGGAGAGTCTTTATCATTTCATTGCATTCACTGACACTAATTACCTGTGTTAACTCGTCGTAGGCCATATGGGAATTATAACATAAATGCTAAAAAAATACTGCCCAAAAATAGGGCAGCATTTTGAAATGAGTAATTTTACTCTTCTACGATTGCTTCCTGTGGACAGACAGAAGCGCAAGTTCCGCAGCTGAGGCATTGGCTATCGTCAATCTTGTAGATCGGATCGCCTTCGCTGATAGCGGAAACTGGGCATTCGCCAGCACATGTTCCACATGCAACACAAGCATCAGTAATTTTATAAGCCATAATTTTCTCCTTGAAAAAAGATTATCTTAAGTATAGCTTTGAGTCGTCTCTCGGTCAATAAAATTGACTATATTTCAGTCTTTTCAGTAGAATACCGTAAGTATGAAAAAACTAGTTATAGCAGAAAAGCCGTCTGTGGGCAGAGAGATTGCAAAGAATCTGAATTGTTTTTCTAAGTTTACGGGATATATAGAGGGTGAGGAGTACATTGTTACATGGGCTTTAGGGCACCTAGTGGAGCTTTCTCCTCCACAGCACTATAATCCTGAGTATAAGAGATGGTCTCTCTCTACTCTTCCTATGCTTCCTCAAGATTTGGATGAGGATGTAATTGAAGAGACTAAGGATCAATACTGCGTTATAGAGAAACTCCTCTCGAGAGATGATATTTTATCGGTTGTAATTGCAACAGATGCCGGAAGGGAGGGTGAACTTGTTGCCCGCTGGATACTTAAGGCGGCTGATTGGAAAGGAAAATGCGAGAGACTTTGGATATCGAGTCAGACAGAGAAGGCTATAAAAGAAGGCTTTCTGACACTTCGCCCGAGCAGCGATTACGACAATTTATATCATGCTGCAGAGTGTAGGGCAAAAGCCGATTGGTATGTCGGAATGAATGTTACGAGAGCACTTACATGTTATTATGACGCTAAACTATCTGCAGGTCGCGTGCAAACTCCGACGCTGGCCTTGATGACAGAGAGAGAAGACGAGATAGACTCTTTCCTCGGTTCGTTCTACTACTCTTGCCGTGCGTCATTCGGACTCTTTAGCGCTTCATACTATCCAGAAGATAACTCTATCCGTTTTACAGACGAAAATACAGCTAAGGAATTAGAAGAATTTAAGGGTAAGAAGGGAAAAGTTGTATCGATTGAAAAAACTGAAAAGTGTGAAGAGGTTCCACTCGCGTATGATCTGACAGAGCTCCAGAAAGACTGTAATATAGCATATGGATTTTCTGCAAAAGAGACTCTCGATACACTCCAGAGACTATATGAAGTATATAAGATAGTTACCTATCCGAGAACTGACAGTAGATACATCACTCCCGATATTGTCCCCTCATTGCGAGATAGAATAAAGGCTGTGAGGGAGAGCGAATTTTCGTATGTCGTCGATGAATATCTCTCTTCGGGTTACAGGGAGGATAATCCAAGGTTTGTAAATGCCGCGGGGGTAAGCGATCACCATGCAATCATACCAACGGAAGAAAAGGTTAACTTAGCCCTTTTATCTGAGAACGAGAAGAAACTATGGCGTCTTATTACACTTAGGTTCTTAGAGGTTATTGGTAAGGATTACAGATATGAAACTACTACGCTAAAGGTGGATGTGGAAGGTAAAATCTTCCTCTCGCGCTACACGAGTCCTATTGAAAAAGGTTATAGAAGTGTCTCCGAGAGCGCGAGAATAACGTCTTTAGACGACCTCTCTCGAGAGTCTGATAATCCACTCTTAAAGACTATTAGGCTTGGCGACGAAGTTGAAATTGTAAGTATAAAGGTAAAGAAGAGTAGTACTACTCCTCCCGAGAGATATACAGACGCTACTCTTCTCTCTGCAATGGAACACGCGGGGCGGTATGTTGACGATGTAGATATAAAGGCGAATTTATCGTCCGGACTCGGCACCCCTGCAACTCGAGCCGATATTATCGAAAAACTGGTGCAGAACAGGTATGTTGAGAGGGACGGAAAATACTTTGTTCCGACAGCAAAGGGAAGAGAAGTGGTGAGACTTGCACCCGAGGAACTTCGCTCTCCTCTTCTTACAGGCGTATGGGAGGGAAGGCTTGAAAGAATAAGTAAGGGTAAAGAAGACCCAGAGCTCTTTATTGAAGATATAAAGAAGATGGCCCGGGACCTTGTTGAAGATGTCGAGCATTCAAAATTGAAGTTTGAGCCGAAATTCAAGGATACGAAGAAATGCCCGTATTGCGGTAATGATATGATGAAGAGTATAGACGGAGACGGGAGTATCCACTATATATGTCAGAAGCTCTCCTGCCTATACGAAGAGCGCATTGTGAAAAAGAAGATAGCGGCTTCTTCTACCTCTTCAAAGAAGATTATTTCAACAGAAGGTGGAAAGATAAAGGTTGTTATAAAAAAGAGTCCGGAGAAGGTAGTAACACCAACTCTTTATGAGACTAAGGTTGAAGTTGTGAATGAGAGTAAGCTCAAGAGAAAAGATAGCAAGAAGAGCGCTTATCCTCAATCTTTTAAATATGAACACTCTTCGAAAGATTCAGGTTCTACAATGGCAGATTTCTTCCGCCTCAGCAAAGAGCGCGAGGAAGAGAGAAAGAACAGGAAACACAAATAAAATGATTATACATGGTTTACAAAAGCTGACTCTTGTGGATTATCCTGGAAAATGTGCATGCATTCTTTTCTCCGGTGCATGTAATTTCCGCTGTCCGTTTTGCCATAACGGATCTCTTGTTCTTAATAGTGAAGATGAGCCTGTAGTAGAGAACGAAGAGATCTTTTCGTTTTTAGAGAAGAGACGAAATATGCTTGAAGGCGTTGTCATGACAGGGGGAGAGCCCACTATAAATAAAGATCTCATTCCGTTTCTTGGTAAAATCAAAGAACTCGGCTATTGCGTCAAACTCGACACAAATGGATACCTTCCATCCGTATTGAAGGATGCAGTTAAAAGCGGCGTCGTTGATTATGTCGCTATGGATATAAAAACAAGTCTAGATGAATACTCTACTGTCTCCGGTGTTGATACAGATACGAGTAGGATTAAGGAGAGTATTGACTATCTTCTCTCGTCTCCAGTCGACTACGAATTCAGAACAACAGTCGTTGAAGAACTACACAAGAGAGAAAATTTTGAAAAAATTGGAAAATTAATCAAGGGCGCAAGAAGATACTATTTACAATCTTTTGTAGAATCAGAAGATACCATAAAAAAAGGCTTTACTACGCCACGCATAGAAAGTATGAAGAGTTACGTTGAATTACTAAATTCTTATATAGAAAATGTATCAATAAGAGATAGGTAAGTACACTACATATAGTGTTTTGAAAAATCGGGTACGCTTTATACAGTATTTTAGCTCTTGCAAAGAGACAAAAGCTATGATACCTTTTCTCCTACGTAAGGAGATAGTTTATGTACTATGTTGTTAAACGCGACGGAAAAGAAGTAGCTTTTGATATAAAGAAGATTACCCTTGCAATTGAGAAGGCGTTCTCTTCAATCGAAAAGCCTTATGACGAGAATATCGTCGATTTTATTGCTCTTAAGGTTACATCTGATTTTGCAAGTAAGGTAAAAGACGGAAAAATCAGTGTTGAAGATATCCAGGACAGTGTAGAGAGAGTCCTTTCTCAGTCTGGCTACGAGGATGTTGCCAAATCTTACATTCTCTACCGTAAGCAGAGGGAGAGAATAAGAAACATGAAGAGTGCAACACTCGACTATAAGAGTGTTGTCGACAACTACCTCAAGCTCAATGACTGGAGAGTCAAGGAAAACAGTACCGTTACTTATTCTGTCGGAGGTCTTATCCTCTCCAACAGTGGAGCAATTACTGCTAACTATTGGCTGAGTGAGATCTACGACGAGGAGATTGCTAATGCTCACCGCAATTGTGATTTCCATATACACGATCTTTCGATGCTTACAGGATATTGTGCAGGCTGGTCTATAAAGCAGTTGATTCAGGAAGGTCTTGGAGGACTACCCGGAAAGATATCATCTTCTCCTGCAAAGCACCTTGCTACTCTTTGTAATCAAATGGTTAACTTCCTCGGTATTCTTCAAAACGAATGGGCGGGAGCTCAAGCATTCAGCTCCTTCGATACATACCTAGCTCCGTTTGTAAAGGTCGATAACCTTTCCTTCGATGCTACTAAGAAATGTATTGAGTCTTTCGTATATGGTGTCAATACGCCTTCTAGATGGGGTACTCAAGCTCCGTTTAGTAACATTACCCTCGACTGGGTATGTCCTGAAGATATGAAAGCTATGCCGGCAATAGTCGGAGGAAAGGAACAGGATTTTACATACGGGGATTGCCAAAAGGAAATAGACATCATAAATAGAGCTTTCATCGAGGTTATGATTGAGGGAGACAGTGAAGGAAGAGGTTTCCAATATCCTATTCCAACATACTCCATTACAAAGGATTTCGATTGGTCTGAGACAGAGAACAATAAGCTTCTATTTACTATGACAGCTAAGTATGGAACACCTTATTTCTCCAATTACATCAATTCCGATATGAATCCGAGTGATGTAAGAAGTATGTGCTGCCGTCTTCGCTTGGATTTAAGAGAACTCAGAAAGAAGACAGGCGGATTCTTCGGTTCTGGCGAGTCTACTGGTTCTATCGGTGTTGTAACAATCAATATGCCGCGTCTTGCTTATCAGGCAAAAGATAAGGAAGATTTCTATAGGAGACTGGACCGTTTGATGGATATTGCAGCTAGGTCTCTCAAGGTAAAGAGAACTGTTATAACGAAATTCCTCAATGAAGGTTTATATCCATATACTAAGAGATATCTTGGATCATTTGAAAACCATTTCTCAACAATCGGTCTTGTTGGAATGAACGAGGCATGCCTCAATGCTTCTTGGCTTAAGTGTTCCATTGCCGAGGAGAAGGGACAAGCGTTTGCTATTGAGTGTCTCAATCACATGAGAGAGCGCCTGAGTGACTATCAGGAGGAATATGGTGACCTATATAATCTTGAGGCAACACCGGCAGAGAGCACAGCATATAGGTTTGCCAAGCATGATACGGAGCAATTTCCTGACATAATTACGGCATCAAACGATGAGAAGAGTCCTTACTATACGAACTCCTCACACCTTCCTGTATCCTTTACATCAGATGTCTTTGATGCACTCGATATACAGGACAAGCTTCAGACTCTCTATACTTCAGGAACTGTATTCCATACATTCCTTGGAGAGAAGCTTCCTGATTGGAAGGCTGCTGCAACGCTTGTAAGAAAGATTGCTGAGAACTATGAGCTTCCATACTATACACTCTCTCCGACTTACTCTGTCTGCCAGGAGCACGGATATATAGCCGGTGAAGTATATGAGTGCCCAGTATGTAAGAAAAAGACAGAAATCTACTCTCGTATTACAGGGTATTATCGTCCTGTACAGAATTGGAACGTAGGAAAAACAGAAGAATTCAAAGAGCGGCGTGAGTATGATATACCGAACTCTAGAATAAAGCATCCGAAGAAGGCTCAAGAAACGCGAGAGAATGCTGAGATAGAGAACGAAAAGATTCTTCTCTTTACGACTAAGACATGTCCTAATTGCCCGAACGCAAAAAGACAACTTGAGAATGCT
The DNA here is from genome assembly GCA_963626675.1 of Clostridium sp. CAG:452. Classification (GTDB taxonomy): domain Bacteria; phylum Spirochaetota; class Spirochaetia; order Sphaerochaetales; family Sphaerochaetaceae; genus Ornithospirochaeta. The sequence continues at coordinate 1,640 of CAVFXW010000027.1, read as the reverse complement.
AAAATAGCATATGAAGTGGTGGACGCTGAGGAGAATCCTGCTCTTTGTGATAAGTACGGCATAAAGAGTGTCCCGACTCTAGTTGTTGGATCGAGGGTAATATCTGGTGTTGGTCCTATAATGGGATGGATTAAGGGCAGCAAGGCCAATGCTGGCTGAGCTATGCCTCTAACGCTTAAGTGATTTAGACCTGTTCTCTTCGGAGTGCAGGTCTATTCTTTTTGCATTGGTAATCTGTTATTGACTGCACTAGCTCAGAGCTCACGGAGTAGTTCAAATTCATATATGATACACATAGTGTCTTCTCTATATCTAGTCTCTCTTCTCTGAAAGTAAAATGGTTTTCGCGCTGATGGCAAAAATTAGATTACAAAGCTCTTGACTAGAAAATTACGAAAATCGCTAGTAGTAATCGCATTTTTCTAAGAAAATTGCTGGTAGTAATCGCGAAAATCATAATATAATATCAGTAGAGAGGTGAATTATAGGAAATTATATTCAACGTATTATTGATATTCAGAGTAGGCTGAAAAAGAAATCTTTGTTCCTTTTCGGACCAAGACAAACGGGTAAGAGCTTCCTGTTGAAAAATCAAATCCACGACGATATAAGACTCTCCTGGTCGCTTCTTAACTCGCGTATTAGAAGACGTTGCCTAACTGATCCGAGAGTTCTTAGAGATGAAATCGAAACAAAGGGGATTCATGACGGGCTCGTAATTATAGACGAAATTCAGAAAGTTCCAGAGTTGCTTGACGAAATCTACTCTCTAATTGAAGAGACTGATATCAGGTTTCTTCTTACGATGTCTAATAGAAGACGTTTAAAAGAACAGGGCGTAAATCTTCTCGGCGGGCGAGCCGGTAAAATGATTCTACATCCTTTTGTCTGGTCAGAAATAAGAGAGTGTCATCCTACTCTCGACAGAATACTGAAATATGGGCTCCTCCCTTCTGCATTCCTTTCGGATTATCCTGACGATATCCTTGATGATTATATCAACGTTTATCTAACCGAAGAAATTGCAGGAGAGGGACTTGTGAGACAACTAGCCAAATTCGAAAATTTTCTGGAAATTGCAGCTCTGACAAATGCTGAAGAAATCAACTACTCAAACGTTGCAAGTGATGTAATGATGAGTCGTAGTTCCATTACTGAGTGGTACGGTATCCTCTTTGATACCCTGATTGGATTTTCAGTACCCCCATACAGAAAAACAAAAAAAAGAAAAGCTGTTGATACTGAACGCTTCTACTTTTTTGATGTTGGAGTTGTCCGTAGCCTTCTCGGTTTAGAAAGCCTTGTCGATACAGATACAGCATATGGAAAACTGTTTGAAACATATATTGCTCAGGAACTCTGTGCATATCTCGATTACAACAACTCTAAAGAAAAGTTATCTTACTGGCGTACTCAACAGTCTTCGTTTGAAGTAGATTTTGTAATTGGTGACGATATTGCAATTGAAACAAAAACAACAAAACTTGTTAACGAAAAGCATGATCTCAGGGGTCTCAGGGCATTGAAAGAAGAAAACATCTTCAGAAAATATATTGTTGTCTCAAGAGACAGTATTGCAAGAACAACAGAAGACGGTATTCTTCTTCTGCCATGGAATCTTTTCTTGGATATGTTATGGA
>CAVFXW010000026.1:0-13666 GCA_963626675.1 Clostridium sp. CAG:452 | reverse complement strand
AGACTAATCTTCGCTGAAAAGCTCATCCTGATAGTCTTGGTAGACACACCAGAATCCCGACTCGCCATCAAAATACACTTCGTCAAAAGGAATGAATATCTGCCGGCCGTCAGGAGTTCCACAGGTAAGCTTTCTCGAGAGAATATTGACTTCGCTCACTCGCCATATATCGTGATCGATTTTGAGCTTCGTCCCCTCAGGAGGAGCGCCAGCCTTCTCTTCCATATAATATTCATACTCATATGCAAGGCAGCATAGTAGCCTACCACATGGGCCACTTATCTTAGCAGAGTTCAATGAGAGATTCTGCTCCTTTGCCATCTTGATTGTAACGGGTTCCATTTCCCTATTCATGGCATGGCAGCAATAGTCGCGGCCACATACGCTAAGTCCCCCAATGAGGCGTGCCTCGTCTCTCACTCCAACTTGTCTGAGTTCAATACGCATTCTGAAGACAGAGACGAGATCTTTGACAAGCTCTCTGAAATCGACTCTCTCTTCTGCTGTAAAGAAGAAGATGACCTTGCTTTCTCCAAGAAGAAAATGGGCCGAGATGAGTTTCATCGCCAATTTATGTTTGATTATCTTCTCCCTACATACTTCAAGTGCAGTATCTTCCTGGCTCCTGTTCTCTTCATATTTTGCCATCTCAGTGGGAGTTGCAAGATGATCAATCCAAAGAGTGTCGCCTTCGACAGTCATCTTTACTGGCTCTCTACTAGACTGACAGCCAAAGCATGAGAGACACTGGTGCTCGCCCTCGTCCCCATGTGTCTCTTCTTCTCTCTCTCCATTGAATCTCAAACATGCCCCGCTGACACAGGGGTTTCCCGGCTTATAACCTTCCTTAAATGTAGGCGCAGGGCCCACAACAATTCCAAGATCAAGGCCAAACTTCGTATCATAAACGACAGGAGTACCGGCATATATAACACTATCCCACGCTCCAAGGCATATATCGTTATAACTGGGGTTCTTTATTGCATATACATAAGCACTCTCTTCAGAATGCGCCATCTGCTTTTTCTTCATAGATAGAAAGTTAGCACAGCTGGGAGTGTTTATCAACAATAGGGAGAGAAAAAGATAAATGGAGTCTACACTCTTTTTTCCCGCTCTGTTATCCTCTCTGCATGGACAAGAGAGATCGTTTCATACTAGCCCCTCTAGCAGGTTACACAGATAAAGCATTCCGTGAAATATGTTCCCTTTTCGGTTCTGACAGTGCTGTCAGCGAGATGGTAAGCGCAGAGGGACTAGCACGAGGAAGCAGCAAAACGGAAGAACTTATAGAAAAATATGACGGGGAGAAAAAATTGACTGTTCAACTCTTTGCCCCCTCTACTGATCCTATAGAACGCGCACTTCCTTATCTTATAGAGAAGAAAATCGATGCTGTCGATCTCAATTGTGGATGCCCGGTGCCGAAGGTCGTAAAAACAGGATGTGGATCTGCATTAATGAAGAGTCCGGAGACAATTGGAGAGATAGTAAAAGTTCTTAAAAAAAATCTCTCTGTTCCCGTGTCGATAAAGATACGTCTCGGTTGGGACAGCGCCTCTATCAACTTTCTCGAATGTGCTTCCATAGCAGTAGAGAATGGAGCCGACGCTATCACACTCCACGCTAGAACACGCGCTCAAGGTTATTCGGGAAAAGCTGATAGAGAGGCATTTGGAATCTTAAGTAATGCACTCTCAAAGAGCGGCGTATCGCTCTATGCCTCAGGAGATATCTTCACACCCCAAGATGCGCTAGAGATTATTGCTTCCTACTCTCTCAGCGGAGTAATGTTTGCCCGTGGCGCTATCGGCAATCCCTTCATATTCCGAGAGACGAGAGAGTATATAGAAAAAGGAACATATACTCTCCCTACAATTGAAGAGAGAATAGAGACTGCGATTCATCACTTTGATCTAATGGTGAAATACTATGGAGAAAATACTGCATCTCACGCTATGAGAAAACATGCAATCATGTACGTAAAAGGTATCAAAAGAAGTGCAGAATGCAAAAATGCACTCTCACGCGCCGGAAGTAGAGAAGACTACATAAGAGCATTCTCGCTCTTATCTCATGATTCAATTGCCGAATAATACCTTGTCAAGAAAAAGAATGAAGAAGAAGTAGCAAAGCACAAATACAATGCCGACTAAAAGAGCGGCCTTTATAGCGCCCCATATGAATGCTTTATATCCCTCATCCGTAAGTTGTGGTTTATCGCCCTCAGCATCTGTTTCTTGCCTTGGTCTATACCACGGGAGTCCCTCGACGTTCATGTCCGCATAGCTTCTTCCATCGTCCTCATATTCCACTTTTTCTTTCTTTCCTTTTCTGGAAAACATCACTTTTTACCCTTTTTCTCCTCTTCCTCTCGCTTCTCCTCTTCTTCTTGTCTTTTCATTTCTTCCATTAGAATTGAAGCCGTGGCACTCTCTTCTTTGCTGTCATAGAGATGGCACGAGCAATAGTGCTCATCCTCAATTTCTTTAAAGATAGGAGATACGTACTTACATACTTCCATACACTTACGACAGCGAGTGTGGAACTTGCATCCCTTTGGAGGATTAGCAGGAGACGGAATTGAACCTTCAAGGATTATTCTCTCCATATGATAATCAGGATCCGGAATAGGAATTGCCGAGAAGAGTGCCTCTGTATATGGATGAAGAGGATGCGAGAATAGCTTTTCTGTCGGAGCATGCTCGACCATTGATCCTAGATACATTACACCAACTGTATCAGATATGTGTTCTACAACTGATAAATCATGCGAGATAAATAGGTATGTGAGCCCGAACTCTTTCTGTAGATCCCTCAGTAGGTTTATAATCTGTGCTTGTATAGAGACATCAAGTGCCGATACAGGCTCATCACAAAGTATAAAGTCAGGATTAAGAGCAAGTGCACGTGCAATACATATACGCTGTCTTTGCCCTCCGGAAAACTCATGAGGATAACGTGCTTTAGCATACTCCGGGAGTCCACATGCTGCCATAACACGTGTAATATACTCATCATATTCCTCTGGTGGGACAATATTGTGCTCTCTTACAGCTTCCCCGATAATCTCACCAACCGGGAGGCGCGGAGAGAGCGAAGAATATGGATCCTGGAAAATGATCTGTATATTAGGACGTTCCTTTCTAAGCTCCTCTTTACTCAAAGAGAAGAGTTCTCGGCCGTTGAAATATACCTCTCCACTAGTCTTATCTAATAGGCGGAGAATCGTCCTTCCGATCGTGCTTTTACCACATCCTGACTCTCCGACAAGGCCCATCGTCGTTCCCTTCTTTATTTTGAACGAAACATCATCAACTGCTTTGACATTACCGATAACCATTTTAAAGAAGCTGCTTTTGATGGGAAAATATTTCTTCAAGTTTCTGACGACAAGAAGATTCTCAGGATCCTTTTCAGCACCTTCAAGTACACTTTTCTTTCTGTTTTCCTCTGCCATTCTACAACTCCTCCACATTTACTGTCTTGGGATATTCGATAATCTTATCCTCATCGAAATACCTATAACACGATACAGAGTGTGTGTCGCTTATACGTATTGAAGGAGGATAGACACCGCCACACTTATCGCATTGCATCTCGCATCTGTCGCGGAAATAACAATAGTTCGGCATATTGACAGGATTCGGGACACTTCCCGGAATATTGTAGAGCTTATCTACTTTCTTTCCCACAACAGGCTTACTCTTCATAAGACCTATCGTGTATGGATGGAGTGGATTATGGAAGATATCATCTGCAGTTCCCTTCTCAATTACACGCCCGGCATACATGACAACAACATAATCGGCCATGCCTGCAACAACACCCAGGTCATGTGTGATAAGCATAATAGATGAGCCTATTTTCTTCTTCAGATTTTCCAATAAGTCAAGAATCTGGGCTTGTATTGTTACATCTAGGGCCGTGGTGGGTTCGTCTGCAATGATCAGCTCAGGCTTACATGCAAGCGCTATAGCTATCATGACACGCTGTCTCATTCCTCCACTGAGCTCATGAGGATACATTTTGTACACACCCTCCTTGTTGGCAATTCCAACCATCTCTAGTAGTTCAAGAGTTCTTTCCTTCACGGCCTCAGGAGACATGGAAGGATTATGAAGTATTGTAGCTTCATCAACCTGTTCTCCGATTCTAAATACCGGATTGAGGCTTGTCATCGGCTCCTGGAAAATCATACTCATTCTGTTTCCACGTATCTTTTCCATGACCGAGTTAGGAGTGTTTACAATATTATATGCCGTCCCGTCTCCTTTGTTGAATCTGATTTCTCCCCCTACAACCTGTCCCGATGGGCGCTGCAATAGTTGCATGAGCGAGAGAGAAGTGACACTTTTTCCACATCCCGATTCTCCAACGACACCGACTGTGCTATTCTTTGGAACTTCGAATGAAATTCCGTCTACAGCTTTTACGGTACCAACCTCCGAGAAGAAGAATGTACAGACATTGTCGAATTCAACGACATTGTTCTCGTTCTTCATCTTTGTTGTATAAAGAAGTGGATCTTTATTACAAGAGGCTCTCTCGGCTTCGAGTTTCTTTGTTATTCTTCTATTAAACTTGGTGATTCTTCTGGATTCTTTTCCGGAAATATATGATGAATGATCTGCCATTGATTACCTCTTTCCCTTAGGATCGTAAGCGTCTCTGAGTCCGTCACCGACAAAGTTGAATGAGATGACAGTAAAACTAATCAAAAGACCTACCGGGATCCATATGTAAGCATAATGTGCCATAGCCGAAGCAGATGAGACACTGTTTATCATAGTTCCCCATGTTGCAAGAGGATGTTTAACACCCAGGCCGAGGAATGAGAGCGTCGACTCTGTGATGATCGTACCACCGACACCCATCGTTGCTATAACAATCAATTGTGGCATTACATTAGGAATAAGATGCTTAAAGATCCTATCCTTAACCTTGATTCCCGTCGCCTCTGCAGCAACCATGAACTCTTGTTCTCTAAAAGAGAGGATCTGGCCGCGGACAAGTCTCGCAACTCCCGCCCATCCCATAATGCCAAGGGCTGCCATCATGATAAAGAGACGCCTGTAGACATCCATCCTCATCGCATCCATGATAGCTCCGAGAATAATCATGATAGGTGTGGATGGAAGACAATAGAAGATATCGACAAGGCGCATTATGATATTGTCAACCCAACCGCCATAGTAGCCGGCGAGTCCTCCAAGTATTACACCAAGAATAATCTCAATAAATACAACAACAAAACCTACCATCAAGGAGACTCTTCCTCCGTACATGATGCGCGCCATAACGTCAAATCCGTCACCATCAGTTCCTAGGATATGGGCAAATGAGGGAGATGCAAAACGGTCGATGACATACGTTATTTGATAAGCCCAGAGTTCATAGTTCTTATCAGTACTGTTAATCCTGATTTCAGTCGGCGTGTAGATATACTCTCCACTCTCACTAACCTCGTATCGTCCATCCTCAGTCTGCTTGGGAAGCTCTGCTAAGACAACTCCACTCTGACGAGATTCATCAAGCATGTCAGATATAGCTGCGGTTATATCGCGCTTAGCAGCATAAGGGATGGTATCTTCTCCATTATTGCGTCTTATGATGAATGTGGAGAATTCACCCACTTCTCTTCCGTCCTCGCTAAAGATTCTGACAACCTCTCCGTCTTCTTCTTTTTCCAGAAAGTATGTCTTTCCTCCAGACTCGAATTGAGATGAGGAATATACTGCTAGGAGTGCGTTATTTCTAAACTCATCAGATATTGCCTTATTGGAATCATAAAGGTCGATTACGAATGTCGTGAAGACCTTTGCAATTCTGTTTTCTCCGACGGAGTAGACAATATTCGCCTCACCATCCTCTGTAACAAGATATTCTTTACCTTCATATGTAAAGACACGATTCAGGCTCGCACTTTCCACGGCCTCTTCAAATGCCTCACTTGAATAGACTGAGGAAGTATATATAAAGCCATCGATAGTCTTCTTGATAGAGTAGCTTCTTCCTTGAGTGCGCTCATATGTGTAGAGAGCGCCTTCATAATTAAATGAACCAGAATTGCCTTTTATGCTGGTTTTTACGACATTCTCAAGGTCACTATCGTTAATAGAAAGAGTCTTTGTTACTCCGTCATATATCGCCCATTCGATTACACTTCTTCCATATTGAGCCACCTTTTCGGCTTTTCTCTGTCCGAGCGTGTAGACAAACTCTCCTTCTTTTATAATTTCATATGCATTGCCGTCACCATATATAGAGACATAATCATCGAGATCTTGGCTTTGCATTCTCTTTATATTCGTCGTCATGTAACTATTAGCATTAGTTTCGACGGTAATCGATTGGTCTACTGTGTATCCGATAAATGATGTACTCTCAGTTGCAACACCTAGGCGAATATTAATAGTATCGTATTTATAGAACGTCTCCTTCTGTCCGTATTGATAAAACAGTGGACCTATGAAACAGAAGACGAACATAACAAGAATAGAAACAAGACCGAAAACAGCCAAGCGATTACGCATAAAACGCTTTGCAACCTGCCTTGTCGGAGAAAGAACCTTAACACGAGAGACATCGTCCAGCGTTACCTCATGTTCCTCTCTATGAGAACTCAAATCTTTATTCTTTAGAACTTCGTTTAAATTGTATGAAGCCATTCTTCAAGCCCTCCTAGCCTAATCTTACACGCGGATCAACGAGCGCATACAACAAGTCGGAAATAAGGTTTCCGAGAAGTGTCAAAATCGAGATGAATGCCAGATAGAACATTATGAATGGGATATCACCCTGGATCATTGAATTGTATGATGCATATCCAATCCCACGGATTCCAAAGAGGGTCTCAGTAATAAGTGCTCCTGAAAATAGTCCTGGAAGAGAACCACCGAGTGTCGTTATGAGAGGAATAAGCGTGTTTCTGAAAGCATGCTGATTGATAACCTTTTTCTCAGGTACACCCTTTGCTCTCGCCGTGCGGATATAGTCTGCATTAAGAACTTCAAGCATATTGGTACGCGTATAACGCATAAGGCCGCCTATTGCGATAATCGAAAGCGTGAGGGAAGGAAGCACGAAATGCTTTGCAACATCTAGAAACTTACCCCATGAGGATAGCATTTGATAATTTCTACCCTGCATACCGGTAAGGTCGAACCAGCCAAGTTTGATAGAGAATATATACTTCAATAATGTAGCGAGAAAGAATGTCGGAAGTGAGATACTCACCATGGCAAAGACCGTAGTAAAGTAGTCTGAAAAACCATATTGTTTCTTTGCAGCAAGTATTCCGAGTGGAATTGCAACGAATATCTCAACGATGAAGGAGATAAGTGAAAGTGCGAAGCTGTACCATATTGTATTATGAAATTCTTCTGTGACAGGAATCGTCCATGCCCAGCTGTCACCCCAATTTCCACTCAATGCTGTTCCAAGCCATATAAAATAGCCCTTAATGATTCCCTTATCCATACCGTATTGTGAATTAAGATCATCAAGCCATTGTTGATAGCTCTTACCAGCTCCAGGGCGGGACGCTAATTCTCTAGCCTTGGTTTCAAGATAGTTCCCCGGCATATTATACATAAGTGAATAGACAATCAGCATTACAAAGAACAGAATAATAACGCTATACAAGAGCCGTTTTATCGTATACTTCAGCACTTCTCTATTGTCCTCCTTTACATTGTTTTTGCAAAAAAAGAAAGCTCGGTTATTCACTACCCGGCAATCCTTTTCAGATTAACTTATATTCCCCCATTGGTCAAACACTTTAAATAATAACAGATTGTAAAATTTAATTTAACTTATTGCTATTAAATAAGTTGTTAAGCATCAAGACAGAAATGCCCCCGGAAAAACCGAGGGCAAATAACAAAACATAGAAAAGAGTTATTTTGTGCTTAATGTTTCGATCTCTGCATACCATACCCAATATGGAGTCATATCGCGTGGAATGGTATCGTTATCGATACGGATTGTAGAAGCAACTGTGCATTCCTTTCTCTGATATGTCGGAAGTTCAACGCCCCAATCCATGATGATTTCCATAGCTGATTTATATGTAGCCTTTCTGAAATCTGTATCAGAAGATGTTCTGCCGGCAATGATGAGTGCGTCCAATTCATCATCTGTAACCTGGTAATGGTTGGAGTTTGTATTGTTGCCGTTTGCATTTCTTGAATGGTAAACCTGGTACATATCTGGGTCTACTGTGCTCTGCCAAGCTGCAGCCCAAATCTCAGCTGTGTTAGCTTCAAGAGCGTTGTTCCATGTAGTTGTGTTACAGTCGTTGACTGTGAGGGTAATACCAATTTTGCTAAGTGCTTCGGAAGCGCCAACTGCAATACCATATGCAGGGTGATCCTGTCCGCCCTGTCCAGGAATGAGTGCTTCATAGACCATCTTTGCTCCGTTAGGTGCAGAGGTGAACTTCTGAGCGCTTTCATCCCATGTGTAACCAGCAGCCTTAAAGAATCCGATTGCAGCCTGGAGGGCAGCATCATACTTTTCTTGATCATTCATTGAAGAAGTGTAGATGGCATTGCCGTTCACGTCCTTTGAATAAGCAATCTGATAGCCTACGTCAGTTGGCTGAGGAGCAGCCCATGATGTATTGGAGATAGGATACTGGATGACAGAAGCCTTGTCTCCATAGTAGGAGTTGATAACTGTGTCTCTGTAGACAGAGAGAAGTGTCATAAGACCCTTTCTGAGGTTCTTGCTTTCTTCACTACCGGAGTTACCGCCGACACTTACAAGGTTAGCATTGATTCCGATATAACCATATCCACGATAATCAACAAGATAAGTTGTAAGTGTATCACCTACAATTTCGTTGTTGGAGTTACCATCCTGGATAGCCATGAGAGTAGCATCGGAGATACTTGGCGATGCGATATCGAATGTACCTGTTATGATACCCGGTACATAGTCGGAATCCTGTGATTCCTGGAAGAGCAATGTATCAATTTCAGGCTCGCCGAGGAAGTATGTTGAGTTTGCCTTGAGTGTAACAACACCGTTGTTATAGCTCTCGAATACATACGGACCAGCGCCGAGAGGCTGAGTTGTCTTAGCTCTTACAAGTGATAGGTCTCCCTTCTTAAAGCCGAAGGAATCAACACCATTATATAGAGAAGGATCACCATAATAATGGAGAGGTGTGACATAGAAGCTCATATTGTAGATTGCTGTTGCATCGAAAGATGACATATGTACTGTCATTGTGTACTTTCCTGTCTTTTCAATACCGCTAATAGATTTAACATCATCGCCTGAAGCAATACCATATGAGTAAGCGTTATTGGAAACAGCTGCTAGGCACTGGAAGATTGTGGATCCTGCACTCTCGACCTCTGTTGCTGTGATGATATCACCATCGAAGTTGGCAAGGATAGCATTCCAATAATCAGCTGCTGTTGCACCTTCGAACCAAGCACTGTCATATCCCCAGAGATACATACCAAGTTTAACCTGGAGGGAAGGCGATGCCTTAACTTCTTGAGCTGATACGCCAAGATAAGATTCTGAATAGTCATCTGCATAGTTCAGAACTACGTAGTCGATAATCTCTTGAGCGAAAGCTTCTCCAGCCTTATCCATGTCAGCCCAGAACTGATCCTGCTCAGCCTTTGTCCAGAGTGAATAGTCTGTATTGTCCTTTCCGCTAGCAAAGATCAAAGAGTCTGCACTCTTCATTGAGTTGTAGTACTCATCCATACCGATGATGGGAAGAGCATAGATTGTAGAAGAACCGTCATATGTAGGATCTGCAAGTACGTAGATACCGAAAATTACATCATCGATTGTTGCGGGAGTTCCATCGGAGAATACGATATCATCACGCATTGTGAGGAAGTAATCGACTGTTCCGTCAGCATTCTGTACAACCTCGACAGAGCCTGCACCATAATATGTGTAGTCTGTTCCATTGTATGTATGAGTCTCTCCGTTGATACCATCATAGATGATAGCACCACCGCGATCAGCAGCAAGGAGTCCCAGCTGTGTCAAGCTGACAATATCCTGGTCATACGCAGTAGCTGCAAAGAATGGTGAGAACTTCATTCCGAATGACGCTGTAGCATAGACTGCTGTTTTCGGCTTCTCGACCACAGTAGTAGTTGTTGTTGTAGTGGTTGTTGTAGTTGTTACTGCAGAAGGTGCAGTTGCAGTAGTAGTTGCTGCTGTAGAAGCTTCTTTCTTACCACAGCTTGTAAACATACTTAAAGCAAGGAGAACAACAAGGGCAACACATATAGTCTTTTTCATTTCCTAATCCTCCTAGAGGTATATTTAGCTTACAATGTAAGCATTTTTACTTTTCAATCGTCGATCCCGTCTTCTTCATCCCGAGTTCCTTTCTTTTCGAAAAGACCGTATATGATGAAGCTATAAGAGCCACAGTCAAAGAGAGCAAGATTGCATCCTCCGTGCTTTCGCCGTTTCTTATCCACGCACATACGTGTCCGAGAAAAGAGCACAAAGCAAAGAAGAGAGAAATGAATGAATACGAGACAAGTTTTTCCGTTATCCTATCCTTCTCATCTCTCCTATATTCTCCGTTTGATCTTATTGTATGAATTATACTGCTCTGCCCGACAAGAGGAAAGGCACAAGCTATAAGAGGAAGAGAGACATACATAACACGACCTTTATCAGAGTTAATCAATAAAGCAAAAAAATAGACCATCCATTCGATAATCGTAGTCCTCATAAGAACCCTTTTAAGCTTAATTATCTCTCCCTCATCTTTCTCAAAGTTGAATATATCGCCACGGTACACTGGTTTAGTTACTGTCTTACCATTTTTATTACTTACATTTTCAAGGCGATAGTCACCGACATACTTACGACTAATCATTCAACTCCCGATGCAGAATTCAGTATATAAAACAGAAAACGCCTTTGTAGAATACAATAACTTATAAATCATATTCAACTGTTTTGGCCTCTTTTTGAAAAGAAAAAGACTGAATTATTATTAACTAACTCTTTATCTATTAGGGATTACCTTAATTATGATATCGAATGTGTGTTAACAGAATTTTCCTCTTTGCTTTTTGCTTTATCGGTAGTGTAAAATAAGTACAAATGAGGTAAACAATGAGAATATTAGTATTGGGTAGCGGAGCCAAAGACGCAGCTGCAGCTTGGTGGTTGAGCCAAAGTACATTTATTTCAGAGTTATTCATAGCTCCCGGTAATCCAGGGACGGAGGATATAGCAACAAATCTTCCTTTTACAAACCCCTCAGAGCCGGAAGAGGTATATAGGGCTGTCATCAGCAATAATATAGATACTGTGTTCATAGGAACCGAAGCACCGCTTTTGAACGGAGTAATGGCCTACTTGAAGGAAAGGGGCGTAACATGTTTCGGTGCAACCAAAGAAGCGCTCCAACTTGAAGACGACAGGGCATTCTCAAGAGCATTCACACAACGCTATAATATTCCGGTGCCGGAGAATGCAGTATTCAGAGATAAAGATGCGCTTTCGGCATTCCTCGACGAACACAAAGGCATAAGATACACAATAAAATCAAACAGCATAACTCCTTCTAGAATCATGCTCTCGTCATCAGATAAGGACGCACTTGTAAATTATGCTGAAACTCTCCTAGTAAAAGGCCCGATTCTTCTTGAAAATCATATTGAAGGTCTCCACGCAACAGCAACAATCATGCTTGATAACAACGGCTACCTTCTTCTTCCTCTTGCAAATGAGTACACGAATGTCTCCCATTCGCAGGGAACCCCAACTGGAGGTATGGGTGCAATTGCCCCAATTCCACTAAAGGATTCAATCAAAGAAGATATTAGGCGCCTCATAATTGAGCCGACACTCCAGGGAATGAAGAAAGAAGGGCTCTCATATAGTGGGATACTTACTCTCTCGATAATTATATCTGAAAAGGGACCCGTACTTGTCGACTATCACGTGCGTCTCAACGACCCTGCAACCCAAGCAATGGTTCCAATTATCAAGACAGATGTTGTTGAAATATTGATGGCAATGAAAGAAAACAGAGTAAGCTCTATCAACCTAAGCTTGAACAATCTCTCAACAGTTGCAGTCGTACTTGCTTCAAAGGGTTATCCCCTTGCTCCCGAGAAGGGTGTCAGAATAGACGGTATTTCAAATGCCTTCTTAATGAACAGCCAGGACCGCCCCCTTGTATTCATCGGTGCAATAAAGAGAGCAGATGACGGCCTATGTTACACTGATGGCGGAAGATGTATTACCATAGTCGGAAGAGGAGAGAGCCTCGAAGAAGCCAACAGACAGGCATACTCGCTCATAGAAGAGAAACGCTTTCCTATGCTATGGTACAGAGACGACATAGGAAACAAGTTCTTCAATCAATAATACAGAACAAGAAACAAACATCATCCTCACCCAAACGGTGAGGGTTTATTTTGGATCACACAGAGACTTCTTAATACGCGAGAAGGACACCCAAGAACGACCTAAAGGAAAGCTCCCCACCGTTAAGTAGAGAGCTGATATCAGATAAACAAATGATTAATTTGTTGTATTAGAATTATTTCCAAGTGTACCAGAATGCGGGACGAACACCGAGCTCGTTGCTGCAGACACTGTTTCCGTCAATACCATCCGAACATCTCAAGTAAACGCTGTTTTCATCATAAGGCGAACGCAACCACCAAAAAGAGTCAGAAGCAATTCCGGCGTCATCGTAAGTTAAGAGCTCAAACTTCGCAGTTGATTCCAGCGTTTAGAAAATACCCAATTATATAGGATAATAATTTAGATAATTTCTTAAAATATATAGAAATATCTCCTTGATCTGTGTATAATATAATCATCAAAAAAAAGTACATAAAACAAGGAGATATATACTAATGTACAAAGATAATAACAGTTTTGAAGCAAAATATGCACCCTTTATTGATGAATTCTTTTCAACTTTCAAGGTTGGAAACATTTTACATAGCTGCGGGGGAGCTAAGCTTAGAGGGATTTCACCTGTTGAAGTTCTGAAGTATCTGTTTTCAGTTGTTTTTACCAACTCCACTCTGATTGCAAAGCTGTTAGAGTCGATGATTTTTACTACCTTCGCATTGTTTAGCTAGATTGCATCAATCTGGTCTTCAAACTCCTTGTCTTACTCATACCAAAAGATGACACGGCACTTATAAACCTCCAGCAAGAGAGCCACAATACATCTGTTCAAATCTTGTACTATCTTTTCGACATTCATATTTTATGCTCCCTTACGCTTTCTGATAATTTTACAATCATTGCTTTTCGATAATTTCCCAATAACCAAATCGTTTACCACCGTTCCTACGAATACGACCGGTTTCTTTTAAATGATTGGTTGTCCTCTGAACCGTCTTGTATGAAATCCCCATTTGGTAAGCCATAACAGACATAGAAATGTCCTGTTTGGTAGCAATCATGTCCAATATGCGTTGTTCGATCTCGCTTTCCTTTTGGACATCCTTTTGGACATCCTTTTGGTCATTGTGTCCATTTGGAATGACGGCACTTGCTAAAGCAGCAAACTTGACCGTCAGATCATCGCCCAGAACTGTGTATTCCGGTGTAGGGGAACCCATCTCCATGCAAGATTCCAGCACTTTCTGAATACCGCGTCCCCATGCTTCAATATAACCAGCACGATAAA
>CAVFXW010000025.1:0-23976 GCA_963626675.1 Clostridium sp. CAG:452 | reverse complement strand
TGCCAAGAGCAGTTGACGGAACCAAGAGAAAGGACAGAAGAAAGAAAATTCTCGACCAGGCTAAAGGCTACTATGGTCGCAGAAGCACCAACCACAGAATTGCAAAAGACGCAGTCGCAAAGGCAGGTCAATATGCATATCGTGGCAGAAAAGAGAAGAAGCGTGACTTCAGAAAGCTGTGGATTGCAAGAATAAGTGCAGCAGTTCAGGCTGAAGGACTCAACTACTCCCAGTTCATGCATGGACTGAAGCTGAGCCACATCGACCTTAACAGAAAGGCACTCTCAAACATGGCAGTCGAAGACAAGGCAGCATTCAAAGCACTTGTTGAGATAGCTTCAAAGGCACTCGCTTAAGGAGGAGATATGGAGCGCATAAGCAAAAGTGAACTCGTAACCTTTAGATTGAAAAAAGCAGGTGAAGCTTTGCTCATTCTTCAAAATGAGATTGAAAATCTAAAGAAAAGACTGAACCTTGTAGAGATCCATAATGATGAATTGCAGGATCTCATCGATAAAATCAGTGAGAGTGCTAAAGCTATCAGCGTTTCAGTCAGTAAATCCATGGAAGAGCTTAAGGGCGACGATAACTTTGTCTTTGATGATAGTCAAAGAGAAGAGATCGAAAAAGCTGAAGAGCTCAGTGGAGGATCTACCGACGTCGATTTCGACTTCTAAGAGACTATTTGTCCGTATTGGAGGCTTAGGCCTCCATTTTTTATTAAATAACATTTCACATAGGGAGAAAAACGTGTAGAATAGAATCAGAACCTATAGAAACGCAATCAAGTACCTCTTGGCTCAAACCTACATATTCGGAGTCTGGGATAGCTTCTGCCTGCATTGCACCCGCCAATATGGTAATACAGGGTACAGAATGCAAGCGAACAAGGACTCCCCCTTGAACTATTGTTCAAGAGTCGACGATTGGCTGTTTTCTATAGGATTTTTTTTGTTTTAACGCTATCATGAAAGCATGAACAGTATAGATAAGATTGTATATGTTGAACTCGGTCCACAATTCAATGTGGATCTTGGAACAATGAAGATGGATAGCCGGATTAAAGTGCCATTCTCTCTTGCGGACGGAAAGGAGAATCTCAATAAAGAAGATTATACAGTAGAGAATCTCTTAAGTGGTCTCATCACAGTAGTTGCAGATGACGAAAAGAATGAAAACTTCAATTATTACAAAGCGCTAATAAACGCAATTGATCCGGCAATCAAGAATAAACTTAAAACAGCAGCAATAGCAAAAGAGAAGAGAAAAGAATATGATTTTGCACTTCTTCTTTTCAAAGCTGTATACCATCTCGATCCTACAGTCGAAAATTGCATAAATCTCGCTTCAGCCTGTTCATATATGGCTGTAGATGCATCAAAAAAGAAAGAAGACGATAAGAAATATATTTTAGAGGCGCAAAAAACGCTTATAGACGGACTGGATAAATTTGGCGAAGACGAGACCCTCTTATATGAAACAGCGTCATTCGAAGCCTTCCTTTCAGAGAATGAAGAAGCGAAAGAGTACATATCACGTTATCTCTTAGTTGCAGAGGAAGGAGAGCGCAAAGAGGAGATGAAAAAGCTCAAAAAGGAAATCGACTTCAAGCTAGATAACGAAGAGAAACTCAATGAAGCATATGATTTTCTTTCTCTTGGAGAGGCCGATAAGGCACTTAAGGCAATTGATTGCTTTTTAAATAACAATCCCGATATTTGGAATGGTTATTTTCTCAAGGGTTGGGCTCTCAGAATAAAAAAAGAGTATAAAGAGGCCGAGGAGTACTTCCTGAAATGCATTGAAAAAGGAGAAAGCAATGCCGAAATATATAACGAGCTCTCCCTTTGTGCATTAAGTACGGGAGAAAAAGAGCTGTCGAAAATCTATCTCGAGACAGCATTAGATCTAGATGAAGACAATCTTACAGTACTGACAAACCTCTCCTATCTCTCACTTGAAGACACTGACTATGACAAAGCCCGTGAATACCTTGAAAAAGCGAGATACATTGCACAGAATGATCGTATAATAGATTCTCTCATAAAGAAATATGAAAAAGAGACAGGCGAAAAGATCAAAGCTATCATACATGAAGAAATAGTACAGGGAGACGAAGAGAAGAATGGTGAAAACATAAAGGAAAATCTCTTCAAGAGCTTTGAAAAAGATGATAGTACAATCTGTGATCATGAGAAGGTTGATGATGACAATTAATACAAAAACAGTCGATGAGACACTAAAACTAGGAAGAAATATAGGTGCCATTCTCACCCCCGGCTCTCTCGTTTCTTTGCGTGGTCCCCTCGGTGCGGGGAAGACAGTCATAGCAAAGGGGATAGCCGAGGCTCTCGGGATTAAAGAAGCTATCGTCAGTCCGACATTTACTCTTGTTCAGGAATATGAGGGAAGAGAAAAGCTCTATCATCTCGATATATATCGTCTCAGTGGAGAAGATGAATTTGAGTCAATGGGTGGAGAGGAGTTCCTCTATCCAGATGGTATAACACTCATAGAATGGTCGGAGAAGATAGACTCGATGCTACCCGACGACACGATATTCATAGATATCACAATCAATGATGATCTATCAAGAACAATAAACATAAAGGGGCTTGATGAATATGAACATTCTCTCTGTTGATACATCTACAGCAATTCTTTCGCTGGCACTTAAAACAGATACTCTCTATGAAGAGAAAATGATAAAGGGAAATTTCTCACCGAGTGAAAATCTATTGGGAGAAATCAAATCTCTTTTAAAATGGGCAGAAATCGAGATAAAGGACCTTGATTTACTCATAACCACAAAAGGCCCCGGCTCATTTACAGGACTTAGGATCGCCCTATCTCTCCTAAAGGGCATCGCCCTCTCGAAAGATATACCTCTTGTAAGCGTCCCCACACTACTGTCTGTAGAGAGAAGTGTCGAGAAACTCTACAATGGAACAATACTCTCAGTAATAGATGCAAAGAAAAAGAGATTCTACTATAGATTAACCAAGAACGGCACCATTATAACACAAGACAGAGACGAAAAAACTGAGCTTATCGTAGCTGAAGTAAAAAGGAGAGGAGAAACGATCCTTCTTACAGGCCCCGATGCTTCTCTCTTTTATGAGAAGGCAAAAGCAATAGATCCTTCCATTTCCCTCATACTAGATGAAGATACCCCGAGAAATCTATCACGCTCTCTAATAGAACTAGGACTCTCTATCTATAATGAAAAAGGTCCTGACGATATAGGAGAAGGACCGGTATATATAAGACGTAGTGACGCTGAGGAGATGCTTCTCGAGAAAACACAAGGAGAGAAAAATGAAGGTTGATACACTCGTAATAGGAGCCGGACCAGCAGGAATGAGCAGTGCTCAATATGCTTCCCGCTCCGGTTATTCTACTTTGGTTATCGATCCTTTCGGACCGGGGGGACAGCTTTTATATATTGATGAGATAGAAAACTATCCAGGCTCGGAAAAACTCAGTGGCTATCTACTTTCAAGTAAAATGGAAAAGCAATGCGAGGAATTCGGTGTGCCGATTGAATACAGCAAAGCTCTCTCAATAAAGAAGGAGAACGGGGTTTTTCTCACAGAAACCGACAATGGAGAGATCGTTTCCCGTACAGTCATAGTAGCAACAGGAGCCTCTCATCGTCACCTTGGTGTAAAGGGCGAGGAAGAATACACAGGAAAAGGCGTCAGCTATTGTGCCACTTGTGACGGCCCTTTCTTTAAAGGAAAGAAAGTCGTGGTTGTAGGAGGCGGAGACACAGCTCTTACAGATGCTCTATACTTAGCAAAAATGTGTAAGGAAGTCATAATTCTACATAGAAGAGAGAGCTTCCGTGCTCAAAAGGTTCTTGTCGAGAGAGTAAGAGACAAAGAAAACATAAGCCTCATCATGAATGATACCATAAGAGAGATAAACGGAAACGGTAGAGAAGTAACATCAATTCTTCTCTCAAGTGGTAAGACAATAGAGACAAACGGTGTATTTGTCTTTATAGGCCTCGTTCCACAGTCGGAGCTTGTATCATCCATTGTAGAGACAGAGAATGGATTCATAAAAACAAACAGTCGAAACGAAACAACACTTCCCGGTCTTTTTGCAGCAGGAGATGTTACAACAACATCGTTCAGACAGGTTGTTACAGCTGTCGCAGATGGGGCAAGAGCAAGCCATAGTGCAGATAGCTATATGGAGTCTTTTCAAGAAAACAATTAGTTAATTAAGAGAGGCACAAGTGTGTCTCTCTTATTCTCTTACTATTCTCTTTTTATTACTCCCCCCACCTCGCCATACAATATTCTCATCGAATATCTAAGAAAATATGAAAATATTAATCATAAAAGAAAAGCACAAATAACTTTCTTTATTTTTAGCTTGCCCGATAAAGAGTGGTGTGGAGATAATATCTATATGAACATATTAATGGTATCAAGTGAAGCAGTCCCTTTCTCAAAGTCGGGGGGATTGGCGGATGTAGTCGGAGCACTCTCTTCGTCATTGCATGATCTAGGGCACAAAGTTACAGTCTTCATGCCTTTATATTCATTCATTGATAAAACGGAATTCAAAAAAACAAAATCATTTTTACTTCCAATGCTTGGTGGCGGGGAAAAGGTTGAAATATATGAAAAAGATGTCGGCGGAGTTCTTTACGCAGGATTATCACACCCGTATTTTACGCATCGTAAAGGAATCTACGGGGACACATCATTTACTCCATACAGCGACAACTGCCCACGTTTCATCGCATTTTCGAAGGCTGCCGCTCTCTATATCGTTGCACGTGGACTAGATGTAGACATCGTTCACTGCCATGACTGGACAACGGGATTTGTACCTCATTTCCTAAGATATTTCAAAGTTAATGCCAGAACTGTATACACCATACACAATCTAGATTACCAGGGAGTATTCCCACCACTAGATGCAGTCTCTACATCCTCCGTAATCCCAGAGACGGCAAAAGAGAATGGACAGATTAACATGATGGCCTTAGCCATAAGGGATAATGATAGAATAACAACAGTTTCGCCATCATATGCAAAAGAGATTCTGACGCCTCAATTAGGCTCAGGATTGGAGAATCTCTTAAAGCAACGCGAGAGCGACACAACGGGCATTCTGAATGGAATAGATACAAATAAATGGAATCCTGAAAAAGATCCGCTCATTCCTTCAAACTTCTCTATTTCAGATATGTCGGGGAAAAAGGAATGCAAGAGATCTGTACAAAGGCTATTCAATCTCGAAGAAGAAGATGATGTGCCACTCATTGCTTTAATAACAAGGCTTGCTTCCCAGAAAGGCTTTGAAGAACTCCTAATGGAAGGAGAAGAGTCTGCACTCGAGAGGATATTAAAGAAGAATGTACAGGTTGCCTTGATAGGAACAGGAGATAGCAGATATATCTCACGACTGAGCGCTTTGATGACTAAATATCAAAACCTCTCGATAAAGATCATCTTCTCCGAAGAACTCTCACATTCTTTAGAGGCCGGAGCAGACTTCTTCCTTATGCCGTCAAAATATGAGCCGTGTGGCCTCAATCAAATGTATTCTCTTGCATATGGTACAATACCAATTGTCCATAGTACAGGCGGGCTCAAGGATACTGTTCTAGACATAGGGAATGAAAATGGCAATGGCATAAGCTTCTCAAGCCTTACACCAGAGGAAATCGTAAGAGCAGTAGAAAGAGCGCTTTCCCTCTACAATGATAAAACTCGCTTTGAAAATGTTAGAAGAGAGGCTCTCAAGAGAGATTTTTCTTGGCATAACTCTGCTTTGAAATATGAAAAACTCTACTATGAACTATTAAAGAAAGCGTAAGAAGAAAAAACATTATCTTTATTTAACAAAGAAAAGCATTACAATAGATAAAAAAGGAGACTAATATCCATGACATTGAACAACAAGAAAGTAGTCGCTATCATTCTCGGGGGAGGAAGAGGAACAAGACTATATCCTCTTACAATGGACCGCTCAAAACCTGCTGTACCTTTTGCAGGCAAATATCGCCTTGTAGATATTCCTATCTCTAACTGTATCAACAGCAATATCCGCCAGATTTATGTACTTACACAATTCAACAGTGCTTCGCTGCATAATCACATCTCGAGCACATATAACTTTGATGCATTCTCAGGTGGATTTGTAGAGATCCTAGCAGCTGAACAGACATATGCATCGGAATCCTGGTACCAGGGAACAGCAGATGCCGTACGAAAGAATCTTAAGCACTTCAGAGACCAGAATGCTGAATACTATGTAATTCTTTCAGGCGACCAGCTCTACAGAATGGACTTCAACAAGATGCTTGATAGACATATCTCAACAGGAGCAACTCTCACAATTGCAGGTAAGCCTATCAGTCGATCGGAAGCTACAGGACTGGGAATCATGGGCTGTGATGAAAAAGGTATGATTACAAAATTCTACGAGAAGCCGGCAAAGGAAGTCGATATCTCCGATTACATCGTACCTGAGAAAACTCTCAAAGAGCAGCTCGGACAAAAGAGAACAGAAAAGAACGAATATATCGCTTCTATGGGTATCTACATCTTCAACGCAAAGGAAATGGAGAACGCTCTCAATAATGATAAAACGGATTTCGGTAAGGAAATCATTCCAGATATCATAAAGGATAAGCCAGTTGCATCATATCTTTTTGATGACTATTGGGAAGATATCGGAACAGTCAAAGCATTCTATGAAGCAAATCTAAATCTTGCAGCAGATAAACCAGCATTTAACTTCTATGACGAAGAGATGCCGATCTACACACATCGTCGCCATCTTCCGGCAACAAAGGCAAACTTCTGTAACATCTCCAACTCACTGACAAGTGAAGGTTCGATCATTACCAACGCATACATCGTTAATTCGATTATCGGAGTCAGAACATTCATTGAAGCTGGAGCATCGCTTGACGGAGTATACACAATGGGTGCTTCACGCTATGAGACAGAGGAAGAAAAAGCAGAGAATGCAAAGAACGGCATCCCGAACATGGGAATCGGAAGAGCTACAATCATCAAGCGAGCAATCATTGACCAGAACGTCAGAATAGGTGCCAACTGCCGTATAGGAATCGACAACATCAAGCGTCCTGATGGGGACTGGGAGATGTACTCCGTTCATGATGGAATCATTGTAATAAACAAGAATGCAATTATTCCTGATGGAACAGTCATCTGATTTTTACATTCTTAATCAAAATCCCGGTCAACCACACCGGGATTTTTATAATCAAAGAAAACACCTAGAAGGGGGAATTTATGAAAAAAGGATTAATTATTCTTGTTATAGCGCTTATCGCTCTTTTGACATCATGTACATCACTTAAGAATGAAATTTTCCGTATGAAAATCGATTGCTCAAGAGAAGAGCTCTTAGAACTCAAAAAGACCGCAGACGAAAATGTAACGCTCTCTACACAATCTGCCCTTCTTGTATATGCAATGAATAAATACGCCAACCCCGATGGAACATTCGGAACCTACACAGACATTCCCCTAAAAGGAGATAGAAGAGTTGAAACAGTTGCTTTAAGCTCTTCCATTCTATGGATAAGCTATCCAAAATCTTATAGTGGAGATGAGATACTCCCTGTAATATTCTTCACTCATGGAGGGGCATATACCTCATCCGACTATAAAACATACCAGGAGCTCTTGGGCATTCTTCAAGACAAGACCAACTCGATAGTTTTTTCAATTGATTATTCCCTCGCGCCTGAACATAAATTCCCTCAAGGGGCAAACGATGTTATAGAAGCCTACAAATACCTCGCCGAAAACGGCGAAAAGCACAATGCAGATACCAATAGAATCATTCTATTCGGAGACAGTGCCGGAGGAAACTTTGCCGCAGGTCTTGCAATAAGAGCAAAGGAAGAAGGCTTGACTGAGCCAAAAGGAGTAATACTCGTATATCCAAGCCTTTGTGTTTACCCTATCCTACTTCCCTCTCACGTACTCTTCGGAGGCTTTGATGGAAGAAAAACCATGATAAGCATGCGTGTAATGGAATACACATTCACTAATTATCTGGAGAATACAGAGGATGGCCTTAAGCCATATGCCTCACCACTTCTAATGCTTGAAGGAGCGCTAAATACGCTTAGCGTACCGAATATATATTCTTCCTGTGCCGTAGAGACAGATGAAAACGGTTGCTATATACTTCCCGATCATTTAATCATAGTTAGCGAGGCAGATAGCCTAAGAGACGAAGGGATAATGTATCATGGCCTTCTTACTTCACTAGGGACGAACTCTTCGCTCTCCATCTACAAAGGTTCTGTACACGGTTTTCTCTATATGCCCTCGCTCATTGATGACGCAAAGAAAGCTATAAAGGAGATGAGCTCATTTATTATAAATCACACGAAAGAAGATAATCTCTGATAACTTCATCACTCGGTGCAAATGAAAGAAGAGAGAGCTCTCTTTTATCTGCCCAGAGAAATGCATCATGAACGAAGAGAAGAGGCTCACTCTTCTCTTTTCTTTCGACAAGAAAACAATGTAGCGTATAGCGGGTATCATTATTAATGAAGGTCGTATTGAGAAGAAAGCGTCCAACCTTGACTCTAAGCCCCGTTTCCTCAAACCATTCCCTCTTGAGTGTTTCTTCGAGGCTCTCTCCATAGCGGTTCTTACCTCCGATGAATTCCCACTTTTGTGATAGAGGACCGCCTGTTTTTCGCTTTGCAACAAGAAAACACCCATCCTCAAAGAGAACACCTGCCGTTGTACTACGTTCTACCATATTGCTCCTATAACAAGACAAAGGAAGGAAGAAGAAAATGAACTATCGCAACAATTATACTCATCCTAGCAAGAAAGAGTTTCCTCGATAGTGATTTCATATCTAGGTAGTTCTCCGCCTTTTCATTCTTTTCCTTCCTTTTGATCATAACAAGAAAATAAAGCGTATTATAGAGAACCATAAGAGACGGGATAAGATCACCTAGTATCATAGGACCGGGATATATAGGAAAAAAGAAGAGAATAAGAAAAGTCAGAAAGCCACAGGAGATGAACAATATATAGAACCTTCTATTTTTTTCAAGTAAATCCATGAAGCGTAACATAAACGAAAGCTCCATACGGTACTTACTTTGATAATAAATCAATGCAGATAAAACAAGGTAGAAAATTGAAAGAAAATAACCTTGAATCACCTCATTCTCCCTATGGTTTTAATAATATCCTCCGCGGAATAAAATCCTAGATTTTTTTCAAGGAATCTTCCACACTTTTGATGAAGGATAACAGCGTTAAGCGCACTCTGTAAAGCGTCCATGCCAAAAGCGAGGAACGCTCCAATAATTCCCGCCAGAACATCCCCAGAGCCCGCGACAGCAACGCTAGGATTTACGCCGTCATAATAGTAAAAAGCATCTCCATCTGTAACTATCGTAACAGAACCTTTGAGAACGACAACACACTCTAGCCTAAGGGCTGTCTTCTTCAGGCTCTCTTCTATTGTATCTTCCTCTATGCCGAGCATCTTAATCAGCCTCCTATACTCCCCAATGTGGGGTGTAATTACCCCGCGGTTTTTAAGACTAAGGCCAGAAAGGTGTTTTATCCCATCGGCATCAACCACGATTTTCTTTCCACTATTAATCACTTCTTCAAGCCTATTTCTACTTCCTCTGTTCCAGCCCGGTCCTACAACATAGCAATCACTCATCGGAAGTGGACATCTAGGAGAAGAGACCATGATTGAGGGATAAGAAGAAAAAACTAGTAGATGCACCTTAGCTGTTGAGATAATTGTAACGCGACCAGCTCCTGAGTGAAAGGCGGCAAGAGAAGTAAGAATCGGAGCTCCCGGGTATCTATCGCTTCCTCCGACAACTGTTACTGAGCCGCGGCTATTTTTGTAATCTGTGGCTTTAAATTGGGGGATTGAGTAATCACAAGAAGAGAGAAGGTAACGCTTTTCAATTGAGCGTATTTTATTTTGTGGAAAACCGGGATTAGAGAGCGTCACTTCCCCTGAGAACAACCTGAGAGAGGGATTGTACATCTCCTTTTTGTAACACATGAATGTAATAGTATAATCAGCCTTCACTCGATAGCATGAAGGAGAGTCCAGAGAGAGTACTACAGCCGAGCTAGTATTGATGCTCTCTATTACCCTTTCGGTCCTTTCATCGATTTTTTCTCGGTATCCCGAGCCAAAAAGCCCGTCTACTATTGTATCTACATCGGTTCTGACTTCAGAAACAAAGAAAGAGGAAGGAATTTGGCTCTTTCTATATTCATTTTCACTGTTTCCCTTATCCCAGTGGCAATATATGTAAACCGCCTTTGCAATACGGGAAACATGTAAAGCTAAAGAAAGGGCATCGCTTCCGTTATTGCCTTTACCAACGACAAAGAGAACTCTTTTTTTATCAAAGAGAAAACGGTATTTCGTATATACAAGGACAGCAACATTGTCAATTAGACTTCTTTCGCTCAAAGAAGATGATTCTATCAACGATTTTTCAAGTGTTGCAGCCTCAAAAGATGAAAGGAGAGGAAACATATTAAAAGTTTACCCTCCCTTTAACCTTTTGTCTTGAAGTTTTCCATATTTCACTCTAAATTCTTATTGTCTAGGGGTGGTGTAATGCCTGAGAGATACCCTCGAACCTGATCCGGGTAATGCCGGCGTAGGGAACGACAGCATATTTCTTTGTTTTCCCTGAGACAGAATTAAAATAAGGAGGCTTTCAAATGAAAAAGCTGATTTCTGTCTTCTTTGTGCTTCTCGCGGCACTTTCTCTCTTTTCTTCCCCCGTCAAGGAAGAGAATACAAACGAAATAACAGTCTATGCCTATGACACATTCTGTGGTGACTGGGGAAGTGGTGGAACTCTTATTCCACTTTTTGAAGAGAAAACTGGCATAAAGGTAAATCTGGTTTCTTGCGGTTCTTCATCAGAGATGATAAATAAGCTTCTTCTTGAAGGAGAGAATACAGAGTGTGATGTAATTCTGGGTGTAACAGATTATATGGCAGAGAGAGTCTATCCCCTACTCGAGAGCTTCTCTTCCCCACTACTAGAAGATATAGAGCCAAATCTTTTCTTCGACAAAGAAAACAGACTTGTGCCATTTGATTGGGGAACGTTTGCTTTTGTGTTCGACACAGAGAGCCAAATAGAGATGCCACACTCTTTAATGGATCTAACAAAGGAAGAATACCGGGACAAGGTCATTTTGATTGACCCGAGAACAAGCTCAGTTGGACTGGGGCTTCTCTTATGGACGCACGCTGTATTGGGAGATGATTATATTTCCTGGTGGAGAACAATGCTATCCTCTGCACTTGTTGTAACATCGGGCTGGTCATCGGCCTACGCCCTCTTTACAGAAGGTGAAGCACCTATCGTAATCAGCTATACTACAAGTCCCGTCTATCATGTAATGAACGAAAATACGACACGCTACAAGGCACTAATATTCGATGAAGGACATGAGGCAACAATCGAAGGAATCGGAATATTGAAGACAACAAAGAAGCGTCCACAGGCCGAAGAGTTCGTTTCCTTTATTCTCAGTGAAGGCCAGGAAACAATAGCAGTCACATCATCGATGTATCCTTCTCGCTCAAAGACAGAACTCCCAGAGGCATACTCCTATGCCCCTATCCCGGAGAAAATATACACCTCTACAGGAGAAGAGGTATCTTCACTTCTTGCTTCTTTCTCCGATTTAGTAAGAGAATAAGAAAAATGAAACGGAAAAATAAATTTTATCTTCTTATAGCGCTCCCTGCACTTCTAATAACACTTATTATGTTTGTTTTTCCGTTTTTTGCCGTAGCTAGAGAATCTCTAAAGGGGACAGAAACCATTAAAAGTGTCTTTCTATCCCCATATACATATCGTCTCTTATCATTCACAGCTGGAGAGGCTCTCCTGAGTGCTCTTATTTCCATCCTGCTTGCACTTCCAGTTGCCGTTTTCTTCTCCACTTTCTCATTTTGCGGAAGAAAAGCAGTACTCTCGCTTTCGCTCTCAGCATTCGTCATGCCATCAATAATCGTCGTTCTCGCCTTTGTCATATGGTACGGGAATAACGGCCTTCTTTCTTCTTTTCTCACTAAACTCACATCTGGCAAGGTAACAATAAAAATACTCTACTCATATTCTTCAATAATACTTGCCCACGTCTATCTGAATTTTCCTCTTGCATTTTCTGTCCTCACAACAGCACTAATGGAAAGTGGAACGACAGAAGAGAATGCAGCTCTTCTATTAGGAAAATCGAGATCTTATGTATTCAGAACAATTACCATCAAAAAGATAAGAGGAAGTTTGATACAAACTTTTCTTTTGATTTTCCTCTTCTGTTTTCCATCCTTTTTAATAGTAATGACACTTGGAGGAAACCCGAGGTATTACACAATAGAAGCGGAAATATACCGGCGTGCATACATGGATGGGGACACATCTAATGCAAGTGCACTTGCCCTCTTCTCTTTTCTGATAATGAGCCTTCTCCTTCTTCTTTCGTCTAAACTAAAAAAAGAGAAAAAAATATGTAAAAACAAAAAAGTGCTCATACCAGCAAAAGGGAAGATGAAACTCATAGCCTGTATACTTTCACTCATAATACTTTCTTTCATGCTTCCTCCACTTCTTTCAATTCTCTACCGTTCATTCTTCAATAAAGATGGAACATTCTCCCTTCTGACATGGAAGAATATGATCCTTTCCCCTGTTGTAAAAACGGCTATTGTAGAATCATGTTTGATTGCACTTATCTCATCATTTATCGCAGTGCGTATGGCATCAGCCTTGACAATCTCTCAACTAAGAAGGAGAAGTAGGTTCATTGCTATATTATCTTCTCTTCCAATAGCACTCGGTAGTGTGACGCTAGGACTGGGATTTTCATTTTTATCGTCATCTCTTAATTTGAGAAGTGAAGTGTGGCGATTTATCATAACAGTGCTTGCACATACACTCGTTTGCCTCCCGTTTGCTTCAAGGACAGTATCACAAGGAGCGGGAAATATAAGTGAGAACCTCTATAACTCGGCAATTACTCTCAATAAAAGCATATTATCATGCTACAGAAGAGTCGAGAGGCCCTTGCTGAGGCGTTATGTACTTCGCGCATGGGCTTTATCCTTTGTACTCTCTCTCGGAGAGACAAACGCAACGCTCTC
The DNA here is from genome assembly GCA_963626675.1 of Clostridium sp. CAG:452. Taxonomy (GTDB): domain Bacteria; phylum Spirochaetota; class Spirochaetia; order Sphaerochaetales; family Sphaerochaetaceae; genus Ornithospirochaeta. The sequence goes on along the minus strand of CAVFXW010000025.1, from coordinate 10,785 downwards.
ACTTGGAAATGGAAAGATATCCACACTAGCTGTGTTGATATATAAAATGATCAATCAATACAATTACCAGGGAGCTTCTGTTCTCAGTGTGATAATGATTGTCATCTCATTTGTTGTATTTGCCGCATCAGAATACCTGGGGGAGAAAAAATGAAGTATCTTGAAGTAAAGAATATAAGAAAAAAATATAAAGATTTTAATCTCAGTGTTTCTCTTGAAATTAATAAAGGTGAGCTCTTATGTCTTCTCGGACCCTCGGGAAGTGGAAAATCAACACTACTCTCTCTTATCTCCGGACTCGAGAGTCCAGACGACGGCACAATCTCTCTCAACAATCATGATATTACTTCCCTTCCTCCAGAGAAGAGAGGAATAGGATTTGTTTTTCAGGATTACTCTCTCTTCTCTTCAATGAATGTAGAGAAGAATATTGAATATGGAATGAAGAACAAAACGAAGGATGAAAAAAGGAATACAACAAAGAAACTTCTATCCATTTCAGGGCTATCGGGATACGAAAAAAGAAAAGTCGAAACACTCTCGGGAGGAGAAGCTCAGCGTGTTGCACTCATCCGAGCAATAGCAAGCGAGCCCGATATTCTATTTCTCGATGAGCCACTGTCAAATCTTGATCTGCCATTAAGAAAGAATCTGAGGTCGAAAATAAGAGAGCTGCACGATGCACTCGGCCTTACTATGCTTTACGTCACACATGACCGAGATGAGGCCTTCGCAATAAGTGATAAGATAATCATCATGAAGGATGGCTTAGTCGATACATCGGGTACTCCTGAAGAGATATACACAGAGCCAAAGACTCTTTTCTCCGCTTTCTTTACAGGAGACGGCACGGCACTTCCTTCCTCTACTATCTACAAGAACCAAGATGGTGGCACTCTCTTCTTCCGGCCGGAGAATGTAACTTCAATAAGTGAAGAGCCTCTTAATCCTGGAATATATCCCAACCACATTATTTTCAATGGATGTGTGGTAGAATCAATTGAATATAGAGGGGACGGTTATATGATTCTCCTTACATTCGAAGGAAATCCCATAATGGCTTTCTCAAGGCTAAAGCCCAGAAAGAAAATAGTTTCAATAATGCTTATGAGAGATTCAATCAGAAAACTTTGACAAAAACAACTAGATAATGTGTTTAAATAATAGGAGAAAAGAGACATGAAAAAAATAATTGTATTTTTCCTTTTATTGACGACACTTTTCACACTCGGAGCATCTTTCTACCCGTCATTCACAATTAAAGCGGGAGGAAGCGCCTTAATATATGAGAAAAATTATTACCCGCTTTTCTCCGCTGGAATCGAAATAAGCATTCTGTCCTATAGATGGGGTAATGTAACTCTCAGCCTCCCCTTGAGTGTATCACATAACCCCAAAAGCCTCGAGAGAGAAGGCCTCTTGGTTCCTCAATTCTTCAAAAGTGGCATCGGAGTTGAGATATTACTCGACAACAGAAAATTTGGTGGAAGTATTGCTTCTTTCTTTGGTTACGAAGAATACACAGATATAAAAGCAATAATCAAATACGTAGAGGCACGGCTATCTCTGCACTATATAGTAAATAACTATTTTTCGTTTCTTCTTCCTATGAGCTATACATACACTCCAGATGGAACTGAAGTGACAGCCTCTTTCGCTTTGCGGATAGGAGGTGAAATATTATGATTACAGTTTTGTTATTATCACTTCTTCTCCTCCTCTTTCCTTCATGCTCACCAGATAACTCACTTCCAGAGCGTGAAATTTATCTCATATCTGTTGCAGATGACTTCTATGGAAAATCCCATTTGGAGAATGTAATATCAGACCAAGCATCCCTCATAAGCCAAATTTCCACTCTGAATAGAGTCCATGTATACAGCTTCACGGCGCAGGACGGCTCTCGTTACACCTCGATGCCGACAAATGATAACCCTAATAAGACGCCCTCTTTCAAGCCGTTCGACAAAAATAAAAACGAACTATCCTCGCCTTCGAGTGCTTGTTTTGAAGAATTTTTATATGTTCCCTCAGCTCTAGAAACGAAGGTTGATTGGGACATGGACGATGTTATTGAGTGTATAAGAAGTCTTGAAAGCGCAGAGAACGACCTTATCATATTCACCTATTCCGGACACGGAGAAGAAGAAACGGGAGCACTTATAACAAATGCTGATAGGACTACAACGATAGGAACCAATGATGATGAAACGCCTAAATATCAATACGTATCCACTAATAAGGAAATAATTCTTGAAGCTCTCGATTCAATTCCTGGAAATAAAATACTATTTCTGGACTCCTGTTATTCAGGAAACTTTATTAAAGGTAACACACTTACTACTATGGATAAATTCACTAATGATGAGGACCGTTATATAGGAGATGATTATATTGAAGCATTGAAAAACAGCTCACTCGAAAAATGTTATATCACATACCAGAACATGTGGATTATGACAGCTTCAGGGAAAAATCAAACAGCCTGGGACAGCTTATCGGGCGAACCTTTCCAAACTCATTATGGAGCCTTCACATATTATCTCTTAGAGGCCCTCGGCTTCGATATGGAGAATAACGTAAGTAGACAAGAGAGCTCTTTTCTTACCTTCTACTCGATCTACTCATATATAAGAGAAAACTTTCCCGAAGTGGAGCTTTCAGACCAAACCCCACGCTCATCTCTAAGGCGCCTCGATATAAGAATACGATAGCTCAAAGATCTTTTCTCGCCTTTATTCTCTCTATTTCATCTCTCAAGACTGCTGCCTTCTCAAATTCAAGAGAGGCAGCATACTCTCTCATCTCCTTTTCGAGATCCTTGATGTATTTTTTTCTATCTTTTTCGAGGAGGAGATTGTATGAAGAAGAAAGGATCTTTGCATTGTTCTGAGCTATCTCTTGACTGTCCTTTATACTCCTTTCAAGTATATCATCAATCTCCTTCTTTATAGTCTTCGGGGTAATACCGTGTTCATTGTTATATGCTATCTGTGCTTTTCTTCTCTTCTCTGTCTCGCTTATGGCCTCATTCATTTGCTCTGACACTCTATCGGCATACATAATTACTCGTCCGTTACTGTTTCTTGCAGCTCTTCCGATAGTCTGTATAAGGGCTGTACTTGAGCGGAGGAATCCGATTTTATCGGCGTCGAGTATCGCCACGAGGCTCACTTCCGGTAGGTCAAGCCCTTCCCTCAGGAGGTTGATACCAACCAGAACATCGAACTTTCCCTTTCTGAGATCTCTTAAGATATCGACACGGTCGATTGTATCGACTTCACTATGAAGATATTTAACCTTCAAACCAAGGGATAAAAGATAATCTGTCAAATCTTCACTCATCTTTTTTGTCAGCGTTGTGACAAGAACTCTCTCTCCTCGCTCTATAGTCTTCTTGATTTCCCCGTATAGATCCTCCATTTGCCCCTCCGTAGGACGAACGAAGATCTCCGGATCTAGTAGTCCTGTAGGACGTATAAGTTGCTCAACTATCTGAACAGATTCCGCCTTTTCCCTTGGTCCAGGGGTGGCGCTTACATAAATTCTCTGTTCAACCTTGTTGTCGAACTCCTCGTATTTCATCGGCCTATTATCAAGAGCAGATGGAAGCCGAAAACCATAATTAACAAGATTGAGCTTACGAGATCTATCACCTTCATACATCGCACCTATTTGGGGAAGCGTAACATGGCTCTCATCTATAAAAGTTACAAAATCATCAGGAAAATAATCCAGTAGAACAGGAGGTCTCTCACCTTCTTTTCGTCCCGTCAAGGGCCGAGAGTAGTTCTCTATACCTGAGCAGTACCCTATCTCCTTGAGCATTTCTATATCATACTCAACCCGACTCTTTATTCTCTCTGCTTCCACATACTTACCGTTGGAAATAAAGTATTCGTACCGCTCATCCTTCTCTTTCTCGATTTCATTTATCGCTCTGTCTATTTGACTCTGAGGCAGAACAAATTGTTTTGCAGGGTAGAGTGTTACAGCTTCTACACTCTCCCTCTTTTCCCCGCTTACAGGGTCGAACCATACAATCTCACTTATAGTATCCCAATCAAGATAGATCCTAAATGCCGTCTCAAGATAAGCGGGGTATATTTCGATTGTCTCACCCCGGGCTCTGAAACGGCCACGCTCTAGAATATCATCATTGCGCTCATAAAGCATTCTCAAAAGCTGCTCGAAAACAACTGTTCTATTAAAATCATCTCCTACGCGAAATGAATAGAGCATATCTCTCAAAGATACAGGGTTTCCCAATCCATATATACAAGAGACAGTTGCAACCACTATACAATCTCGCCTCTCCATTAGAGAGAACGAAGCGTGAAGTCTCAGTCTATCTATTTCATCATTTATATCGACTTCTTTCTCTATATATAGATCCTTACCGGGAACATATGCCTCAGGCTGATAAAAATCATATGTAGAGACAAAATATGTAACTGCATTCTCCGGGAAGAAGTTCTTAAATTCTCTATAAAGCTGCGCTGAGAGCGTCTTATTGTGACTCAACACAAGAACGGGCTTCTGTATCTTTTCGATAAGCTTTGCCATTGTAAAGGTCTTGCCGGATCCTGTAACGCCCTTAAGTGTTTGCGCTCTATCTCCATTAAGATAACCTTCATAGAGTTTATTAACAGCATTCTCCTGGTCCCCTTGAAGAGAGAATGGAGAGTGCACTTTAAATGGTCGGTCTTTGCCCGTTATATAATCGGGAACGATTATCTCAGAATCCACTGTGTATTCTCCTCGGTCTGTTCAACGAGTTCTATATTTTTAAGGACCTTTTTCTCACCGTTTCTAATAACAGTCACATCAACCTTATCTCCAGCCTTTGTAGAAAAGAGGAATGCAAAATAATCAACATACCCTGTAATTGGAGTGTCATTTATGCTGACTATTACATCTCCCCCGAGATATATGACGCTCTGCCCATATTGAGCTTTCTCGCTGCCGCCCTTAATGCCGCCTTTATCTGCCTTACCCAATGGAAGAACCTGACTGACAAGTATTCCTTCATCTACAATCAGATTCGAATAAGCAACTATCTGGGCATTGAGTTCCACAGAGAGAATGTCCATCCAACCACGATTAACCTTACCTTCATTTATAAGAGAAGAAGCACAATCAAGTACAGTTTCCACCGGAAGTGCGAATGAAATTCCCTCTGCACTTCCAGTTGTTGAATATATTGATGATATAAGGCCTATCATCTCACCAGAAGAGTTGAGAAGAGGGCCTCCTGAGTTACCTGGATTCACAAGTGCATTCGTCTGTATCATATTCGGGATAATCGAAGAAGATGATGATGTACTCACCATTCTCTCGAGTCCTGAAATAGAGCCATCCGTGAAAGACCAAGAGTAACCATATGGATTACCAATTGCATAGACAATCTGTCCTACCGAGAGAGATTGCGCATTACCTATATCAATCGGAGTAAGACCACTTCTGTTAACCTTCAGAACTGCGATATCTGTCAAGGAGTCCGTTCCTATAACAGTGGCCTCCTCACTTGTGTTATCTGAAAAGACGACGGTGAATGATGTATTATTTCCAACGACATGCTTATTAGTAACTATATAACCATCACTTGTAAGTATAACGCCACTTCCTTGCCCAGAGTCAGATAACGAAGAGTATGAATTAATCTCAACAACACTCGCCTTACATTTATTATAAACTGCAATACGTCTTGCCTCTTCTGCTGTGTAATTCCATACACCGTTATCTTGATCATATAATGATAAAAGCTCATCTCCATAATAGACTTTATCAACAGGAATACCGGCCAACTCAAAAAGAGCCTTCTCGCCTTTTGTATTGACAACTTTTTCCATCGCAGAGCGCAGTGCCTCTTCTTCCTTCTCCTCTCTAAGAGAAATTGTCCAAAGATATAAACCGAGGATGATTGCAATTCCCGTTATAGAAACAAGTATAATCGTCAATATTTCAGTAAAAGAAAAACGCTTCATACATAAAGGATAATAAAGAGTGCGTTTTTTGTGAACATATGAGTTTTCTCTTCGTGAAAACAAAACATAACATGTTTAACTATTTTTAAAATAAAAACTTGTATTATCCATTACCGAGGGCGTGTTATACTCTCCATATGAATACGGAAGAAGCTAACAAAAACGCGTGGGACAAAGAGAAGAAAGAAGGTTCCTATTGGTCGAGAGTAGTAAAAGAAGAAGATATAAGAAAAGCAAAAAGCGGTAAGCCGGAGATACGCATCACCACGAAGCGTACTATTCCACAAACATGGTATGAAAAGCTTAAAAATAAGAAGGTCCTTGTTCTATGCGGAGGAGGCGGACAACAGACACCTCTTCTTTCGGCATATGGATGTGATGTAACAACAGTTGATATTTCCCCCGAGCAAATCAAAGCCGATAGAAACGCTCTTTCCCTCTATTCTCTTAAGGCAAAGACAATAGAGGCCAGTGTACTATCACTTCCATTTGAAAACGAGACTTTCGACTCAATCGTTAACCCCGTTTCTCTTAACTTTGTCGAGGATCTTGATAGAGCTTACTCCGAAATAACACGTGTGCTCAAAAAAGGTGGTTACTTCATGATGGGAATAGCCAATCCTGCACTCTATCTATTTGATGAAAAGAAACAAGAGAAAAAACTCGTCGTAAAATACACTCTTCCTTTTTCATCAACACACTCTCTCTCAAAGAAGGAACTTGAAAAAAGAATAGCTAGATGTGATACCCTTGAGTTCTCCCATACACTCGAAAAAATCATAGGCTCTCTTCTCAGGTGTGGCTTTACAATGGTTGATTACTTTTCCGACAGTGCGCTCTCAGAGCCGACTGACAGCTTTATCTACGACTCATTTCTCGCTTTCCTCTTCAAGAAGGATACGGTTTCTGTGGTCTAGACTCATTCTCTTCACGCCTTCAATTGAAAGAGCATCGCCTACAGCATAGAGGACAAAGCCACTCTGTAGTAAGTCCTCCATACTCTCCTTCACTCTCTCCAGTCGGAGGATATCCCAACTTATAGTAGTGTCGACAATTATACGGGAAAGAGTTCCCTTTCTTTCCTTTATGGCCGATGTTATCTCATCCGAGGAGGGACTAAATGATAAAAGAGGAGCAGAAACGAGAAGAGTATCTACTTTCTTTTCATCTATAAACGAAAGAATATCGCTTTTCTTTATATTTCCCGAGGCGCTCCCCCTAAGGCGCTTATCTCCATCTATTGCAATGGTTGTAAATAATGCCTTTGTATAGAGGAATTCTATATCGAAGTCATAATTCGTTTTGTACCAATCTTCAATGCAATTTCCTTGATTATCTAATCCAATTTCTGTGAGAACTGAAAAATTACCTTTACTATCTTCTCCGACAAGACCAGCTATTTGCTCTAGGTATCCGGAGAAGTCTGAGCAATACAATCCTTCTTCTTCACCTTCTGTTATCATAGTTAACTCATAAGCGTTATCAGCAATTATTCCAATCATATCCCGATTTTATTCCTCTACTCTTCCACTATCAAGAAAATTGTATGAAAATAGAACCATGAACATGAATAAGGCACAATGGCTTAAAAAGCCGGATTTCTTTTCTATATCACTTCACAGTGCATCGATTATGAATAGGGAATTTTCTTCCGTTTTCTTCACTCTCGGAGAAAGTGGAAAGATGCTTCTCTCCATTACGCCTTCTCCCGGTATTTCTTTCTCATTCGTCTTTCTTCATACTCCAACAGACAAAATCGTCTTTGAGAATAATTCAATAAAGATTTCATTCTTTGGATTCGAGAGTGAGCATAATATGTCTAAGCCTATTACAAGAATAGAAATAGACAAGAACGGGGAAGAAATCATCTTCTCAGACGGAGTGAATATGATATTAAAAATAAGAAACTCTGCATTCTTCTCATCTTCATCATTCGGGCTCTTAATCAGTGGAGAAGGAAAAGCAGAGCTTGAAGTATGGTGATTATTTATCCTCAACAACACACTCGGGCTTTTCTTTTAAAAGCTCAGGGTGTGCAAGATAGTGCTTGAACATCTTGAGAGATGAAGCCCAATAATAGCCGTTGGTCGTTCTCTCGTCGATATTGACTGTAAAATCAACAACACGCTTTTTGAAAGGATCTCCATCTTCGGTGAAGTCATAAATCGTTCTCTTTGCACCAAATGCAATGAAAAGCGGGCAATTACCGAAATTATAGAGATGGTGTCTGATAGGTGGTATATTCAATGAAGCCATATTTGTGATGAACATGGATGCATGGAATGGAGAGGCTTCCTTGAGAGACGGAAGAAGCAGATTGAAATAATCAAGCGTCTTCAATGCCCACATAGAAAACTTCAAAATAAGACGCGGAATTTTTGTAAGAACCTTTGCAGCACTGTCGGTGTTGGTTTCCTTCATCCCACTAGCAATTGCTCTCGATACCTCATCATATACTTGGTAAACATTATATTCAGGCTTAAAGTGCATTTTGATAGTTGTTTCAACGCCATCTATGCTCATCTTTCTCATAATTGCAAGTGAGACTGTAATCTCGTTACGTGCCCATATGCGCTGGCCTCTTATATATCTGTTTGTTCTAGGTCTTTGACTGACCATTCTAACATAGGAGGCAAGAATTACATGGAGAACCCCGAAGCCCTCAAGCCCTTCGCCTCTCATCTCTTTGATAAATTCTTCAACAGGCGCGATCTCAAAAGACTCGTTGATCGTGTTCTGACTGTCATTTCTCTCGACCATCACAAACGGAATAAATGTATCGAAAGGATTGAGATCCTTTACTCTGTGGCCTTCTTTTATTCTTTTAGACATGGCGGAATTATATATCATATGTCGAACAATATTCTAGTGAGTGTCTTTTTTTGTCCAAAATAAAACAATATTGTTCATGTATCTTAATCTCTAGTAGAAAGAGTGCAATAAATGATAAACTCAACTCAATTAACTCTAAGCATCCTTTGGAAGATGCGAAGGAAGGTTTTACATGGATGAAGAAAAAAAGGAAGAAAGTTCTTCCAAACCTCTTAATTTTATTGAAAAAATCATAGAGGAAGATTTAAGGGAAGGTAGAGTACCGAACAATACGATAGTCACCCGTTTTCCCCCGGAACCCAATGGATACCTCCATATAGGTCACATCAAGAGTATATGTCTCAATTTCGGTCTAGCTGAGAAATATAAAGGACGATGCCACCTTAGGCTTGATGACACAAATCCTGCCAAAGAAGATATGGAATACATCAACTCCATCAAGAGTGATATCCATTGGCTTGGATATGACTGGGGAGAATACGAGTACTACGCATCGGACTACTACGATCAGCTTTACTTAATCGCTCTTGATCTCATAAAAAAAGGCAAGGCATATGTAGATTCTCTTTCTCCTGAAGAAATGAAGGAATACAGAGGAACTCTCACAGAGCCGGGAAAAAACAGCCCCGATAGAGATAGAAGTATCGAGGAGAACATGGATCTCTTCTTGAGGATGAAGGGGGGTGAATTCCCAGAAGGGAAATATACACTTCGTGCCAAGATCGATATGGCGAGCCCGAATATAAACATGAGGGATCCCGCTCTCTACAGAATTAAATATGCCGAACATCCAAGAACAGGAAAGAAGTGGTGTATCTACCCAATGTATGACTTTACTCATCCGATAAGTGATGCAATTGAAGGCATAACGCACTCTATCTGTACACTCGAATTTGAGGATCACCGCCCCGCATATGACTGGGCAACGAGTATAGACAATATCGAACACACACCTCATCAATATGAGTTTGCACGTCTCAATATCACATATTGTTTAATGAGTAAGAGAAGACTTCTATACCTTGTGAATAACAATTTCGTCACAGGCTGGGATGATCCGAGAATGCCAACCATCAGTGGAATAAGAAGAAGAGGATATTCTCCAGAGGCAATGAAGGACTTCGTCTCAAGAGTAGGAGTAGCAAAGGTTGAAAGTACTGTCGACTATTCGCTTATGGAATTCTGTGTAAGAGAAGATCTCAACAAGAGAGCAAAACGTCTTATGGCAGTTCTTGATCCTATTAAGTGTGTAATTGACAACTATCCAGCAGATAAAGTCGAGTATTTCGATATGGTCGACAACCCTGAGGATGAGAATAGCACAACACATCCTGTCGCATTCACTAGAGAGCTCTATATTGAAAAAGAAGACTTCATGGAAGTGCCGGTAAAAGGCTACCACAGACTTTATATCGGAAATGAAATCAGACTCAAAGGTGCCTATTATATAAAAGCAGAGAGCGTTGAGAAGGATGAGACGGGAAATATCACACTAATACATTGCACATATGATCCACTCTCTCGTGGAGGAGATACTCCCGACGGAAGAAAGGTCAAAGGAACAAGCCATTGGGTAAGTGCATCGATCAACATTAAAGCTGAAGTAAGGCAATACGACAAACTCTTTTCATCTGAGACGCCCGGTGCGACAACTGGAAATTACCTAGATGACCTTAATCCTGAATCGCTAGTTGTTTTAAAGAATTCATATATCGAGAAAGAAGCTGAAAAGGCAAAAGTCGGAGACTATCTGCAATTTGTAAGAAACGGCTACTATTGTGTGGACTCTAAAGACAGCAGAGAGGATGCATTCGTCTTTAATAGAACAGTTACATTGAAAGACAGCTGGTCAAAGATGAAAGCAAAGATGGGACTATAACCATAAAGAAAAGATGAAGCCCTCAGAAACAATGATATGAACCCCTCTTATTGGACCAGAAATCCAGTAGGAGGGATTTATAGTGAT
>CAVFXW010000024.1:0-11438 GCA_963626675.1 Clostridium sp. CAG:452 | reverse complement strand
TGGGGGGAGAAATCTCAGCCATGATGCTCTGGTAATTTATTACCGAGTAGTTCACTGTTTCTATGTATATGAAAAGCAATAAAGGCACTTTACCTCCTGAGTTGACAAACGCAGATGCAATAACAAACAAGATATATAAAGCTCGCGGTGTATAGGTGATGATAAATTCTGATTTGGTTGAGTTATATAGATATAACAAAAACTTCAATAGTCAGGTGAAGAACAATATTGCAAAAGCCCCTGAGGATTTTAGGGCCCAATTAACAAAAGAAGAAGTAAACCAATTATCGAGGACGGTTTTTTCGACCATGATTATGCATAGAAAAGGCCAAAAGGGAGGCAGTGTTTATCCTCCCTATGCCTTCACAGAAAGTGGCATATACATGGAGAAAGAGAATATCGAGGTGCAAAAATTTCACCTCGATAATGCAAAACAAAAGGAATGAAAGGTGGCCGTACTTCTTTTCCGTATGTTTTTACTGAACAAGGCATATATGCTGATGACGATTTTAAAGGCCATTCTCTGTCCCAGGTGTGAACACCTTCCATAATTTGAAATGGATTTCAATTTTAATTTTAAAAATATTATAAAAATTATCTAATTTTCTCTTGATTTATCAAATAACTCATGATATTTATTGATTATCGCAATTGAAATCGATTGCAAAAGGAGAGAATTATGAGCGTTTACAAATTAGGTTCTTTAAGAGTTGTTGATTTGACTAAACTTGTTGATCCGGCAACAGAAACAAGAAGATGCCACCTCGATAGATTCAATACCGGAGGTCCTATCCCCGACTACCATACAAATGTCGATATCATGACACATCTCGGAACACACTGCGAGTGCCCGTATCATCATTTTGATGACGGTAAGGATGTGGCAGGACTTCCCGTTACATCATTTATGGGAAGAGCTCTCTACTATGAATTCAAGGACCTTGCTCCCAATAGTCACATAACAGGAAAGGACCTCGATAAAGCATTTGGAGATAAAATCCAGAAAGGTGATGTTATCATCATCGATTCCATTTATAAACTTGCCCCCTTCACACCCGAAACAAACGGTCCTAAGGATAAGAGACTATTTGTCAATGGAGAGACTGCCCAGTGGTGTGTAGATCACGAAGTAAAGTGTGTAGGTTTTGGAGACGGAGTATCTATTGAAAATTCCAACGAAGATGTAAAGCCTTTCCACGACATATGTATGGCAAAGGATATAACCTTCCTTGAAGTATTGAAGAATCTTGATGAGCTCAAAAAAGATACATTCTTCATTTCGTTCGCACCTATGTATATCAAAGGACTCGATAGCTGTCCTGTCAGAGTATATGCAATCGAGGGTCTGGAAGATTTCTCGTAAATAGTATATTGAAAATGCGGCTCATAAAATAAGTCTCCTCCTAAAAGAATGAAAGTACAAGCCGCATTAATAGATAGAATAGTCCGGTCGGTTAATTCCAGGCCGGACTTCTTATTTATGAATAGATGATGAAAGCAATAATTAACGGTGGTTCATTATTCCATGGCATCACAAATGGAAGCAAATGTCACATCACTCTTTTTCTCGTCGTAATCTTTCATCCCCCTCTGAGAGAGAGCTCATATCTTGCTGCCGCTTTATGAATATGATTCCCGACTGCGAAGTGTGGAAGCACGCTCGTATCAAAAAAAACCCTGCCCTTAACATTGAGTTCACCGTCATTTTCTGTGATGCTTCTCACCCAAATCGAACCCTGCGCTCCAAATTTCCTTTCAAAATTTTCAACCTTCTTGTCTTTGTATTTCATTACCATATTCCACTTCAAACCGGAACTTTTATAACTATCTTTTTAACTTCTGTAGTATTTTCCACATCACGATAAAATGTAATATCATCACAATCATTATACGGAGTCTTTGTTCTGAGACTCTCCGTTTTACTACACTACATATCTCTCTTTCAGAGACAACATATTGAATATCAAAATACTTCTCATGTGTCTCATACGCCCGCCCCCTATCGTCTTGACGGCCTCAACGGATGCTTTATTCCGCCTAATGTAAGTAGAGTTAAACCTTTCCTCTTTAAGACTCAATGCAGTATGGAACTTCTTTGAAGTGAAATCGTATTTATACTCATAACCGATTTTTGTACTTATCTAAAATCTGACAACTGGAACCGGTTTCAATAATTATTCTATTATTCAACACTTCAACCTATCAAACTAATTTCTATACTAAAAAAGATAACCCACGATATTTTCTAGCATTACAATTATCTACTGCTTTTATATTGCAGAATCAAAATGGATATGTTTAAATTAGATCATACTGAAATCGATTTCATTAAAAAAAGAAGGTTAACATGAATATAACAATTCTTGGCGGAGGTGCGATGGGAAGCCTTTTCGGAGGTTATCTTTCAAAAAAGAACTCTGTCACTATAGTAGATCTCTCACAAAAAATAGTTGAAGCGATAGAAGAAAATGGAGTCAGTATCAAAGAAAAAGACGGCTCCGTTTCATTATATAGACCTAGGGCAGTAACAGACTCATCTTTCCTAGAAGTGCAGGATCTTATAATCGTATTTGTCAAATCGATGTTCACTATCGCTGCACTTGAAAAGAACAAAAATCTCATCGGAGAGAAGACATACCTCATGACACTTCAAAACGGTGCAGGACATGAAAGCAAGCTCTTGAAATTCACAGACAGAAAGCATGTAATCATAGGCTCTACACAGCATAACTCGTCCCTCATTGAGCCGGGTAGAATAAACCACGGAGGATCAGGAATAACAAGTATCGGACTTCCGGATGGAAACAGCATCTCCCTTAAGGCTATAAGCGATTCATTTACGCTTTGCGGCCTCGAGTGTAGAACTGAGGATAATGTACAGAAACAAATCTGGAAGAAGATGTTCACAAATACTGCAGCATCATCCCTCACTGCCCTCTTCCAGGTACCTCTCGGCTTTATTCTGAGAGACAAATATGCCTCTTCGATAATGCACACCCTAGCAAAGGAGGCCGTGACAGTTGCCAATGCACTCGGCCTTGATTTTGATTTGAATGAAGTCATTGATGATATAGAAAAAGTGCTTATAGGTGCAAGCAATGGATATACATCAATTTATGCAGATATAAGAGATGGAAGAAGAACAGAGGTTGATACGATAAGTGGCTCCGTCGTAGAGGCAGCAAAGGACCTCAGAATATCCGTCCCGTACCACGAAATGCTCGTTGCATCTATCCATGCATTGGAAAATAAGTCACAATCATCAATCTAGGTGGAGAAATAATGGCAAATACAACGATCTATGAGATAGCAGAGGAAGCGGGATGCTCTCCATCTACAGTTTCCAGAGTTATAAACGGTTACCCTCATGTCAGAAAGACGACACGATCAAAGGTATTGAAGATAATCGAGGAAAAGAAGTTCGTTCCTAACGAAACTGCCCGCAATCTTGTGACACAATCCTCTCGCATGATAGGAATACTCGTCTCCGATATAAGAACAACACAGCATACGGACGGCATATACTATATCGAGAAGGAGCTCTCAAAAAGAGGATACTCATCAATCATATGCAATACGGGAGCAAATGAAGATTCAATGGTCTCATATATCCAGATGCTAAGCCAAAGAAATGTCGATGCTGTGATAATAATGGGGTCAATCTACCAAAATGATGCCGTCGAGAAGGCCATCGCGCTCTATATTCCCGATATCCCAGTTGTATTATGCAAAGGCGTACTTAATGGTAATAACATATACTCGATTGTCTCTGATGAAGATACCGGAGTATATAACTCGGTTATGCTCCTATATAAAACAGGGGTGAAGAATCCTGCATTCATATATGACTACGAAACACCGAGTAATCTCAAGAAAAAGCAGGGATTCATAAAAGCTCTTAAAGAGCTAGGATTCGAAGAGAGAACAATGAATATACCGGGAGAAACCGAAGAGATGTATAAAGCGATTAAAGACTATATAGTCTCGAATCCCGAGATAGACGGAATCATCTTCTCCGAAGACTTCATAGCGGTAGTCGCCCTCCAGGTCTTCTTTGACATGAAGATCAAAGTTCCTGACAAGATGGAGATTATCGGAGTAAATAATTCACGCTTCGCTCTTGTCGGAATACCCACCATTACAAGTCTCGACAATAAGCTCTACGACACAAGTATAACTGCAGTAAGAACAGTATTATCGCTACTTGAGGGAGAAAGCGCATCTCACAAGGTCCTTCTTTTCTCTGAAATCATAAAGAGAAGGACAACAAGAAGTATAGATTAAGCCAATTTATTAATTCCACGGCACATTACCTATCCGAAAAGAGGCTGGGATCCTTCAACATAAACGTGCAACATGTAAGATCCCCGGAATAATCCGGGGACTCATCAATTAGAAGGGTTTCCAACTTGCTCCAAGTATAAGCTGGAAGTCACTAGCATCCTGACCATTAATGTTGTATATGTTCTTCATCAATACAAAATCTATAGAAGCATTAAATGAGAGGTTATCGAGTAGTTCATACTCTGCGCTAAGACCTATATCAAAAGTATACCATATAGAATTTCTCTTCTTCGCCTTATCTCCATAGCGATAATTGCCGGTATTGGAGTGGTCTGTTGTTATTCCGGAATATTGATTATTGTAATCTTCCTTTGTTGTACCGGCGGGAACAGTAGTCCATATCGTCCATAAATCATGGGTACCGTGCATCATGAAGAAAGCCTTTCCTCCGAGAGAGAGTCTCTCCTTCTGCCACCCTATATTTAAATTAGCAACAAGAGAATCTGGTCCGTATGTATAGCCTACGACATATTCATCATAGAGTATGTCGCTGTGACCCGCATAACTTTCATATGAGTAGAGCCTGTATTTCACAGCCGCAATGTAATCGAGTCCGTATGAGGCTTCACTTCTTCCGCCCTCTATTAGACCAGGGTTTCTGAGGTAGGTATATGGAGTAACATACACAACTTCTGGATTGACCGTAAGAATCCCCTTATTAATGGCAGTAATGTACTTTGCCCCAATCATGTATCCCTTTGCATCGGGGGTTACAGCCTCGCTCTTTTCTGCCCCAGGACTAGATTCGAAGCCCGGCATCGCAAAGTTATCCAAAAGAATCTGGGCATAGAGAGCAAGACCTTTTACAGGAGTCCAGTTAATCTCGAAAGCGAGAGTCGAGTTGGAATTACTCGGCATGTATGCATTATGCATGAAGTACATCGGTGAGAGCGATGCTATCTGTAGCGCCCCCGACTCTGACTCATACATCAAGGCTTCCGTTACAGAAAGAGTGAGCTTATCTGAAAAGAAGCGAGCCTCGAAGCGGTGTGCTGCATAGAATGATATGCCCTCCATTTTTCGTGAACTATTGTTGTAGTTATCTCCATCATAGCCGTAGGCAGAACCACATTTACCATTGCAGCTTTCACAAGAACAGGTTCCGGATGTAGTAGCTGAACAGCCAGACCCACTACAAGTACAAGTTGAAGTATCATTATCCCAGAGGGTATCGTAATAGTTCGATTTATGAGGGAAGAACGAGACAAGGTATGAGTATTTGAACTTTGATGAGTATGCACTGAAGCGCACCATATCGTGATAGGGGAAGTTATCGGAGAGAACAAGGTTTCCCGTCGTTCCACTTCCCCAGGAGAGCCTATCACGCCCGATTTCAACTGACCAACCAGATCCGCCTGTGGAGAAGAATGCACGAGAAGGGAAGTTTATATCGAGCATCTTAAGATCGAAGTCGAAGAGATTCTGAAGTGTCGGGATGTTTGAGTTGAGTCTTGTCGATCCTATCTCCTTCTTTCCTCTTACGGAATTAGCTAAATAAGCGTTGAAGAATGTATAGAAACGGGACCCCAGGTATGTCTCCCAGTCGATTTCGAAGAAGGGATTATTCTTTGTCAGGTCACGCCCGAACCAATACCTACGCCCAGTAAATGCAGTCTCCTCTATCCCGTTTATGTCAGTTCGTTTTATATCATCGGAATTATATGTATGAGCATATAAGTCAGAATTGATTAAGCCGGAGAAATCAACAGCCCCGCCGTCGAATGAGATATCCTCTTGCCCCCCCTCAAGCTCCGAGAGGACGGAATCATATATTACTCTGAAGATATCGGAAAGAGAGTCTCTATCGATTAATGAGACCATCTTTAATAGTTCATCCCCGCTCCAGGGGCCACTTGTAGAGGGAAGCGCATGTCCAGAGACAAGATATAGATTCGATATATCCCTATAGACGGAACTGCCTACAGGATAGATCTTCTGACTATTAGATGAGGCATAAAGAAAGCCCAATGTGAGAACTATAAGAAGAATGCAGATTACTTTTTTCATATTTATCCCTTTTTTAACAGATGAAGTATAGCACATTTTCACATTTCTCAATCAATGTAACATTCTACCTTTTTTCGGTATTTCTCTACCGTTTCGATAAGGCATGCTTTAGAATGGAAGATACGGACAAAAGACTAGAACCGCTATTTACTCGTCAAGAAAGAGACCCTCGTCAGCTTCTTATCTCAAAAGAAATGCCACTGTCATACCTTGGATTTTTTTCTGCATTTCTTCCATTTACCGTGCCTCAACCCCATTTATCAAATCTCTGTGTAGTCTTCCTTACACAAAAAGGCCTCATTATTCATCAATCTTTTGATTTCTTTAAAATATCAAGGAAAAGGCTCCTCATCTCTGGAGATAGTTTAGAACTCATTATATTAGACTTAATTTCTTCGTCCCTTTCAAACCTACCCTCATCAATACCGATAGACCTACCCTCGTCAATACCGATAGACCTACCCTCGTCAATACCGATAGACCTACCCTCGTCAATACCAATAGCCCTACCTCTTGCTTCTCCGATTGAAAGTAGATTCTCTTTTTCAAGAGCGACTTTCTCATTTACAGTATCCTCAATCCAGCCTTTCATCAATTGCGCATTGTAGTCTTCCATGTATCTCGTCACCTCATGCATATGCTCAGAAAGAAGCTCCTCCAGGATCCCATCTCTTTGACACAAGAGAATTGTTTCTTCAACAGCTCTATGGTTCCTTCCATATCTTTCGGAATACTTATCGTAATAAAATACGAAGTCGAAAAACTCCTTCATGAACCCAGTTGAATTATACCTCGTAAATACATTAACTGGAATATACGGTTTTTTCAAATCAATATTTTTTCCGGGTTTATTGTCCGTAATATAAAGTCTATCTTCAACTTTCCTCTCTCCAGTATAAAAGACATTCAATTCGAAGTCCGGCACTTCAAGAATCATACTACGGTATTTTCTGTTGTCGTAATCGGGAAGAAGTGTTCTGTAGTGGGCGACATAATACTCCATCAATCTAAGTTTTATATTCTCTGTCCAAATCGACTGAGCTTCAATCAAAACAAGGAGCTTGTTTCTTACAAGAAAAGAACAGTCGTCGATTAGAGACGGGTAGAAGAGTGGTTCTATTGAAACAAGATGAATATCATCCTCCCTTACACTTGTATCCTCTCTATGGAGAGACTTATAAATTTCAAGAAGATACTTTTTCTTCCTAACTATGAAGGAAAAGAGAGTATCCTTGAGACTATGCTTCGGCCTGGGTTTTTCAAAATCTTCTTTTCTTTCTTCTAGCATTATTACTCCTCTGTAACTTATAACCTCGTTTGCCGCCATTTCTGTCAAAAAAGATATCCTCATACGAGGCATTTAAACACTCAGATAAAAAAGCATCCTCGAAAGAACTTGAATATCAATAAGTTCAACAAGAATGCTTAATAAATAATATGTATATAAGTTTCTATCTCTCGACGTCGACCGAGCCGTCCTCATGGACCGTTATTCTATCCCCGGTCTTTACGTACTCCAGAAAATCGTCCCCCAGAGTATCAACAGTCGGCATCTTTTCATCCGTCCAGATGTCTGATAGTATAGCGCCAGCTACTAGAAGAGAATCTATAGGCTTACTGAAAAGTATACATTTCGGCTGACGAATCATACTTGAGGCACAGCAGAGAGCACGGTCAAGGCGGCACCATGGCTTATCCGGAAAACTCTGTTTGTTTTATTTGATGATAGTGCCTCTGCAAGCTTGGCTGGAGAAAAAAAGAAGCCAGAATAAACATACCTATCTCCTCTTCTGGAAACTGAAAATGGAGACTCAAGAGTATGGGTGAACTCACACCTTCCTTGGCTCATCATATAAAAGAAGTAAGCACTAAAGCCGGACGAAACATATGGCGCCAAGGTTGACTTATTGCATTTAACATATATCATGTTGAGAGATATATGTTATGAAAAATAAAACAGATGAAATATTGTTTGTCTGCACTGAGATAGCTCGTATAATGCTTTCCAACGGTGCAGAGGTTTCACGTACAGAAGATACTCTTATGCGTATTGCCTCGCATTATGGATTGGGAAACGCAGAGTTCTTCGTCTTGACTAATGGTGTTCTCTCCTCAGCTCAAGATGAAAATGGAAACGCATCAGGACGCGTCAAGTTCATACCCGCGAACAAGGCATGCCTTGTAAAAGTAATAGAAATCAACCAACTTTCCCGCGAAATTTGTAACGGCAATTACACTCTCTCTGAAGTAAAAAAGGAGATTGAAAGAATAGACCACCTTCACGATGAGCCAAGTCTCCATCTTGTAGGTGCAACTGCTCTGAGCTCGGGTGCATTCTCACTTCTTTACAAAGGAACGATGATGGATGCTCTAAGTGCATTCTTTGCAGGTTTGATTCTCGGCCTCTTTCTTCAATTTGTTGCTAAAAACAGATTAAGCAAGATAACTACAAACATCCTTGGTGCCGCCATAGTCTCGATCATCTGTCTTATTTTTCATCAAATGTTCCTAAGTGATAACATGAATGCAATGATAGCCGGCGCTATCATTCCCCTCATTCCCGGAGTCACATTCGTCAATGGAATACGAGATATAGCAAAGGGAGACTATCTTTCGGGCGTTGTGAGATTACTCGACTCTATCTTCGTATTCATATGCATAGCAGTAGGAGTGGGAGTTCCTCTTGCAGTCTACTCACGTATAAGAGGAGGACTTAACCTATGAGTCCTATAACGATTCTTGCTGCATTTCTAGGAACAATAGCATTTTCAATTTTATACAGCATTCCCCCCAAATATTGGCTCGGATGTGGAATTATCGGAGGATGTGGTTGGATTGTATATGCTCTGTTATCGTCCCTAATAGGTGCGACCTTTGCAATTTTTCTTTCAACTGCAGTTGTAACATTTCTCTCACGCCTTGCAGCAGTAAAAATGAAGACCCCCGAGATCGTATTCTTGATAGCCGGCATCTTCACCCTCGTCCCAGGAGCCGATATATATTGGACTGTTTATTACCTCGTATCACGTGAAACGGACAAGGCTGTCATAAGTGGCAGCGATGCTTTTCTCTCATGTCTCGGCATAGTCTTTGGAATTGTAATCATTCATGAGATTCCACAGAAGCTTTTCATGGCTAAAAAGAGGAGAGAGAAATGAAAGAGAGAGCAATTGTAATCAGCATAGATGCAATGACAGGAATAGATCTCAAAGAACTAGGAAAGAGGAGAAATATATCATCTCTACTCTCATCTTCATCTCTTGTTGAAGAGATAGAGTGTGTATATCCAACATATACATACCCCTCGCACGCCGCTATCATCACGGGATGCTACCCCGATAAAAATGGGATATATCATAATGAAATTCCATTTTCAAAAGAAGAAAAATGGTTCTGGTGGAAAAGATATCTGAAAAGAAAGACTATTCTCGATGTTGCAAATGAAAACGGTCTTAAAACATCCTCTGTTGCATGGCCCACCCTCGCCGGAGATGAATCAGGCTATACCATTCCTGAAATATGGCCGACATCAGAAATAATAGATAAAGAGAAAATGTACAAAGAGGCTGTGAGTAAGCGTGCATGGACGATATTTGAGAAGAACAGGCATCTTCTTCTTGACCAATCAAAACCGTTCTATGACCTTTATGCAACTCAATCAGCCGTAGATATAATAATTGAATACAAACCCGACCTAATGCTTATACATCTTTCCGAGCTCGACCATATGAAGCATAAAGTCGGTTCTGACACAAATCTTCTTAATGGTGCCTACGACTTCATCGACGAGTCTATCGGAAGGATAATCAGTGCATTGAAGAAAAGTGGAATATATGATGACACGACCTTCTTCCTTCTCGGAGATCATGGTCATATGGATATAAAAAGGGTATTTGCAATAAATAGACTTCTTGCAGATATGGGATATATAACAGAGAAAGACGGAAGAATTTTATCATATAGAATATATGCACACCCCTCTGCATTCTCATCCGAGATTTTTCTTAATAATATTGGTGAAGATGAAGCAATATCTGTTATTGAGGAGATACAAACCCTCTATCCAGATACAATAGAGCGTATACTCACACGCTTTGGAGCAGAAGAAAGATATCATCTCTCGGGACCGTTTTCACTTGTAATCGAAGGCAAGAATAATCTCATATTCTCCCCGTCTCTCTCTTTGCCTGTTCTCATGGAAAGAAAAGAAGCCGATAAACACTCCATAGCATTCTCCTCTCATGGTTACACTCCGGAGAAAGAAAATAAGCCGCCGTTCGTTGTATGCGGAAAAAGAGCACAGAAAAACAAAATCATTAAGAGCGCCCATCTTGTTGACGAGGGCCCAAGTATTCTCTCTCTCTTCTCTCTTTCCCTCCCCGGTCTTGTTGACGGAAAGCCAATTAAGGGCCTAATTGATTATTCCGAGAGATAAAGATCAGTTACATCCTTCACTTCTTGCATCGTTTTATCGAGTTCTCTATTGAGATTCGCGCACTCAAGAAGTTTTTCCTTGAGGCTCGAAGCAACATCTTCAGGAATATCTTTCTTGTACATGAGACGGTGTTCGAGAGAGGCCCATTGATCCATAGCCATAGTCCTAAGCTGTATCTCAACCTTCATCTGTCTCTTTCCTTCATCAGAATAAATCGGAACTTCGACTATGAGATGAAGACTCCTGTATCCACTTTTCTTGGGATTTTTTATGTAATCCCTCTCTTCAAAGAGCGTCACATCATCGTGGCTGAGAATAGCATCCTTTAATGTGTATATATCCTTTTCAAAAGGACAGACGACTCTAACTCCAGCTATGTCGTATATATTCTTCTCGATATCGGAGAGTGTAATCGGAATGTTCTTTCTTCTTGCTTTATCATAAATTTGGTCAATACTCTTAAGACGCGTCGATATATATTCAATCGGGTTACGGTCATATGAGAGGGAGAACTGTTCGTCTAGTACCTTAAACTTTGTCACCACCTCCATCATTGCAGACCGATAATACGTGAACTACCACCACCCTTAAGGGATGGAGGCTTCGTGCTTCATAGACTAAAGTTGGCTGATTCTGCTTAGAGCCGAATCAA
>CAVFXW010000023.1:0-12262 GCA_963626675.1 Clostridium sp. CAG:452 | reverse complement strand
TTAGGACAACGGGTTTTCATCCCGTCAACGTGGGTTCGACTCCCGCAGGAGATGAGAACAAGGCCTATGGCCTCTTTTTTTTAATCCCCCTTCTTATTAATTAACTTTTGGCTTCCTTATTATTGACAATATAGTTAAAACATATGAATATATGAGTAATTATTCATATGTTCATATAAGGAGTGTCAAATGACCTTTATTTATAAGCTTTTAAAGCCAATTGATAATCTTGATACGATCAAAAGTATTAAGGGAGTAGAAAATGCAATAATTAAGGACTCCTACCTCTATGTAGAAGGAGAAGCTTGCTACGAGAAGATAGAGAAAAACATATCCACTAGTGATCACTACACTCAATACACTCTCAATGTATCAATTGATTGCGCGGAATGCGCTTTAAAAGTCGAAGAAGAACTCAAGAGAGACTCCGCTAATGCCTTCGTTTCCTTCTCTTTTACTAAAGGAACGTTGAAAATAATAACAAAGAATCCTCTCAGAAAAATCAAAGACGACGCCAAAAAAGTTGAAGACGAAATCATCTTTCTTGATGATGCAAAGAAATATACTTTCCCTGTAGCGATTGATTGCGCTGAGTGCGCAAAGAAGGTAGAGAACGCTTTAAACAACTCCGAAGGTGTTATGAATGCAGTCTTTAACTACCCAAAAGGTAAACTAAGTGTTACCACAACTCTAAGCGAAGACGAAATCAAGGCTATATGTTTATCTGTTGAAGACGAAATAGAATTCTTAGGCGCAGAAAAGAACTATGTTTTTTCAGTTTCAATTGACTGTGCTGAATGTGCACTAAAAGTCGAAGAAGCACTAAAAAAGAATGACAAGGTAAAAAAAGCACACTTTGATTATCCTAAGGGAAAGCTATATGTAACAACCTCTCTTAGCGAAAATGAAGTTAGAGATATCTGTCTAGAAGTAGAGGAGGAAATTGTATTTCATACATCGAACATAGAAGAAAAGAAGGATTATGCGCCTTATAGAATAATCCTTGCTGTTATTCTCTTTCTTCTTGCAAAGATCTCTGGAGTTGAATACATTGCAATACTTTCTTATTTAATTGCAGGTTATGATGTACTATTGAGAGCCCTTAAAAATATAACTAAGGGAAAAGTATTCGATGAAAACTTTTTAATGAGTATAGCAACAATAGCAGCACTCGCAATTTCGTCCTACGACGAGGCTGCGTCTGTTATGATTTTCTATCAAATCGGCGAGTATTTTCAAAGAAGAGCTGTTGGCTCATCACGTGAATCAATTGGTCTGCTCATGGATCTCTCATCAAATAGTGTAACTGTAAAAAGAGGTAATGATTGGGTTACAATAAAGCCTGAAGACGTTAAAATCGGGGATCTTGTACTATTAAAGAGCGGAGAAAAACTTGCAGTTGACGGCGTTGTAACTGAGGGTGAAAGCTATCTCGACACAAGAGCGCTGACAGGAGAGAGCGTTCCTGTATTTGTCAAAAAAGGCGATAGTGTACTCTCAGGTTCTATCAATGGAGAAAATTCACTTACACTAAAAGCAGAAAAGGAATACAGCGAGAGTACAGCTAGTAAAATAATGAAGCTTGTTGAAAACAGTGAGGGTAAAAAGGCGAAAAGCGAGAAATTTATTACAAAATTCTCCCGTTATTATACTCCCTCTGTCTGTTTTGCCTCACTCCTTGTTGCCTTGCTTCCCCCTCTCTTCGGTCTCACAGAATGGAAGGATAGCATCTACAGAGCAGCAATGCTTCTTGTAATATCGTGTCCATGTGCACTTGTTCTTTCCGTTCCACTCACCTACTTTGCGTCAATGGGAAGCTTTGCTCGTCACGGTATTCTCGTAAAGGGAGATAATGCAATACAAAATCTAGCGCACACAGCTCTAGTTGCTCTCGATAAAACAGGTACACTCACAGAAGGTGTATTTTCAGTGCAATCAATAGAACACCTCACATGCAATAAAGAACACCTTTTAGATGTAGCATACTCGCTAGAAAGAGAATCAACCCATCCAATTGCAACTGCTATTCTTAAATATTCGGGTGAGAGAAACACACTTAGTGAGAGTGTACATACTATCCCTGGAATCGGTATTGAAGGAATACTCGATGGAAAGAAAATAAAAGCTGGGTCTCAAAGAATAATGGAAAACGCTCCAATTGTTGATAAGGATGGAACTCTAATCTATGTCACAGAAGACGATAAACTACTCGGAGTATTTGTTATTTCAGATAAGATACGCGAGTCTTCATATATGGCGATAAAGAGTTTGAGAAAAGTTGGAGTTGATAAGATCTATATGCTCTCAGGAGATAGAAAAGAAAGAGCAGCTAAGACAGGAGAAGCACTCTCACTTGATGGCTCTTACGGAGAGCTTCTTCCGCAAAATAAGCTTGAAAAACTCGAGACGCTGAAAGAAGAAGGAACACTTTTATATTGTGGAGATGGTATTAACGATTCCCCGGCGCTTAAAAGTGCTGATATAGGAGTTGCAATGGGTGGGGTTGGATCCGACAGTGCAATAGAAGCTGCGGACGCAGTAATCCTCAACGACGACTTATCGCGTCTATCTATTGCGATATCTATTGCAAAAAAGACAGAGAGAATTACAAAGGAGAACATATGGCTCAGCCTTATTATAAAAGCAGTCGTCTTCATACTTGCCATAATCGGAAGAGCAAACATGTGGATTGCCGTCTTTGCTGATACTGGTGTATGCCTCGTTGCAGTTACAAATGCAATGCGCGCATTGAAATATAAGGAAAAGAATTAGAGAGCTATAAAATATATAAGTTGACCAAAACTCAGGGATATTCAGAGTGTTGTTTTTGAGTCATCTAACTATTTATAGCTCCAGTCTATGTGAATATCGAATAAAAGACGAACAAGCCCGTGTAAGAGAGTAGATTCTATCTCCCGGGCGCCTTTTTCAGATATTCACATGACGCTTTATATGAGTGGAAGATTTTATCTCTATCAAGCGTCATAAACGTGCCATTTTCGTAGAGTATTTTACCGTCAACCATAGTCATTACTACATCCGATGCCTGGGCAGAATAGACAACTAGAGAAAGCGTGTCATTATCAGGAACAAGATGCGGCTTATCGAGATCTATGGCTATTATGTCAGCCTTTTTACCCGGGATAAGTTCCCCAGTGTCAAAGCGTCCCTGGAGGTGTGCGCCGTTTACTGTCGCCATAGTGATTATCTCATTAGGCTTCATAATAGTTGGATCATGATTAAAACCATTATGGATAATTGATGCAATATGCATCTCCTCAAACATATTCAGATTGTTGTTGCTTGCACTGCCGTCAGTGCCGAGGGCAACTTCGAGTCCACACTCGAGCATTTTCTCCACAGGAGCTATTCCACTTCCAAGTTTGAGATTACTCGTTGGGTTATGAACGGGAAATACACCTTTTTCCTTCATTAGGGCTATATCATCATCATTCACCCACACGCAATGAGCACTATAGCACGGTATATTGAAGAACCCGAGGTCGTAAAACCACCCAGTAGGCGTCTTACCGTGTCTCATAATGCACTCTTCATGCTCTTTTTTCGTCTCTGATAGATGGATGTGGAGACGCCCTCCCTTTTTCTGTATTTCTTCAGCCCAGAGAGAGGCTATCCTCTCGTTTATCGTGTACTCCGCATGGACGGACCAGTCGACATGAAGGCGAGAATCGAAAGCATTGTTGTATTCATCATAGAAGCGGATTGCTTCAACGCGGTTTGGAAATGTTAAATAATCCGTATCATCGTCTCCACCCATTACAACACGAGTCAAATCTGCTTTTATACCACTTTCTCCAATAGCACTCGCTGTAACCATAGGATGCATGTACATATCACAAAAGGAAGTCGTTCCACCACTAATCATCTCAAGTAGCGCCATCTCCATACCAGATAGAAATTCCTCATCCCTCATCCTGTCCTCAATAGGCCACAAGAGATGGAGCCAAGACTCAAGAGGAAGGTCACTTCCTTTGCCGCGAAGTAGATTCATCGCCGTATGACCGTGGGAATTAACAAGCCCTGGCATAAGAAGTTTATTGTACATATTCTTCTCGGTATCATATTTCTTAAGAGGCCGGATAGAGCCTATGTAATCAATTTTGTCACCTTCAACCCCAAGATAGCCGTTTTCGATAATTTTAAATTTTCCTTCTACAGTTGCCATGATTTTTGCATTACTGAATAAAATAGACATTATTTTCTCCTAAATAACATTAATGACATTCTCTAGGTAATCAGAAAAAGCTTGACTCACCGACTGAGCTATATCATCAACTTCCTTTCCGTCTACATTATCCCCGAGTCCTGTCGCCATATTTGTAATGAGTGCCACTCCCAATACCTTCATTCCAGAGTGTGCTGCAGTCAAAGCTTCCGTAACCGTACTCATTCCGACGCAATCGGCACCAAGAATTCGTGCAGCTTTTATTTCAGAAGCAGTCTCGAATTGAGGTCCGGGGAAGAACATATAAACCCCTTCATGTATCTTCATATCTGCTGAGAGTGCGCACTCTCTTGCCGTCTTTCTTAATTGCTCAGTATATAAGTCGCTCACACCAAAAAACCTCGGTCCGAGCTCAGGAACATTCGGGCCTCTCATAGGAGATCCTCCAAAGAGCTTAATATGGTCAGATATTATCATGGCGTCTCCCGGACGAAAAGATGGATTACATGATCCGCTAGCATTCGTAATAATCAATTGTTTAACACCAAGTACACTCAATACATGAACAGGTATATTGAGTTCTTCCATCGTATAGCCCTCATAGTAATGAAAGCGGCCATTGAGGCATATGATATATTTTCCTCCGAGATCTCCTATAATGAGATTTCCTTTGTGACTGGGATTTGTCGATAAAGGAAAATGGGGAATATCAGAATAAGGTATCGTAACGCTACACTTAATTCTTTTTGCCAAAGAGGAGCATCCCGTTCCGAGAATAATTGCTATATCGGGAGTGCGTTTAATCCTTTGAGATATATAATCACTAGCCTCTTTATATATACTATATGTGTAACCTTTCTCCATTTTAATTCTTCCTCATTAAGACGATATCAATGTCAGATGTTATATCTTTGATGCTCTATTAGGAAGAACTTTTTTGATTTCTCCTCTCTTAGGGACATATCATCTTTTTTCATTATCGATACAGTGTTTTTCTTAGTCAAACCTAATTTATTTGTTCAAACAGCAGAAACTTAAAAAACCTTATATTTCTACTCTATGCATAAAATGAAGTATATAATTGAAATCAAGTGAGATGATAAATCGTCTCACATTTAGAAATAGAATATCTACACTCGACTATCGAGTGTGTTGTAATAGATACGCCCAACTCGAGAAGCGGGTTGAAGAAATCAGAAATATGGGTATAGATATAATCGTCTAATAAAGGATTAAAAATGGAAAGAAAAGATAGTGGGCTAGCATTTATGCTTAGGTACGAGAATATCGCATGGTACGATGAGGGTGAAGTAAGAATACTCGATAGAAGAGTTTATCCAGCAAAAACTGAATTCGTAATATGCAAAAGCCACACCGAAGTAATGGAGGCGATACGTAACATGGTTACGCAGTCTGCCGGACCATATACGGCTGCTCCTATGGGGATGGCACTTGCATCTTGGGAGTGCAGAGGAAAAAGTAAAGAGGCACAGATCAAATATCTTGAAGAGGCTGCAAATACTATAGCACTTGCTCGTCCGACGACGAAATCTCGTATGCTACAGGTAACTCAAGGCTGCCTTCCAGTCGCAAGAAAGGCACTCGAGGAGGATAAAAGAGTTGATCTAGCTATAAGAGAACATGTGATAGAAGCAAACAACAGACGATACGCTAAAATCAACAAAATGGCAGAGTATCTTACCGAGCTCTTCCCTTCTAATGGAAAAGTAATGACGCAATGCTTCGGAGAGACAATAGTCGGCATGATGCTTAAAGAATGTAAAATCAAAGGAAAAAATATCCGCCTATTCTGTCCTGAAACAAGACCATATTTTCAAGGTGCAAGACTAACTGCAACTTGCTCTGCTCAAATGGGATTCGATACAACCGTAATAACTGATAATATGTGCGCTTACGTAATGGAGAACGAAAAGATTGATGTCTTTACATGCTCTTCTGACGCAATCACCCTCGACGGCTATGTCTTTAATAAGGTAGGTACAAGCCAAATAGCAATATGTGCAAAATACTATGGCATTCCTGTATATGTAACCGGCGCACCCGATTTAGCCCACCCTACATGGGACAGCGTAACAATAGAAATGAGAAACCCTGACGAAACACTGTCCGCAATGGGCATAAGAACCGCTTCTGATAGCCTTGGAATCAAAGGCTTCTATCCCGCTTTCGATATGACAAGACCTGAAAATATTACAGGAATAGTCACAGAAAAAGGAATCTTCAAACCGCAGGAAGTTTCATCATATTTCGCCCTCGGAGGAGACGGAGAATATTCGTAATATCTAATCTATTAAGAGTAACGGCCCCCCTTAAATAAGAGAGGTCATCTCAAAAGAAATATAAATTATTACGTTTATACAAAGCGAAAATCAAAAAACCTTATATCCTTCCTTTTCAATTTGTTTTTTAAGTAATGATTCATCTACATTTTTTGCAAGTGTGATTCTTACTTCTTTCTTCTCATGGTCTGCCTTGACGGCTTCTACACCGTCAATTTCAGAGAGCGCCTTCTCTACCCTCATTTCACAATGGTGACACATCATACCGTCTACTTTGATTATTCTTTCCATATCATAATTCTCCTTTGTCTTTACTTTGGATTTTATTTTTCTATTTTTAACGGAGTATATTCTCGTCATATTCAGTCTCAATGCATTAGTTACTACACAGAATGAAGATAGGCTCATGGATAGTGCCCCGAACATCGGTGAGAGCGTCCACCCAAATAGATGTATGAAAGCTCCCGCAGCAAGTGGTATTCCTATTGCATTATATATAAAAGCCCAGAAGAGATTTTCATATATATTCCTCAGCGTTGATCGACTAAGGTTTATTGCCCCTACTGCATCCATCAGAGAGCTCTTCATAAGAACTATTGATGCAGAATCGATTGCAATATCTGTTCCACTGCCGAGGGCAATGCCTACATCAGCCTCTGTTAATGCAGGAGAGTCATTTATGCCGTCCCCGATAAATGCAACGCGTCCGTATGCTTTGAGTTTTCTCACTTCCTCACTTTTTCTCTCGGGGAGAACGCCGCTTATAATATCATCAACATTTAAGGGAGAAAGTATATTACGTGCAGTATTCTCGTTGTCTCCAGTTATTACGACAACTCTTAGTCCCATTTTTTTGAAATCATCAATAGCTTCCGCACTATCCTTCTTTATTCTATCAGATACGGTAATAAGTCCGATGAGAGTGTTGTCGGAAAGGACAAATATGAGGGAGGTGCCACTTTTCTTTACTTTTTCCTTAAGTAAATCTAGATAATCGACATTTTTTATAGATGAGGAAACAAATTTCTCGTTACCACACTTTACTAGTTTACCATCTATATAACCTTCTATCCCCTTTCCAGGAACGACATGAGCATCTTTGACAGAATATGTTTCGATAGAATGAAGAGTAGCATAATCTGTTACTGCCTTACTCAATGGATGATCGCTCAATTTTTCAAGAGAAGCAGCTGTTTTTAGAACTTCTTCTTCATTTTCATAATATGAATATACCTTGTTTACTACGCTTTTTCCCTCCGTTATCGTACCGGTTTTATCGAGTGCAACAACATTTATCTTTCCATTCTCCTCAATAGAGGCAGCACTTTTATAGAGAATACCATTTCTTGCTCCCACTCCACTAGAAACCATAATTGCAACAGGAGTTGCTAAGCCAAGGGCACAAGGGCACGAAATAACAAGAACACTTATTCCCCTCGCTAAGCTATATCCTATGTCTTTACTTACGATAAGCCAAATAATTGTAGTTATGAATGCAATAGTCATTACAACAGGAACAAATACTCCCGCTACTTTATCAGCGGTTTTACTTATCGGAGCCTTTGAGGAGGCCGTCTCTTCGACAAGTTTGATTATTTGACTAATCGAAGTATCCTCTCCAACCTTTTCGGCTCTGCATACAAGATAACCTGATAGATTTATCGTTCCACTCGAAACTTTGTCCCCTTCCTCTTTATCTATAGGGATGGACTCCCCTGTTAAAGACGACTCGTCTACAGCACTCTTTCCTTTCAAAATAACACCATCTACCGGAATCTGTTCGCCACTCTTGAGAGTGAAGATATCGCCTCTCTTTACGCGCTCGATTTCAGTTAGGACTTCTTTCCCGTCTATGAGAAGATTCGCACTCGTGCTTTTAAGCTTAGATAGTTTTTGGAGTGCATCTGTAGTCTTACCGCGGCTTTTTGCTTCAAGTGTCTTTCCAACAGTAATTAGAGTAAGGATCATGGCAGAGGACTCAAAATAAAGTGAGTGTATATCCTCCATTACACGCTCTGCATCACCTAGTCCCATTCTGTAGCATGCATCAAGAAGAAGATAAAGCGACCAGAGAAACGAGACTCCAGAGCCAAGTGAAACAAGAGTGTCCATATTAGGAGCGTGGTTTCTAAACCCTTTCCATCCAGAAATAAAGAAATGCTCGTTTATAACAAGAACAATGGAAGAAAGGAACATTTCACAAATCCCTATTGATATGTGATTGGAGGTAAAGAAAGACGGGAGTGGCCAGGACCACATCATATGTCCCATCGAGAAATACATCAAAATAAGGGTTATCAAAAGAGAAGAAAAAAGTCGCTTCTTCAGTTTTGGAGTCTCCTTGTCAACTAGCGTTTCTTTTTCTGCCTTTTCTTGAGAAAAGCAGGAATAACCGGCGTCACTTACGGCTTTTTGAATACTCTCATCGGAAGCACTTCCCTCTACGTTCATCGAATTAGTTAATAAATTGACAGAGACTGCATCTACACCTTCTACTTTAGATACTGCTTTTTCAACTCTCATTGAGCATGATGCACAGCTCATTCCATTGACAATAAAACGTCTCATCTCATAAGCCTCTCAATTAATTTCATTGTCTCATCATAGACAGTCTCATTACCTTCTTTTATATCACGAGTAACACAACCTTTAAGGTGAGAAGAGAAGATCATTCTTTCTAATGCTTCAAGAGCTCTAGATGCAGCGGCACATTGCATAAGGATATCTACACAATACCTATCGTTTTCTATCATATTCGATATCCCGTTAAGCTGTCCGATAATTCTATTGAGCCTGTTGAGAAGAGATTTCTTTTCTTCTATGGTTCTCTTTGTATTCTTTTCAGTACAACAACATTCATTCATAATGACTCCATTATACCCCCTATGGGTATTTTAGATATACCACCTCACCGTATTTATAGTCAACAGAAAATTGAAATATGTATCCATTTATGATACTCTCGTCCACATGGATGACAGTAAGATAAGAAATATAGGCATAATGGCACATATAGATGCCGGAAAGACAACAACAACTGAAAGAATACTCTTCTATACAGGTGAGAACCACCGTATCGGCGAAGTCGATAACGGTGAGGCCACAATGGACTGGATGGAGCAGGAACAAGATAGAGGAATCACAATAACAAGTGCAGCAACTACATGTTACTGGAGGGAACATCAAATTAATATTATCGATACTCCGGGCCATGTCGATTTCACAGCTGAGGTCGAAAGAAGCTTAAGAGTCCTCGACGCGGCTGTTGCAGTCTTCTGTGCTGTTGGTGGAGTCGAGCCACAGACAGAAACTGTATGGCGACAGGCCGATACTTATTCCGTACCACGTATAGCATTCGTCAACAAGATGGACAGGCTAGGTGCAAACTATTACAGAGTCATCGAAGAAATGAAGAAAAAGCTCGGTGCCAATCCCGTTTCTCTTTTTATTCCTGTCGGTGAGGAGAGTAATTTTAGCGGTGTCATCGACATAATAGGAAAGAAATATCTTACATTCAGCGACCTTGATCAGGGTACATCGATCACGGAAAACGAGGTTCCTCAAAATTATATTGAGAAAACTGAAGAAGCATACGAGAATCTCATCGACACTCTCTCCTCATTCTCTGATGAGATAACAGAACTTTATTTTGATGGAAAAGATATACCTCAAGAATTGATTAAATCAACAATACGTAAGTGCACAATAGAAAGAACCATACTTCCGGTTCTTGTCGGTTCATCGCTTAAAAACATTGGTGTACAGACACTTCTTGATGCTGTTGTTGATTATCTTCCGTCTCCTTTAGAGTGTCCTCCTGTTGAAATAATAAGTGCTAAAAATCCAGAGAAGAAGGATAGTCTACGCCATAATCCAGATGGCCCTCTTGAAGCTCTAATCTTCAAAATCCAGGTCGATCCACATTCCGGTCCACTATGCTTTGTAAGAGTATATTCCGGAACACTCAAGAAAGGTATTGCCGTATATAATGTTACAAAAGGTAAAAAGGAAAGAATCAATAGGCTCTTGAGAATGCATGCCATGAGAGAAGAGGATCTATCTGAACTAAAAGCCGGTGATATCGGGGTAATAATCGGCTTTAAGAATGCACAGACTGGAGATACCATAGGAAGCGAAAACCATCCGTTTCTACTGGAAAACATGGTTTTCCCCAACCCTGTAATCTCCGTTGCTATTGAGCCCAACACCACCTCAGATATGGCAAAGCTACAAAAAGCACTCGAAACACTCGCAATGGAAGATCCGACTTTCACCTACAAAGAAGACAATGAAACGGGTCAGCTTGTTATATCTGGAATGGGAGAACTCCACCTAGACGTACTTGTCACAAGAATAACAAAAGAGATGAAGATAGACTGCCGTGTAGGTAACCCACAGGTTTCATACAGGGAAAGCATCAAAAAGAGTGTCAGTGGAAGCGAAGAATTCGATAAGACAATTGCCAACAAAGAAAACAAAGCTTCTCTCACTCTTAAAGTTTCCCCGACAGAAGGAAGAGGCGGCAATGTTCTCCATATTTCCTGCCCTACTCGCGATATCCCAGAAGAGATTATTTCGGCCATCAAAAATGGAATCGAAGGAGCATTCTCAAGTGGCATAAAATACGGTTACGAATGTACAGATATAACAGTAGAAGTGTTAGATATAGTCTATGACGAGCTTCTTTCCACTCCTTTTGCCTTCTCCTCATGTGCAGCATTCGGTTTTGATAGGCTATGCCAGGAAGCAGATCCCGTAATCATGGAACCTATAATGAAGGTACAGGCATCTAGTCCAAGCGAGTATATAGGAGATGTAATATCATCGCTCACACAGCGTGGAGGAATAGTCGAAAGCATGGAGAGTAGAGATACATACGACACAGTCTCCGCACTCGTTCCATTGAAAAAGATGTTCGGTTATACAACTGTGTTACGTTCTTCAACACAAGGAAGAGGAACATTCAGTATGGAATTCGGACATTACGATGAAAAGAAGGATGGACAAGCTTTCTAATTTATTCATTTTCTCTTGAATTTATAAACATCTTTATACATTGATAAAGTCCCTCATACATTTGAGGGCTTTTTCTTATTCTAATGAGGTTTATGTGAATCAAATTTGAATTTATGCTTGATAGTGCGTAAACGATATTTCTATCTGACAACCAAGTTGTTATGTAATGTGTAAGTGTAATGTACTTAGAGCCATATATACTCCTAACCTTAAGACAATTATCAAAATGAGAAGAGTACATAGTGAAACAGTTCTCAGTAGAAAGAATAATTAACTCTCCCTCGGACAAGAAGGTACAAAGTTGAGGATAAATAAAGGCGCTAATAAGACAAAATTAGATAGCATTAATACCGAGCATCTCTTATCAATTTAATTTCTCAAGTAGAAATCGTTCAATTCTCTCGTATGCATTACTTGCCACAACATACAATTTATCTGAAATCTTAGTGACCAGTCGCTGTATTGTCTCTTTATAAACAGCGCTGATAAGAAAAGAGACAAGAAAAAGTAATAGTGCATAACATAAATCAAGCAGGACAACATGAGCATATCCATATGTAGTATATAACCACTGCCATATTGTTGGGCGAGTGAAAGTTCTAAAAAGGTAGTTCTCATGGATCAAGTAAATGTACAGTGACAAACTAGATATATAATTGATAAATCCAACCTTATATTGAGAATGTAAAGCAATTATCAATGAACCAAGCGCAATCATTATATAAAAAGGACAACAATTGTTATTCCATCGCATAACCTC
>CAVFXW010000022.1:0-19745 GCA_963626675.1 Clostridium sp. CAG:452 | reverse complement strand
CAAGAATAGAGGGGACAGAGAAATTTGTCTCATATGTGGGCGTAAGAGACAATAATGTAAAAGGCAGAGTCAATACGGCTCTGCCTTCTTCTTTTTGATTTCAGCTTTTGATATTACTCTTTTTGTGGTATCACCTCTTCCCGGGGATACATCTTATCAAGCGGAATAATATTGTCGTCTTCTCTATATACAACACACGGATTTTCAATAGCTCCCGATATATTTAAATAAGAGTCTCCCCATTCAAATGACAATCCTATATATGCCCCTCCAAAAAGGTCTGGCTGTAATATTCCATTAACTTTTGCACCAAAAGGTATAATAATTGAGAAACAATCGTTTTCATGTGCTATCTTTACATGAATTCCCTGCGTACATAATTATAGACTCTAATTCTTCTTGAGTTATTCTACAAAGATTTCCAGGGACATTTGATGTCAATGTTACCCATCGTCAGCTTTAGATCTTTTTGCTTTCGAAATTAACTATTTTGTCGCATTTCTTTCAAGTGAAGTTTTTTATATGCAGGGCAAAGAATCATTTCCTTTCGAGCTTTAACAATAGTTTTATAAAATAATATCTGTTTATCCGAAACAAAACCTGACAAATATTAGCACCGGGAAATAATAACCACTCAACACCGGAAAATAGTAACCAAAAATCACCGGAATAAAAGAACCACGAAACACCGAAAAATACCAACCACAGATTAGTCTTTCATGGTTTACTCCGGGTTAGTTACCCAGAGAGAGAACAACGTTCTCCTTACTCATTTTAACAACTTGTCTCTCCTTTCCTCGGTAGCTGTTACCGGAGAAGTGAAGACACAGGGCCTTATCCTCAAGCCTGTCAAGCAGACACTCAAGCGAGTCCTTCGACTCGAAAATTTCATCCCATTCACTCGGATCCTTGTTGGTCGTGACCACAATACTGGACTTCGGCTTGGAAGAAAATACATCGACAATCTGGAAGAGTACCTTTGTCTCCGCCGCGTTGAAGGTATCATGACCTATCTCGTCGATTATCAGGCAGACATAATGGGACAGGTTTTTCAGGAGCTTCGCAGTTGTTCCAAGCCGGAGAGCCGTTGCAATCTTGTCCTTGAGTTCGTTACCCTTGATGAAATAGACAGTCATCCTTTCCTCACAGCACCTGTTTCCGATGGCCTCGGCAATGTGAGTCTTGCCGTTACCGGTGTTACCGACGAGAATGACGTTTCTTCCAGCCTCGATGAAGGCAAGAGTCTTCAAAGACTTGAGTATCTCAAGTCCGTCGACAGTCGTGTGGGAGGTATCAAAAGTGTCGAAGGTCTTCTCGTCGTGCTTGGGAAGCCTTGAAAGCCTTCTGATTGACTCTACCGCTGCAGTCTGCTTCTTCTTCTCGACATCCGAGAGGAAAGAGACGAGAAAATCAAGATTCTCCTCAGAAGCCGTATTCATCATGCTCCAGGTTGCAACCTCTTCGGCTGTAAGCTCAATTTTCAGTTCCTTCAGTATGGAGGCGATTCTTGTAAACTTATCGTTATTCGGCATTGTTCAACTCCTCGTTGTCACCGCAGATGCTGAAGCGCGAGAAGCGGGTGCTTCTTACCGGAGCAGCCTGCCTTATGGCCACCTTTACAGGCATCGTCGGGTGTTCCTCGGGCTGAATAGTTTCTTCGGGAGATGTCCACTGACCTGGACAGGTCTTCGGCTTTCTGTTCCAGTCTACATCAAAGGTCGACAGGACAGATGTAGCTGTATCGTCCATGACGATGAGCTGTTCTCCCTTCCTCATGACTCTTGCCTTCTTCTTCTGGTATGAGAGAGGAACTCCGAACTTCCTTCCCTCGTAGTTGACGAAGCCTTCGAAGTCGATGCTTCTCAGCGGAGCCAGGTAGACCAGAAGAACAGTCATGTCGTTCGTCAGGGCCACACAATTCTCAAGTACATGTTCATTAAGAGGAATGCAGTCCCGATCCTTACTCAGCTTGCTGTTGGCATGGAAGCACCAGTCCAGAGCCTGCCTGTTTAGATCTGAAATGTTTATGAAACTACGGCCCTGGATGAAATTCTCCTTGACGTATCTGACGAGGCGCTCCACACCACCCTTTGTAAAAGGGTGGGCTACCTTGCAAAGTTTTGTGGAAAAAGAAAATGTCTTTTGAAAAGAATCGTAGTCCTCGTTAAAGATCGGCTTGCCGAACGAATCTCTCCCCGTGGTCACACTGCGCATGTTGTCGGTTAAGACATACTTCGGTATTCCCATCACGCTGAATGCGTGAAGCATGCCGATGAAGAGGTTCTCCTGCTTGGCATTCGGAAAGAACTCGATGTAACGCATTCCGCAATGATGACACACCATTGCAAAGCATGCACACTTCCAGATGTTTCCCTGTTCGTCCTCGACATTCACGAAGCCCCAGTCCATCTGGAAGCACTCTCCGGGACCTGTCGTATAGTACATCCCCCTGGACTTTGTCTCATCCTTTATTGTCAATACTCTCGAGGCCGGTACAAGAGAGTCCTTATGCTCTGCAACATAGTCCCTGAGTATTGAAATTCCACCTGAAAAGCCGACTTCATCAAGCTTCTCCTTGATGACTACGGAATTTGTGACATTCTGCTTCAGCATGTTATCTACAACACCTGTGAACCCAAGAAGCTTTATGCTTCCCTTTTTGCGCCCCCAAGTTTCTACTGTTATCCAGACGTAGCCTTTTCTCTTCCACCGTCTTAACCTCTGACGGGAGAGACCGGTCTTCCGCCCCAGTTCAGCGAGATTGGGTTCTATACCTTTCTCCTTAAACAATTCAGCCGCTTGTGATAGGATTTCCACAGCGGCATCTTCATCATTCATAAATGCTCCTTTGACTAATCAATGATTGGCAACATAGTTTTAGGAGATTTCATAATGTGTGAAAATGCCTTTTTCTGTTTTACTGTCTTTTGATGCCGAGCTGGAGGTTGAGCCCTATGAGGCATCTGTTGTACATACCTATTATATATAAAGCAGAGGGCCGCCTTTTCTATCATGCATTCGTTGTACATAGCTGAGATTTGAGAAGCCATGCGTGCTTCTGTTGCATTCCGGTCCGACCATTTATGTACATATGGACTTTGCATGGTCTGTCTTCCCGTCCAACCTTTTATGTACATGTCTAATTTGGCGAGTCCAGTCATACCTCTTATATATACATGTCGTCAGAGAGCTCATTCTTAAGCTTGTATTTAGTTGGAAAAGTTTACTCTTCAGTGAAATGGTTCTTTTTAATCGGTGAAAATTGGTTGTTTTTTCCCGTTGAAAAATGGTTGTTTTATCCCGTTGCTAACACAAAGACTCAAATAGCTCATAAATTTTAATCATGTCTAAACGAGGATATATAGCTAAAAGAGCTTTGTTACAATCTGCATTTTCACAAGAATTAAGAAAATCATGATATGACAATTTTCTCCCTTTAACCTTAATCGCAGATGTTGGGAATACAAAGATTCTTTGCTTGAGTTCTTCTTCGTCATTCAGAACGTTATTTATAGTCTTTTCATCTGCTTGTGGATACAATGAGCTTCCACAATCATATACCGGTGCAAGTGAAACAGAGTCATTAAGAGAATCATAAAGATAACCCCAATTGCCATTGTGTCTGTCAAAATTCCCTATCAAACTGTCAACAACAAATACATTCCAAAAGAAACTGGATATCTCTTCTCTGTCGAAAAGTTGTTGTTTTTCGAAAGCATCTTCGATTTCGTTTATTCTGTAGAATACCCGTTGGTAGGAGTATTAAGAATCTGATTTTTCAATCCCGCAAAAGGAATCAGAATTGTTCCTGGTTTTTCCATGTCTTTGCATGCGACTGCTAGTTTTGTCTTTCCTGCAGTAGTTTTGTAGGTGCCTAAAGGGTTTTTTGGACTGGGATACCTGCAATTTCGAAAATATGGCAGCTTAAATATTCTGAAAGACATCCATTCGAATAGCTTAAATCTGTCTTTGTCGGATCTGGTGCAGCAGGGAATTTAACCATATACTGCTCGTTGTTATATATCATGCATTTCTTCGGAGAACCTGCTCCAAGATATGACTTTTTCGGATTAACAATACATTTTGAAAAATCTATAAGTTCAAGCACTCGATGCTTCTCCTCTTTTCTTAAATAAATACTTGTTCCTAAGATAATCTGCCTGTTCCTTAGTAATATTCTCTTCAATTTCTGCTACATTGATATCGCTCTGGAACTCGCAGTAGTAACAATCCCAGGCAAAACATGTTTCGCCCGAAGCGATTTTTCTATCTGCATTCAGAAAAGCATCCCGTGATTCTTCAAGCCATTTCGGCAATCCTATCTCCCTATAATCCATATATGTATATTATAGCTTATTTTTCAGAAAAAACGACAGTCAATTTAATGAGAGATATTCGTCACCTGAAAGCTTAACGGCTGTTCATTTTAGAGTTACATGGAGGGCAAATAACACCTTCAAGAATATAGCTCAAGAAAGTTGTAGCGATGTTACCCTTCCCTCTCTTAATATAACCCAAGAAAGTTGGAATGATGATTTTGCTGATTTATGCGTCTTGAACTATTGCATAGTGACAGGACTATAGAGCCTGTATATGAATAATTTTATTTATGATTTACTTCGATTGCTGTAGCTCTCACCTCTAATTGGCATCAATTTCGATAATAATCTTGATACTTGCAATGACAATAATTGAAGCCATTTAGAATAAAGAAAGATAAGTTCTTGTAAAATGTGCTATAATAATATTAGAACGCAAGTTTTGTAGAATTAGGAGAATTGAGTGTCGAGTACTACAACGGCAGTATTGAGAAAGATAAGTCCGTATAATGCCTCTATTACAAGAGAGCAGTTCTTGTTCTATGAAATGAGGACAACTGCAAAGTTAATGGCTGAAGGACTTTCTGATGAAGATATCATAACTAGAATCGTGAACAATAATCTCTTTCAATACCCTACTGAGAAATCCGTCAGAGTTATTGTGCAGTGTTGTCTCCGCCGTCTGAGTTACATTGATGAGACACTTTTAAAGGCAATTGCAGAAGAGTCCTCTGTTGTTGCCAGGCAGATCTGCCTTTACGCAATGATGAAACAATATCGTCTTGTGTGGGATTTTATGGTAGGAGTTATTGGAGAAAAGTACAGAACTCAGAATTCTTCTTACGGCAGAATAGATATGAATACCTTCTTTATCTGTCTTCAGGAACAGGACGAATGGATTGCTTTGTGGTCCGATAATACTATTAAGAAGCTCAAACAGGTACTCAACAACCTTTTAGTGGAGAATGAATATATAGACAGCTATAATTCTGATCATCTGAATTTAGTTATGATAAATTCGTTACTTGAAAATGATATACGACTTAATAACGATGAAAAGGCCCTTCCGGCTTTCAATTGTTTCAATTAGGGGGAAATAGAATGTCACTGGAAAGTAGACTGGACGATTTGAAGGCACTGATACAGACACCTGAATTTCTTGAAGGAAAAGGGCTTAGTAACGAGGTCAATATCAGGATATTCTGTTATGACGCAAAGGACGAAATCATTGTCGATGATTTTGTTCAAAAGCTCGTTAAGAACAGAAGTCTCGGTTGCAATTTAAAGGAATGCAACCTCTACAAGACGTTTCTTTCCATCTCTGAAGATGCCAGAATTCTGGATAAAATTCCTCAGATGGAGCTGAGAGAAGGTTCAAAGGAACTTTTGAAGAGGCTTAATACTGCAATAAGTGCTAAATATTTTATAAATAAGATTGTATATGAGCCGCATTGCAAGGGAGATGTATTGCTCCTTACAGGCGTCGGAGATGTGTTCCCGTTTATAAGGGTCCATTCTCTGCTTGAGTCATTACAGCCCTACTTCTCGGATATACCAATTCTCGTTATGTATCCGGGAGAATTCAACGGGTATCAACTGAAGCTCTTCAATAAATTAGTGCCGAATAATTATTATAGGGCGTTTAATGCTATATATATGAAGGAGAACAACTAATTATGATTATCAGAGAAATGTTTGCTCATGACATTAACCGTTCAATCAATGGTGTCATCAAGGTAAATCAGGACGATAGCATTATCATAGACCAGGAAGTCAGCGAGTATGTCATTACCAGAGAACTGAAAGGTTACTTCATAAAATTCTTTGATAATTACAGTAAATCCTTCACTAATTCGACAGACGATATAGGAGTTTGGATTTCTGGCTTCTTTGGTAGCGGTAAGTCTCACTTTTTGAAGATGCTTTCATATATCCTTGAAAACAAACCTGTCTGTGGCACAACTACAGTGGAAATGTTCAGGAAAAAGTTTGACGGAGATGCCGGCTCCTTTATGGATATCGATAATTCAACAAAAGAAAAGGCCGAGACAATCCTTTTCAATATCGATACTGAAGGCTCAGTTAATAAGACAAACACAGCTGTACTGCAGGTATTTGCAAAGATGTTCTATAACCATCTTGGCTACAATGGAGATGTCCTAAAAATGGTGAGGCTCGAACAGTTCATCGAGCAGAAAGGAAAGACTGATGAATTCCGCAGTGCTTACGAAAGAGAAACAGGTGGCTCATGGGATGAGATGAAAAACTTCTTCTGGTTCAACGAGGAGGAAGTTATCAATGCTCTGAAAGAAATCGGAATGACTGAAGATAATGCCAGACACTGGTTCTATGATGACACTCCCGTTGAACTATCTATTTCAAGTCTAGTTCAGGACATAAAGAAGTACGTTGATAAAAAGCCTGAAAATTATCGTCTTGTTTTCATGGTAGATGAGGTTGGACAGTATATAGGAACAGATACTGACAAGCTTTTGAATCTACAGTCTCTTGTAGAAGAAATAGGAGCAAAGTGCAAAGGAAAGGTCTGGGTTATTTGTACCGGGCAGCAGGCAATCGATGAGATTATAAAGGTCAGAGAAAACGAGTTCTCTCGTATTCAGGCAAGGTTCAAGACGAGACTTAGCCTCTCCTCCTCTTCTGTCGATGAAGTTATCCAGAAGCGTATTCTCAAAAAGAAACCTGTTGCTGAAAATTGTCTCACAACACTTTATGAAGCAAATGATTCTGTTCTCAGGAATCTTTTTACTTTCACAGGTGCCGTTGGTGATATAAAGGGATACAGAAACACAGAGGATTATGTATTAGACTACCCCTTTGTGCCGTACCAGTTTACGCTCATGTCAAAGGCATTCGCGGAAATCCGTAAGCACGGGAACTCCGGTAAGCATCTCTCCGGCGGAGAACGCTCAATGCTTTCGGGTTTCCAGGAAGCAGCACAGAAGATACAGGACCGGGATGAATTTTCACTTGTGCCGTTCCACTACTTCTATGACACAGTTCACACCTTCCTTGATGCTTCCATCAGAAATGTAATCGAACGCTGTCAGAGAGCAGCAGATAAACAAGACGGCATTGAACAGTATGATGTTGATGTATTGAAGCTGTTGTATCTTATCCGCTACGTACACGATGATGTACCTGCAAATCTCGATAACATTGTTATCCTTATGGCAGATAATGTTCAGACTGACAAGGTTGTATTGAAAGAAAAAGTCCGTGAGGCACTGAGCCGTCTTCTTACTCAGAACTATATCGGAAGAACAGATAATACCTACAACTTCCTTACTGATGAAGAACAGGATGTCCAGAGGGATATAAAAAATATTAACATTGATTCCTCGAGCGTCATCAACCGTATCGGTGGGATTATAACTTCAGATATCTACACTTCAAAGAAGTTCAAGTACGGAATATCTGACTTCCCGTTTGATGTTAAAGTTGATAATCTTTCCATCGGTGCCTCCTCAGGTGGTATGCTCCTCAAGTTTATGACAGCTGCAGCTGACCCTAATGAAAAGAATGATTTATTCCTCACAAATGCCTCTGCAAATACAACAATCGTAGTATTGGCTGGCAATAATTATTACGAATTGACCGAGACTGCAATGAAGATCCGTAAGTATGTACAGGGTAAAAACACCTACTCCTTGTCCCCTTCTATGCAGGAAATCATCCGTACACAGCAGAGACTTGCAGACGGCTACGAAAAGACTGCAAAGGAAGAGCTAAACAAAGCAATATCAGAAGGTGTTTTCTATTCAGCAGGTGAAAAGAGAATAATCAAAAAAAGTGATGCTAAATCAATGATTGATGAAGCTCTCGAGTATCTTGTGTCCCATGTCTACAGCCTTCTTACTCTTATAGATACCAATGTAAAAGACGATGCAGAAATACGAGAGATTCTTGACGGCCAGGGATGGATCAGTGGAGACGGCGCCTCAATGCGTCCGAATGCTGCAGCTGCAGCCGAGATTATAGAATTTCTTACAATGATGGACAGACAGAATCGCGTCATAACCATGTTTGACATCCATCAGAGATATCAAGCATCCCCTTACGGCTGGAGAGAAATCGATATTGCAGGTGTTGTGGCACTGCTTATAGAGGAACAGAAAATCTCTATAAAATATGCCGGTACTGTCGTCAAGGCTGATAATCCCAAACTTATCGATATGCTTCGTAAGAAGAGTGAAATAGGAAAGACAATCATTGCTCTCCGTCACAGTATGAGCATCCAGAAGTTAAATCAGACAAGAGCCATGCTTCGTGAATATCTTGATAAGCAGGATATCCCTTCCAATGAAGACGATCTTGTTGCCGTTATTGTAAAGGAGTTTTCAGACCTCCAGAGTCACTATATTGAGCTTCGTGACTATTATAAGCGTAACCCGTATTACCCCGATAAGGAGAAGCTCAATAAAGCCTACGACCTTATAAAAGAAATACTATCACAGAAAGACGATAACTTCGCTCTTATCTCAAGGCTCCTTTCAAAGGAAGATGAGCTCTTTGAAAACAAAAAAGACCTCGAAAACATAGAAGGTTTCTTCAAGAGTCAGGTTAAGATTTTCGATGACGCATATACCATCACTGAGGGGCTCAGAGACGAAAAGGATTATTTTGTCTCAAACAAGGAAGCTCATGACGCACTTAAAACAATTGAAGATATCGTTGAGAGACAGACTGTTTTCAATTACAACAGGATACATGAACTTCACTCTCTTGTTGCTATTGTAAAAGATGAGCACGAAAAGCTGTTGGAGAATAAACGTGGCGATGTAACTAATACTGTCGAAGAGTGCAGAGCAGCCTGCAGGGAAAAGGGAAAGGAAATAACAGGTGCAGAGACAATTATTGCAGATGCCGAGCGTTATTTCGACTCGAAGAATGCTATAATAAAAACAGCGACAAATCTTGCTCTTCTTGACGCTTATGTAACGCAGATAGCCTCTCACAAAGATGCTGTCTGTTCAAAAATCGAAGCTCTTTCGAAAACTGTAACAGATACTCCAAAAAAGAATAAGAATATAAAGACTTGTCAGAAGAGCGTTGTTTTCAACTCCCGTCTCATCGAGACAAAGGACGATATAGAGAAGTATGTATCTGAAATAAGAGATAAGCTTACTTCCCTTCTCGACGGATGTGACGCAGTAGAGCTGAAATAAGGAGATAGAAGTGAACAGGACGGCGATAAACAACTTTGCACAATGGGCAAGAAGAGAGATGGTTACAAAAGTTTCTCAAAGAGCAGCTAAATACGGCATTACTGAAGATAACCATGGAAGCACAAAAGAAGACAGCGTCAACGGCGTTCTTCTTTCACGCATTGAATTAAAGGAACGTAACGCCCTCATCGAAGAGATAGAGAAAAAAGGCTACAGAGAGGTAATGGACGAAGTAGCTTACACATGGTTCAACCGTTTTATTGCTCTGAGGT
Source organism: Clostridium sp. CAG:452 (assembly GCA_963626675.1). Taxonomy (GTDB): domain Bacteria; phylum Spirochaetota; class Spirochaetia; order Sphaerochaetales; family Sphaerochaetaceae; genus Ornithospirochaeta. The sequence goes on along the minus strand of CAVFXW010000022.1, from coordinate 9,968 downwards.
TTATGGAAGTCAACGGCTACCTTCCTACCATGATCCGTGTTTTTACAGACGAGAACAACAACTTCCGCCCCCAGATTCTGACTGAAGCCATCAATCTCGATATGGACGGACTGAATATGGAGAAGGTTTACGAGTACAAGAACAAGAACGACAGCGAAGGTCTTTTCAAGTATCTCATTATTACCCAGTGCAATGCACTCAGCACTCCCCTTCCCCGGATGTTCCAGAAAATCAATGACTACACGGAACTTCTCTTCCCGGACTATCTTCTAAGAAGTGGCAGCGTCATCTCAGAGATGATAACTCTTATTCCTGAAGACGACTGGAAGGAACAGGTACAGATTATAGGATGGCTTTATCAGTTTTATATTTCCGAGAAGAAAGACGAAGTATTTGAATCATTCAAGAAAGGCAAGAAAGCAGGGGCAGGAGAAATACCAGCAGCAACCCAGCTCTTTACGCCCGACTGGATAGTAAGATACCTCGTAGACAACTCACTTGGAAGACTCTGGATGCTGAATCATCCCGATTCAACTCTCACAGCGCACATGTCATACTACATAAAGCCGTGTGAAAGTGAAAGTGACTTTATTAGACTGTCGAGTCCCGAAGAAATAAAGCTCTCAGACCCGTGCTGTGGATCAGGCCATATGCTGACATATGCCTTCGACCTTCTTTTCGATATCTATGCAGAATGTGGATATACGACAAAGGATGCAGTCGAGCACATAATCAAAGATAACCTCTACGGCATTGAACTCGATAACAGAGCCGGTCAGCTCTCGTATTTTGCCCTCATGATGAAGGCGAGAGAAAAGTCACGTCGATTCTTCTCCTCCGGAGTTCAGCCGAATGTATGCGTTCTCAATAACATTTCATTCACAGAAGAAGAAATGATTGAGGCAACTTCCCTATTCAACAGAAAGAATGATCTTCTTATCACTAACCTTCTCTCGCAATATGAACATGCAGATACACTCGGCTCTCTAATAACACCAATTATTGATGATATCAGCTCCCTCAAAGCAATGCTCACAAGCGATACAACGGGAGATCTTTTCTCAAACCCTAATGACTCTATCTACACGAGAGTCCAGGATGTGCTCAAGTTCAGCGAGTTCCTCTCAAAGAGATATCATGTGGTGGTGACGAATCCACCGTATATGGGAAATTCCAACATGGGAGAAACTCTTAAGAAATATCTCGAAGAAGAATACAAAGACTACAAATATGATATGTTCTCTGCGTTCTTTGTGCGATGCTGTGGCCTCGCAGTTGCAAACGGTTATCTTGGATTTATGTCTCCTTATGTATGGATGTTCATTTCATCATATGAGAAATTAAGAAATCTCTTCATTGAAAAGAAAACCATAACCAGTCTTGCCCAGCTTGAGTATTCTGCCTTTGAGGATGCTACTGTTCCACTTTGTATTTTCACAATAAAGAATGCAAAGGATGATATCAAAGGTTCATATTTCAGGCTTACAGAGTTTACTGGCGGAATGGAAATCCAGAATAAGAAGATTCTTGAGGCGATATCAAATCATGATTGTGGATATTACTACGAGGTATCTGCTGAGCAGTTCAAGAAGATTCCGGGAAGTCCGATTGCGTATTGGGCGAGCGAGCATATATTCATGCTGTTTGACAATTCCCCTTCCATTGTCACCCGTTTGAAGCCCTATCAAGGGCTTGCTACGGGTGACAATGGAAGGTTCCTGCGCTTATGGCATGAAATATCAACGGAAAATATTTGTTATGAAGCGACATCTACAGATGAATCAAAACTAAGTAAGAAAAAGTGGTTCCCTTATAATAAAGGCGGAGACTATAGGAAGTGGTTCGGCAATGAAGATTACTTGGTGAATTGGGAAAATGATGGGGAAGAAATTAGACATTTTACAGATGATAAAGGAAAACTTCGTTCACGTCCTCAAAATACCAAATCTTATTTCAAAACATGTATAAGTTGGTCAAAGATATCAAGCGGATTTCTTTCATTCAGATATAAAAACAGAGGTTTTATTTTCGATGTTGCAGGGCCAAGTATATTTGGCGATATCAATGAACTGAAATATGCGATAGGTTTCTTAAATTCTAATGTAGCATTAGAGATAGCGTCTTTTATGTCTCCTACGCTTAATTATGAAGTTGGACAGATAGCAAATTACCCACTTGTTTATGGTAATACGGACCAGGTTAGTGATGTTGTTAATCTTATTCAATGCAATATCTCTCTATCAAAAAAAGACTGGGACTCCTTCGAAACCTCCTGGGATTTCAAACGTTCTCCCCTCTTGTTTGATAACCATTCTTCACTTGAAGATGCATACATATCTTATCGTGACAGGGCTAACACTGATTTTTATCAGCTCAAATTAAATGAGGAAGAGCTTAATCGCATCTTCATCGATATCTACGGGCTGGGGGATGAACTCAAGCCGGAAGAAGAAGAGAAGATGGTCTCTATTCACCGTATCTACGACAGCGAGAGCGAGATTCCTCTCGAAGAGAAAGAGGACGAGAACGGCAAGAAGAAAAAGGTGAGAATGCCGTATGCAATGACTAAGATGGATGTCGTCAAGAATTTTATCTCCTACGCTGTGGGCTGTATGTTCGGGCGCTACTCTCTTGATGTGGAGGGATTAGCTTATGCAGGTGGAGAATGGGACGATAGTAAGTATTCTTCCTTTATTCCTGATAAGGACAACATCATTCCGATTACAGAAGAAGATTACTTCGATGATGATATCCTTTCCCGCTTTATCGAGTTTGTTAAAGTCTGTTATGGAGAGGAATCTCTTGAGGATAACCTCAAGTTTATTGCTGATGCACTTGAAGGCAAAGGTACTCCGAGGGAGGTTATCAGATCATACTTCCTAAATGACTTCTACAAGGATCATTTGAAGATGTATCAGAAGAGACCTATCTATTGGCTCTTCGACAGCGGGAAGAAGAACGGTTTCAAAGCTCTCATCTACATGCACCGCTATCACAGTGACACCGTAGCACGTATACGCACGGACTATGTTCATGAAATTCAGAACCGTTACAGGTCCATTCTGGATGAGCTGGAAAAGAAAATAGATAATGCATTCTCTACAAGTGATAAAGTAAAACTTGATAAGAATATAGCTCTTTTCAAAGTTAAGGCTGAAGAAGTACGCATATACGAGGAGAAGATACATCATCTTGCCGACGGGATGATTGAAATCGACTTCGATGATGGAGTAAAGGTCAATTATGCTTTCTTTCAGAATGTATTAGCCCCAATAAAGTGAGGAAATATATGACAGATTCCAAAGTAATAAAAGAACTTATCGAGTCCAAGGAAGGAGAACATCTTCAATTCAAAGAAGCAAAGAGACGTTTCAGCTTTGAAGAGGCTGCTCAAATCTGTTGCGCCCTTTCAAATAATGGTGGAGGCAAGCTTGTTTTGGGCATCTCGGATAAAAGACCGAGAGAAGTAGTCGGAACCGAGGCTTTTGAAAATCCTGAAAGGACAAGAGTCGGCTTAATCGACAAGCTTCACATCGGTGTTGATTTTCAAACTTTAGAGTATGAAGGAAAGCGAATCCTGATTTTCAATGTAAAGAGCCGCCCTATAGGATTACCTATTCAATGTGACGGGATAGCCTGGATATATGAAGCTGATGTAATTAAGCCGATGAGTGAGGAAATACGTCACAGAATTTATAGCGAGTCAGGTTTTGATTTCTCTTCCGAAATATGCATTGATGCAACAATTGATGACCTTGATAATATAGCTCTTGAAAACTTCAGAAAAAGGTGGTTTGAGAAAAGTGGCAACAAGAAGATTAATACACTTTCCAAAAGGCAGCTTCTTATTGATTCCGGCGCCCTCTCAGATAAGGGTGTTACGTATGCAGCAATAATTCTTTTCGGAAGCAATCAAGCAGTCAACAAGTTCCTTCCACAGGCGGAAATTATATTTGAATACCGCTCCACTGAAGCCTCCGGGCCGGCAAATCAAAGAGAAGAAATCACAGAAGGATTTTTTCTTTCGTATGATAAGATATGGGATTTGATAAACCTTAGAAATGACAAGCAGCATTACCAGGAGGGTTTATTCGTTCTTGATGTACCGACATTTAATGAACGGGTTGTAAGAGAAGCACTACTCAATGCTGTCTGCCATCGTAATTATCAGATGGGTGGAAGCATCTTTGTCCGACAATATCGGGATAGAATTGTAATTGAAAGTCCCGGCGGCCTACCCTATGGTATTACTCTTGATAATATCCTTGATCGTCAGTTTCCACGCAATCGTCTTATTGCTCGGATCCTTGCTCTTTCGGGGCTTGTCGAGAGAGCCGGTCAGGGAATGAATCTGATGTATGAATTAAGTGTTCATGAAGCAAAACCCCTCCCTAACTTTTCCGGAACTGATGATTATTTTGTTTCTTTGACGCTAAACGGGATTATTATCGATAAGGAGATGATTAGTGTTGTAAAGCAAATAAGTGAGAAATATTCGGAAGAACTTTCCACTTTAGATTTTTTGATTATCAATGCGTTATTCAATAACCTTAAGCTGGACAATAAAATGTACGAAAGAATGAATCATCTTGTTGAATTAGGAATTGTGGAACATTCTGGGAGAAGAAATTATATCCTTTCAAGAAGTCTGTATAATGCAGCCGGAAAAGTAGGCATCAATACACGTCTTGGGAGACTAGACAGGGAAACGAATAAAGAGCTCTTACTGAAACATATCCGTAATAATAATGTTTATGGATCTTCTTTTAATGAACTTCAGCAGTTTTCACCTGGAAAGACTCGGAATGAATTGCAGGTGCTTATGAGAGAGCTTAAGGCAGAAGGAAAAGTTATATGTAAGGGAAGAACAAGCGCTGCAAGATGGTTTATTAATGATGAAGAAAGTTGAAGAAGGGAGATTATTTAGTACTAAATTAGAATAAACTTGCGACTAACTTGCAACTTAATTATTTTTTATTTTGTTCTTATAAAATAAATTAAATTTAATAACTTGCGACTAACTTGCAACTGACTTGCGACTAATCCTAATTAATTAGAACTTAATTAGAACTAACTTGCGACTAAAGTTGATTAAAACGTAGATTATATAAGGAGAGTACAGTGGCAGTATCCGATATAGATAATATCAGGCAGGAGCTGAATAAGAGGTTTCTTAAGCCTCTTGAGTATCCATATAAGCGCAGGATCATTTTCTGGCACGACGAAGAAAAGGAATTCGAAGACGAGATTGATAATCTCTATATCCCGAATGTGAAGTTAATTCACCTTACCGGAAACAATACTTTCTCGGCTAAGAAAACTCTATGCATAGATGATATGGAGTCGAACTATCTTGTATATACCCCACTCTCTTATGAGAGGGATGACGACAACTGGCTTATCAACATAGAACTTTATAGTGAAGAGTTTAGAGCCGACCAGACGTCAATCTGGATTGACGAGATGGATATGACCGCTTCTCCTACTATCAGAAATCTTATTAAGGATTATCGCAGGTTCTTCAACAGTAGAGACAGAAGGCTGAGTGTTAAATCTCTTAATCTCAACTACAGAAATCCTTCGCAGATTCCTCTTGCAGTAATGGCTGTTCTTTCCGGCATGAAGGATATAACTCCTTCTGGTATTATCAAGGCTGTCATAACTAACAATTTTGATGCTGAAGCAAATTCCATCTATCAGAGTTTCATCTCATACGGTATAGATGATGCTTTCTGGAAAATGGTTCAGCAGGCGACAGGTTTTCTAAAAGGTGAAGACGTTCTCCTTTCTAATCTTGTAATCCATATTCTTCTTACTGCAGCAGTGAATACACTGGATGAAGAGATATTAGAAGGCCTCGAAAGATATATCTCTATTCCAAATAAATCGTTCTGCTATGATTTTGTATTCTCCTGGCTTCATAGTGATGACAAGAAAACTTTATATGATATAGTCCGCTACACAGAGAGGGAGATGAGATTATCTGAACGCTTTAAAGATATAGAAGTAATGAGACTTTTATCTACTGAAATCTTCCCATGTATAGATGAAAGTATAATCATAACCATGATGACTCAAATAACTGAACACGAGGTTATCAATGTGTCTCAAATAAAGAGTGTCGTTGAGAGAAGACGCACGTTGGCTTGGTTTGAGGGCTATGAGTATTATTATAACGGACTCTATCAAGTTGCCATGATTGAGGATTTCTATCTCAGTCATATAGAAGGGTTCCATTTTACTGAAGCTAATGAAATCTGGACCGCATATAAGAACGATTATTATCTGATGGATACGTATTATCGCTACTTCCAGATGAATTTTCAGAAAAGTCTTTCATTGTCTCAACCTGTAATTGAAGACCTTTTCAAAAATGTTGCTGATAAAGTAGAAGGATTATATTCAAACTGGTTCCTTAAAAACCTTGCTGAAAACTGGACAAAAGCATCTTCTAAGCAGCTTGAAGAGCAAGGAACTGTAAGGGCTGAAGAGCAACAGACAGGTTTTTATTCCAAGATTAAGAATAATGCAGAGAAAAACAGAGTTTTTGTTATTATCTCCGACGCACTTAGGTATGAGGTGGCTGTCGAACTTAAAGATAAGCTTAAACATGATATCCAGTGCACTGCAGATCTTTCTGCACGTGGGGGGATATTCCCTGCCGTTACAAAATTCGGTATGGCAGCACTTCTTCCTAACAGTAACAACATTACAGTAAAGAAGAATCACAAAAACATTCTTGATGTCTACATTGATGATATGCCAACAGAAGGCCTTGAAAACAGAACTAAGATTCTCAAGAAAGCAAATGAAAAAAGCATCGCTTTAAAGTTTGATGAAATCATTACGATGAAAAAACAGGAGCGCGTAAACCTTGTAAAAGGCATGGATATCGTCTACTTCTACCATGATAGAATTGATGAAACAGGACACACCCATGAAACAGATGTTTTTGCTTCCTGTGAAAAAGCAGAAGAAGAGATAATCAGACTTGTAAAGATTATCACAAACGAGTTTAACAGTACGAATATTTACATAACTTCGGATCATGGATTTTTGTATACGTACAGTCCTCTTGGCGAGTATAACAAGGTCGATAAGAAGGATTTTGTCGATAACACAGTTGAGATTGACAGGCGTTATGTAATTACAGATTTAAATGCAAAGCCTGAGTCACTTATGCCGGTTAGGTTCCTCGGAGGCAGGACTGAGTTCAAAGCGTTCACCCCGAGAGAAAACCTACGAATAAAGAAGAGTGGAAGCGGTATAAATTACGTTCACGGCGGAGTTAGTCTTCAGGAAATAATGATTCCGGAAATCTATTGCCATTTCTTAAGAAATCAGAGTAAGAGCTATCTGAATAATAAGGCTCTAATCGACAATAAGCCTGTAGAAGTTGCCCTACTCTCAACGACACGTAAAATCAGTAATATGATTTTCACGCTTAATTTCGCCCAGATGCAGGTCGTATCTGGTAATATCGAAGCTGCAGTATATAATATATACTTTGAGGATGAATACAAAAACAAGGTAAGTGACGTACAGAAGATTATTGCAGATAAGACAACGGAAAATGAAAAAGAGAGAACATTCTCCTGTCGCTTTAGTCTCAGGAGCCAGGCTTATAGTAATATGGCTAAATACTATCTTGTTATTGAAGATGAGTCAGGACTCAAGAAGCCGACAAGAATCGAGTTCAATATCGACATTGCATTTGCCGTTGATGACTTCAACTTCTTTTAATTAAAACAGGGATTATAATATGGAAGGGAATACTACTAACAATAGAGAAATTATAAAACAGAAGCTTAGAGAACATTTTGACGGTAAAGTTGTCCGTAAAGATTTGACAAAGAAGATTAAGGAAGGAGCCAATGTACCTGTATATGTTCTTGAGTTCCTTCTTGGACAGTATTGTTCCTCCGACGAAGACGATATAATCGAGAAAGGCATACAGAACGTTAAGCAGATACTCAGCGAGAACTTTGTACGCCCTGATGAATCACAGAAAGTTCTGGCACAGCTGAGAAAGAAAGGAAGCCATACCGTTATCGATATGATTACTGCACACCTCGATATGAATAAGGATAAGTTCTATGCAGATTTCTCGAATCTCGCTCTCTCAGGTATTCCTCTCGATGACGAATACGCAGAGAAATACGATAGACTGCTCTGCGGAGGGATATGGTGTATTGTACGACTCGAATATGATGTGGACGATAGTGATGATATAGCAGATGCTTCCCTACCCGGCTCGAAAAAGAAAAAGACCAAAGAATCCCCGATTAAAGTCAGTAAGCTCACTCCTATCCAGATGCCACATATCGATATCAAAACACTTAAGGAGGGGAGAAAAGCGTTCACAAAGGACGAATGGTTAGATCTGATGTTACGCTCTATCGGAATGGAGCCGGATGTACTTACACAGCGTGAAAAATGGCTTCTTCTGACGAGAATGATTCCTCTTGTAGAGAATAACTTTAACCTCTGTGAGCTTGGCCCTAGAAGTACGGGAAAGTCTCATCTTTATAAGGAAATATCACCGAATAGCATTCTCATTTCTGGTGGACAGACAACAGTCGCCAACCTTTTCTACAACATGAGTAAAAGGTCTGTGGGCCTTGTGGGTCTATGGGATGTAGTGGCGTTTGATGAGGTTGCTGGCATTCACTTTAAGGACAAAGACGGCATCCAGATAATGAAGGATTACATGGCGTCAGGTTCGTTTGCTCGAGGTAAGGAAGAAAAGGCCGCTAACGCCTCAATGGTATTTGTCGGTAATATCAACCAGAGTGTTGATGTGCTTTTGAAGACTTCTAACCTATTTGAACCCTTCCCTCCTGAGATGGGAACGGATACTGCTTTTCTTGATCGTATACACTGCTATCTTCCCGGATGGGAGATACCGAAGTTTAGACCCGAATATTTCACCAATGAGTATGGCTTCATCAGTGATTACCTCGCAGAATTCTTGAGAGAACTCAGGAAGGAACAATATGGGGATGCTCTCGACTATTATTTTAGGCTAGGTAAAACTCTTAACCAAAGAGATACAATCGCCGTCAGAAGAATGATAGATGGTTATCTTAAACTTCTTTATCCTGATGGTGATTTCACGAAAGACCAACTTGAAGAAATAGTAAAAATCTCCCTTGAAATGAGGCGGAGAGTAAAGGAACAATTGAAGAAACTCGGCGGAATGGAATTCTACGATGTTAACTTCTCCTATATCGATAAGGAAACATTTGAAGAACACTTCGTCTCCGTTCCAGAACAGTCAAGCGGTAAGCTGATCCCTGACGGAGTTTGTAACCCGGGGCAGGTTTACACGATATCGAGGGGAAAGACAGGAATTATCGGTGTCTACAGACTCGAAAGCCAAATGCTTCCTGGTAATGGTACTTTCGAAAAGACTGGAATCGGAAATGACAGAGAAGCAAAGGAAGCTACGAACACAGCTTTCAACTACCTCAAGGCAAATGGCAATAATATTAGTGGGAATATCCATCTCGATACGAAAAACTATATCATCAACTATCAAGACTTACAAGGAAGTGGAATGACAAGTCAGCTTGCTATGCCTACACTCATTGCCCTCTGCTCTATTGCACTCTCACGCCCTGTTCAAAGTTCGATGGTTGTGCTTGGAGAAATGAGTATCGGGGGCACTTTGATGAAAATTGAAGAACTGGCAAACACACTTCAGGTATGCCTCGACAGTGGTGCAAAAAAGATCTTGATGCCAGCTGTATGTATGGCTGACCTTGTTGCCGTCCCGACAGATCTGACTACATCATTTGACTTCATTCTTTATAAAAGTGTGGAAGAAGCTGTTATAAAAGCATTGGGCAATTAAGATATGGCAAGAAGACGAATACTGCGCGTATTGCATAATATATCTCAAGAAAGTTGAAATGACGATTTTGCTGATTTTTGCGTCTTGAACTATTGCATAGTGATAGGAAAGT
>CAVFXW010000021.1:0-19944 GCA_963626675.1 Clostridium sp. CAG:452 | reverse complement strand
AGTCGCCTTTTGTTCTTATGTCTTCAAATGAACGTACGTTAACCGTTATTTCTTTTATGTCAATATAATACCTTATTTATATATTATTCTCTATTCAGAAATTTTGTGTTGAGAAGAAAGAAATATAAAGAGACTCTTCTGACTGTCAACACAACACCATTATATTGACTAATATTAGAATATAATTATCATAGTTAATTAACATTGTTAATAAAGGATTATTATGACAACAGAAAACATTAAAAAGGCGCTTGACGCTTTCTATACTGCTAAGCGTATTACGGAGGTTCTTCCCCTTCTCCCCAAAGGGGTTACCCCGTCATATATACGTTATCTCGATATAATCGGAAAACTAAAAAAGAGTAATGAATGCATTAAGGTTTCAGATATAAGCCTTGCCATTGGTGTACAAAGACCAGGCGTTACAAGAACTGTAATGGAAATGGAGAAGAAAGGATACCTGAGAAAAATTTCATCCAGTGATGATGGGAGAGTTACTTATCTTGAAATCACACAAGAGGGAGAAAAACTCTCAAAGAAATACAACGAAGATGTCTTTATACCACTAAAAGAAGCTCTCTCATCATTAAGAGATGAGGATCTTGATGTAACAATAGCTACAATCAATCTATTCTACGAAGCATTGACCGCGGAGGAATACAATGGACAGCGCTAGTCTCGATTTTACACAAGGAAGCATCTTCAAGAAGATGGTACGTTTCATGCTTCCGATACTTCTAGCCCTTATACTTCAAGCAGCATATGGCGCTGTAGATCTTCTTGTCGTCGGACGAGGAGGAACAACCTCAGGGCTCTCAGGCGTATCGACAGGTAGTCAGGTTCTTAATCTTGTAACATTTGTAATAACACAGCTTGCAATGGGAATCACAGTGCTCATAGCACGATATATCGGAGAGAAGAATGAGGATAAAATAGGGCCTCTTGTTGGTGGCTCCATAATTGTATTTGCAATTATCTCGGCCATACTCTTTGTTGTCATGCTATTATTTGCGCGCCCAATCTCGATTTTGATGCAGGCGCCAATAGAAGCTATCGAATCAACAACCGAGTATGTCAGAATATGTGGATGTGGAATATTCTTCATCGTTGCATATAACCTCCTCTCTGCTCTTTTTCGAGGACTCGGGGACAGTAAGTCACCTCTTCTATTTGTTGCTGTGGCATGTGTTGTCAACATCTTCGGAGACTTACTTCTTGTAGTGGGCTTCCATATGGATGCATCAGGAGCAGCAATAGCAACAGTCTTTGCTCAAGCTGTAAGTGTTGTCTTTGCTCTTATCCTCTTAAAGAAAAGAGGACTGGGATTCAAGATAACGAAGAAGGACTTTCGCTTTAACAAGGAGGCTTCCGCTTCAATTAAAATAGGAATACCTCTCGCTCTTCAAGAAGCACTTACGCAAATTTCATTCTTAGCTCTATGTGCTTTTGTTAATAAGCTCGGTCTTGCCGCCTCCTCAGGCTACGGAGTTGCATGCAAAATCGTCAACTTCGCAATGCTTATTCCGTCTGCTTTGATGCAATCTATGGCATCCTTTGTTTCTCAAAACATAGGTGCCGGAAAGACCAAGAGAGCAGAAAAATCAATGTTCACAGGTATGGCCATAGGAGTCGTAATAGGCATCCTCGTCTTCGTCCTTGTTCTTTTCAAGGGAGACACACTTACCTCCCTCTTCTCAGCTGATACAGAGGTAATAGGACATGGATTTGACTATCTCAAGGGTTTTGCCCCGGAGACCATAGCGACAGCAGTTCTCTTTAGCATGATAGGATACTTCAATGGAAGCAATCATACCCTCTGGGTTATGATACAGGGTCTTGTACAGACACTTCTTGTTCGTCTTCCTCTTGCATACATAATGAGTATTCAACCTAATGCAAAACTCACCGCAATAGGGCTCTCGGCTCCGATAGCAACAACGGTTGGAATTGTTCTCAATATTGGATTCTTTTTATATTTAAAGCGTAAGTCTCCAAAAAAGATGACAAGAAGGTAGCTCTCTATATTTTACTTCATGCTATTCCCACTTACTCGACTAATCGAGATAATAGGCGTATGGAATCTTTTCTTTTAACAGAGAAAGCTCAATCAGAAGCATATGCCCTCATAAAAAGAATGAGGGATACAAATTCAATCTCATTAGACGGGAATAAGGACTACCCTCTCTCTCTTATAAAAGAGGGCAATATGTTCGGCGTTCTCATTGCAAAAACTGCTACAGGTGAAGAGAAGATTCTCTACGGCTTTTCCGGTTCATTAAGTGGGAAATACAATATTCCGGGCTATGTTCATTCTTGTTTCTCCGAAAAGGACTGGGATGAATACATGACAAAGTTTGATAAGCGCATACATGAGCTCGGCGCTCTTATCGACAAAGGACACACTGAACTCAAAGAAGAGAGACGCAATTTGAGCTCTCGCGCACAATCGGAATACGAGAAAATATTCTCCTTCTATTCTTGGAACGGAAAAAGAATAAAAGGACTCCCTCCACATTCTCCGACAGGAACGGGAGAATGCGCAGGACTCAAGCTCATCAACACAGCACTCAAAAGGGGTTGGGAGATAAAAGGGCTCTCGGAATTCAAATACTCATCCTATTCATCTCCTCTTGTCTTCTATCCACCGTGTAAGGAGAGATGTGAGGCACTACTAAAAAAGATGCTTGGCCTAGAATACATATATCTAGATGAAGATATAGCAGTTGTGAACAAGGAAAGCGGCTTTTTAAGTGTCCCGGGACGCGGAGAAGAGAAATTAGATAGTGTCGCCTATCGCTTTCACACACTCTTTCCCTCATCTCCGAATGTTCCTCATGTCCATCGACTCGATATGGACACCTCAGGTTTAATGGTTCTTGCTTTCAACAAGGAAGCTCACACCCGCCTCTCCATGGAATTCGAGAATAGAGAAGTCGAAAAGACATACACAGCTCTCTTAGAGGGAGTAATTAAAGAAGACGAAGGCGATATTACACTCCCCATACGTCTCGATGTTTCTAATAGGCCCAGGCAAATAGTAGACTATGAATACGGTAAAGCCGCATTTACACATTTCAAGCGCTTATCAGTTGAGAGACGAAATGGAAAATTATGCACGCGTGTTCTCTTCTTTCCCCACACAGGACGCACACACCAATTGAGAGTACACGCCGCATCAGGCCTCAATCACCCCATTCTCGGAGATAACCTATATGGAAAAAAAGAAGAAGGAGAGAGACTAAGTCTTCATGCATCATCCATTTCCTTTACGCATCCGAGAAGCGGAAAAAAGCTCACATTTACTTCGGATCCTGATTTTTAAAGAGCCTTTTAAGAAGAGTCTCCAGTCTCTCTATCTCCTTTTCTATCTCTGTTATCTGCTTATCTATCCGCTCTTTTTCTTCCGTAAGAATTCTAATCTTCTCCTTCTCACTCTCAATCAATGCCTTGTAGTCATCAGCTTTTGCTTCCTTTTCAAGCTGTTTTCTGCATTCGTTGAGGTGAGAATAATTTTTCTGACTCTCGAGTATCTTTTCAAATATATCCAGAATCTCCGTCGGAGTATTCTCCCCTATCCAGCTTCCTCCGCGGTCATATAGGTAGTTTCCATAGTTTATTATGCATTCCTTGAATGCGTTCTCTCTCTCTTCTAGGAGAGAGGAATCTTTTTCAATTCCACTCTTTTCAAGAATGCGATAACGCTGCGCTGTCTCCTCTAAATATTTTTCAGCCTCAAAAATGGTTTTTGAGAGAGCCTCTCTCTCTCTTTTTATATTGAAAAGCTCCCCTATTAGGCTTTGAGCTTTTCCACTATTTATGAGAGACGCATTCTTTTCATCATCTATACATGAGGAGTAATCATAATAGCGATTCTTGTCGTTCTTTCTGAATAATGAAAGCTCGGAAGAAGCACGGAGCTTACTGAAAAATGACCCCTGTGTGCTTTTCTCAACAAGTTCCTTCTCTCTATCTGCATCGAAGTACACAGAAGAGAAATTATCTCTTGGAAGAAGAGAAAGAGAACACTGTTCATATATGAGAGCACCGATACGAAGCCGTATCTCTTTTTCTTTCGGCCTCAAGATTTCAAGAGTGTTGTCAGCTTCTATTTTCTTTTCTTTTTTCTCTTCATATTCCTTGATAAGGCTCTCATCCTCAAGTTTGGTTTTCCTAGCCTCTTGGAGTGCTTGATAAGCTTCCTTTGAAGCTTTGACTAGGCTCACCCCCATTCCATAGGGAAGTATTTCCGGATTATTAAAAAGGATGAAACCGAGATCATAAAAATGCTTGCGTAGGCTTCTTGTCGTTTCATCTATTTTATCTTCTGTCTCTTTATAGAGTTCTTCTCTTTCAGTCACATAAAAATATTAGCACAACGATCGCACTATGTAAAATAAGACGTTGACAAATAAGAAGTGGGACAATTATTCTATCCGTGTCGGCTTTATGCCCAGAAAGCGTTTACCCATATTCAACGCTTTTTATTTTACCCCCATAGTACGGGCGTGTTAGGAGAAAGAAAAATGGATAATGAAAAGACAGAGCTCCTCAAAGAGACCATCGAAAGAATAATGAAAGAGCTCAATTCATGTGAAAACCCAGAGAAAATCGAGGCTGTAAAGAAACTTATAAAGAAGAATGTTCCCCTTACAAGAAGAGGTTATTTCTCTGCTATGCTCCTTTTGGAGGTTGTATCAAAAAAGGAAAGAAAAGACATAAGAAAAGAGAATGCTCAATCTCCCATTAAGAAAGATGTACCAAAGGAGAAAGAGATACATGAGGGAAGTAAGACACTCTATCTCAACATTGGAAAGATGAAGCACCTATATGCAAAGAATCTCTCACTCCTTTTACAGAAGGAACTCGGAATAACAAGAGATGACATATATTCGCTACGTGTACACGACAAGTATTCATTCATCACGATGAGCGAAGAGAACTGCGAGAAGGCGATCTGTCTACTCAGCGGCAGAGACATCAACGGAAGAACGGCAGAACTCAGCTACTCTCATAAATGAATATAAAAACAGTTCAATCCGGAATATGCGCCACTAACTCCTATCTTGTAGAAAAAGATGGGTTGGTCTTTCTTATAGATGCCCCGGATGATAACGAAAGGATGATCTCCTTTATAAAAGAAAGTGGAAAGTTGACTTCCGTATTCCTTACCCACGGTCACTTCGACCATGTAATGGGAATAGGAAGGATTCTTGAAGAATTCCCCTCGACTGCTGTCTATCTTTCTTCTAATGACAAATACCTAATAAATGACAAGATGAAGGGAAACCCGCATTTTTTATCTCTCTTCGGTATCCCCGCATCTATGTATAATATTCCCAAAAATATTGTCTTCACACCATATCCTGAAAGAATAAGTGGTATTAAAATAATCGAAACTCCAGGGCACACCCCGGGCTCCGTTTCCCTATACTTTGAAGACGAGAAAGTACTTTTCTCAGGAGACACACTCTTCTTTCATTCTTATGGAAGAACTGATCTTGGAGGAAACAGCCGAGAGCTACAACAAAGCTTAAGGCATCTTCTCTTGTCGCTCGACGAAGAGACAGTCGTAATGCCGGGACACGGCGGATACACGCTAATCAAAGATGAAAGAATGCTCTTTCTCTAGCATCCAAGGCATCAAAATGATCAACCCTCTTCATTAACGAAGTCTTCGATAACACGATAGAACTCATCATATGTCGTACATAGCGGCAGTTCCGGATGCTCTATTAGGATATTCTCAGGTGCCCTAAATAGCGCTCCCTTATCAGCAAGAGAGATCATCGCTAAATCGTTGTAGCTGTCACCAGAGGCAAATGTACGGTAGTTTATGCTCCTAAAAGCTTCAATAGCCTTTCTCTTACCGTCGTCTATTCTCATCTTCATTCCCTTAAGCATATTCTTCTCGTCGACCACGAGGCTGTTACAGAAGATTGTAGGCCACCCAAGCTGCTTCATAAGAGGAGCCGCGAATTCCTTGAATGTATCGGAAAGAATTACAACCTGGGTTATCGATCTCACTTTATCGAGGAACTCCTTTGCCCCATCAAGTGGTTCAATATGAGCAATTGTATCCTGTATATCGCTTAGAGTCAGATTATTTTCCCTAAGAATTTTCATTCTATAATCCATCAGCTTATAGTAATCAGGCTCATCTCTCGTCGTGCGTTTAAGCTTTTCGATTCCCACCTTCTCTGCAAATGCTATCCATATCTCGGGAACGAGAACGCCTTCCAAATCAAGACAGATTATCTCCATATTCTACTCCTCATTCTTCACGTCAATGTTAGTCCCGGACGAGAGGAGAATTGAAAGAGACCTCAAGGACGGGATGTTTGCACAAACTACTTGTATGACACAAGTGATTGGAACAGCAAGAAACATTCCTGCGATTCCCCATATATATCCCCATATGGCAAGCATTATGAGTATGACAAACGGCGACATATTAAGCTGAACGCCCTGCATCTTAGGATCTATTACATTCCCCAAAACCATCTCGGTTGCAAGAAAGCCTAAAAATACAAGAGCAACTCGTCCCCAATGTGGCATAAATTGTATGGCAGCCATAAATGTTGCAAGTACAGTTACAACTATGCTTCCGATAGTCGGAATGAAATTTAGTAAACACGCCAGAACACCCCAAACAAGAGGAAAGTCCATTCCACTCAAAATTGCCACAAGATAAAAGCAGCCGCCGGTAGCAAGACTGATGAGGATCTTTACCGAAAGATAGCGCGAAGTCTGGTGACTTATGGACTTAATAAGAATTCCGGCCTTATTGTTGGAATTTGGGAATGCAGCATCGAGTTTCGGCATCATGGTAGACTCTTCCATGAGAAGAAAAAGAAGATACACGATGACCATCGCAACATCCCCGACGATTGAAGCAGATGCTGAAGAAGCCGACGATAGGATATTTCTAACTTGCTTCGCCCAATCTATGTTGAGCATAGTTACTATTGAAGGAAAATCTTCCTCTTTCATATGAAAGAGCTCTCTTATTTCTGCAGAAATATATAAATCAAATTTATTTACTTTTGTTATATATGAAGGAAGCTCTGCAAGAAGGACGTTCACCATCGCAATAATGAGATAGACAAAACACAGACAGAAGAGACTCGTTATGACAAGAATAATAACAGTTGAAATAACTGTCGGGACTCTCCACTCATTGAGTCTGCTCCTTAATGGACTTACAAGAATGAAGACAAAGAAAGCGATAGCAAGAGGTATTACAACCGATGCACCGATTTTCATGATAGCAAGAAAAAGAACAACTCCTATAAAAAGGAGCATTCTTTCTGAAATCCTATTGTTTTCCATATGGCCTCCCTTCTCATCTTATTATAGAAAAAAAGTTTCGATATGAATAGAATTATCTTTATGGAAAAGATAGAAGGAAGTGAAAGAATCGAGATAGTCCTTGTCGATACACAGGACGGTGCAAATATAGGAAGTGTATGTAGGGCGATGAAGACGATGGGGCTTCTAAACCTTGTAGTAGTTGGTGAGAGAGTCTATGACGAGAACAGAATACATACACTTGCACTACATGCATATGATGTATGGGAAAATGCAACAAGGTACAAAACACTAGAGGAGGCGCTTTCCTCATCCATATTCACTGTAGGGGCAACAAGACGACGCGGCAAATTCCGTAAGATGAGCTCTCTTTCTCCCGAACAGCTCTCAGATAAAATAAAGAGCCTTCCTGAAGGAAAGGTCTCGATAGTATTCGGACGCGAGGCAGACGGACTAAGAGACGACGAAGTTAATAAATGCTCTTCGATATGTACTATCCCCACATCTCCCCTCTTTCCTTCTCTTAACCTCAGCCAGGCTGTTCAAATCATATGTTATGCCCTTTTTAGGGGAGGCATGGCCTACAATACAGGACTTGTTGCAGTTGAGAAGAAACGTATAGATACAGCTGTAAGCGCCATGAGCGCTAACCTGGAGAACATAGGCTACTACAAGTGGGATGAGGAGAAGAAATGGACGGAACAATTACTCTCTGACCTCATAGAGAGAGCCGCTCTCAGTGAGAGCGAACTACAGCGGTTTGAAAAGATATTCCGTAAGACTGAATCGATCGTCCGCTTTGCCTCTCATCCTGAGTTATAATAGTCGCTTAAAGCAGTATTTCATCATCATATAAACGAAAGACAAAAAAACAACACTCAAATATTTCCGTATGATATACTCAATCATGGAGGAAATATGCCAAGCAAAGTTTACTTTTCAGATTTAAGGACAACGAACGGTGTGAGCCTTACAGAGAAACTCGACAATCTACTAGATAAGGCACTCTTTGATACAATCGACTTTCGCAACCATTACTGTGCTATCAAGCTACATTTCGGAGAGAAGGGAAATCTTGCATTCTTGAGACCTAATTGGGCCAAGGTAGTCGTCGACAGAGTCAAGAAGAACGGCGGAAAACCTTTCCTTACAGATGCTAACACGCTATACGTCGGCTCTAGAAAAAATGCAATCGATCACCTTGAAACAGCAGCAGAAAACGGTTTCAACCTCATCTCAACAGGCGCTAGCGTCATAATAGCAGACGGCATCAAAGGAGATGACGATGTAGAAGTTCCAGTTGATGGAAAATATATAAAGAAGGCGAAAATCGGACGCGCAATTATGGACGCAGACGTTTTCATCTCCCTGACACATTTCAAGGGCCACGAAGCTACCGGATTTGGAGGAGCATTGAAAAACATCGGGATGGGATGTGGCTCCAGACGAGGAAAGATGGAGATGCATAACCAAGGTAAGCCCCGCGTCATCACAGAAAAATGCATAGGATGCCATAAATGTGTTTCTTCTTGTGCACATTCAGCCCAGATATTTGAAAATAAGAAATGCACGATAGATCACAATAAGTGCGTCGGATGTGGACGCTGCCTTCCTGTTTGTCCTGTAAATGCCATTGTTCCGACAGTCGACAACTCTGCCGAAGAACTCAATTCAAGAATGATGGAATATGCCAAGGCAGTTCTACTTAATAGACCGTCTTTCCACATAAGCCTTGTTATTGATGTATCTCCTCTATGCGACTGCTACGGCTGTAACGACCTTCCGATAGTACCCAATATTGGGATGTTCGCTTCCTTTGACCCCGTAGCGCTCGACCAGGCTTGTGCAGACAGCGTAAACAATGCTCCTATCAACCCCGGTACAGTACTCTCTGAAGCCCACCATCATACACACGATCACTTTAGAGATATGCACCCCGATACAAATTGGAAGCAAGGACTTGAATACGCAGAGAGTATAGGAATCGGGAAGAGAGACTATGAAATCATTGTAGTGAAATAAAGCTAAACCACAGAAGTAATGCGCTCCTGTGGTTTTTCTATGAAATCCCTTTGATAATTAAATGAGATGTTATTCCTCGGTCTCCGCCTTATCGATAATAGCGGATGCTATAACTCTGTCTCCGTCATAGACAACAGCACTTTGTCCGGGAGTCGGAGCCTTAACAGAAGAAGAGAATGTAAGAACAAAACCGTCTTTCTCTTTTCTTGCCTTGCATGGAACACCGGGAGACGTGGAGCGGATTTTTGCAGAGTATATCTTATCTATGGAAAAATCCACTTCCCCAACCCAATTAGCGTTGGAACATATTACGCCGATTCCCCTGATGTATTTCTCCGTCCCTACGATTACCTCATTCTTTACAGGGTCGAGTGATACGACATATAAAGGCTCGGAATAAGAGACGCCTAGTCCCTTACGCTGCCCTATTGTATAGTGCCAGAAGCCATTGTGCTTGCCAACCTTTTTCATCTTGTCGGCGAGTATAATATCACCAGGTGTGTCCTCAACTTCCAATAGATCGGAGTAAGATCCGGAATAGAAATCCTGACTCTCACTCATTCCTTCTTTATGAAAGCCGTATGAGACGTCTATTTTTCTTACCTCATTTTTCGTCATTTCCCCAAGAGGAAAAAGTGTCGTAGAAAGCTGCTTCTGCGTCAAACGCGATAGAAAATATGTCTGGTCTTTTTTCCCATCCACAGCCTTCACTAGGTCATACCGCCCCGTTTCATCATTATATCGAATACGGGCATAATGCCCTGTTGCAAAGTAATCGAAATCGAAGAGAGAGCGAGCCTTCTCGACCATAGCGCCGAACTTTATTTTACTATTGCACCATATGCAGGGATTAGGAGTGCGACCTGACATATATTCATCTCTGAAATTCTTAAGGACAGTAGATTCATATAAATCAGAACAGTCTACCGTATGATGAGGAATACCGATTTTATCGGCAATCCTCTTTATTTCTTCTATATCTTCCTCTTTTTCAGGATTATAGCAACTGTTAGAGCTGATAGGAGCGGGGTACTTAGAATCCTTTGCCCATATGAGCATGGTAATACCCTCAACATCATACCCCTGATCCTTTAGTAGCAACGCTGCCACACTGCTGTCGATTCCACCCGACATTCCAACCAAGACTTTTTTCATGAAAAAGAGGTTACCACAACTGGGAATGACTGATAAGACTAAAAAGGAAGAAAAATACTCTCCTTCTATGCTATAATTGTCCCTAATGGGGCATATGAAGAAAAAACTACTATTCCTAATGGTTCTATTTCTCTCTTTCTCGATCTATGGAGAAAACTTTGTCGTGGAGTCATACAAAGTAGATATCCTTGTCAAGGAAAACTATTCAATGCACATAAAAGAAGAGATTGAATGTTATTTCTCCTCCCCTTCCCACGGTATTTTTCGTGATATCCAATATCGCTTTAAAAACCCCAACGGCAATTTCGCAGATCCTATAATAACAGAGGTTACTTCATTCACTTCATCCTCTCTTAGAAGAGAAGAGAAAGAGGACGGCTACTATCGCTTCTATCTTGGAAGCGAAGACAACATTGTCACTGGTCCTGTAACATATTGCATAGAGTACGATTACTCCATAGGGCGTGACCTATATTCAGAGTATGATGAATTCTATTTCAATATCATCTCACCCGCATGGGATACCTACATATATAACATTTCCTGGAGCGTAACATTTCCAAAGGAAATTGGAGAAAGCCTCATCAGCGTCTATGAGGGAGACGAAGGCTCCACAAAAAAGCTTTCATTCACCCTCACTGACGGGAAAACCATCTCCTCATCTTCGCCCGGACTCAAGAACTATGGGGGAATCACACTACGAGTAATTCTTCCCTCAGGCTATTGGACGGGCCTTAAGGAAAAAGGCGAATGCAACAAAAATAACTATTATCTCTCACTGTTCTTATCATTTTTACTTTCTGTTTTTTCTCTTCTTCTGTGGTTTTTCTTCGGACGGGATAAAGAATACTTAATAGGACAAAGCGCTCTCATTGCTGCTTCTCTCACCCCAATGGAGATAAGATATATACTCCAAAACGGCACGCTGGATGAAAAAAGAGACCTCAAAGCAATGCTCTTCTATTGGGGTGAAAAGGGTTACGTAAAAATAATCGAGGAAGAAGACAACAAAAAGATAAATTACACCTTCATTAAACTACTTGAACTACCTGAGAGCGCAAATACAGTAGAAAAGGCGCTTTTTAAAATAATCTTCAAAAAAAATAGAGTAACTCTTAAAGAGCTCCTTTCATCTAAGTATTCTGAGGACTATCACTCACAAGTTAAAAAAGCATATTCAAAAGAATTCAGTATGGACCATAGACTCAAAGAGAAGAAAAGCAGCGTTCTTGAAGGCATAATGCTTTTTCTACTTCTTTTGTTGAGTATATCAAATGGAATTTTCTCCTCACTCGAATACCCAGGGCTACTCTCCCTTCTTCTCTCACTCATATACATCCTTATATTCGTACTATCAAGCACCTTGGGATACTTCCACGAAACAAAAAGTGCTCAATGGAAAATAAAAAAGAGAAGAATAATTCTCTCTTTGTGGCTTCTTAGCACACTCCTTCTGACAGCACTTCTTATATACATAACCTTTCGCACTCGCCTTGAAAAACCACTTTCATCATTAACCGTGCTAATTACTTCCGTACTTCTATCTTCGTCTTCATTTATGGCTTCCCACATAGAAAAGAAGACAGCGTACGGACATAAAATAACAGAAGCGGCCCTCTCCTTTAAGAATTACCTCTCAAATAATGAAGAGAAAGACAGCGTCTTCTTTTCATACGCTGTTGCGCTAAAAATAGATTACCCTTTAAAAGGAAAAGAAAGGCCAACCTGGCTTGAAGGAGAAGGGAATATAAGTGATTATAATCTTTTCTTTCTTACATTAAGTAATTCATTTGACAGAAACTACAATAGATATTCTTCAAGTGTTTCTTCCTCATCAGGCGTAGGAGGAGGATTTTCAGGAGGAGGCGGCGGAAGCTGGTAGGACGTATGAGATTTGGAAAAACAGGAGCAGTCATAGGAGCCTCTGAAAAAGAGAATGCTCTTCCACTCTTAAAACTCGGAGAAATTCCAATACTAAAACGCATAATTCTCACATTAGAAAAGTCAAATGTTTTCCCGATTGTAGTGATGATGGAAGAAAATAATGAAGAGATTATCCACGCTCTCTCTTCTCTCGGCGTCATCTTTCTTCCTCTGACGAAAGATGAGAATAACATCAGTTTATTCGGTTCTGTCAGATGCGGATTAAAATATCTTGAAGACAAATGCGATAGAATATTATACGCACCCGTAAATTCTCCTTTGTTCACATCATCTACAATTCTTGCACTACTCGACTCAAAGGCAGAGATAGCCATCCCGACATATTTAGGCCGCGGAGGACACCCCGTGCTCATCTCCACATCAGCCGTGGAGAGCATCATTTCATATAGAGGAGACAACGGCCTCAAAGGGGCAATTGAAAACTCAAATGCAATAAAAAAGCGCATCCCTGTATGCGATATGGGAATAAGAATTAGTGTTCGTAGTAGTGCTGAAATATCTTCTTATTTGGATAAACACAATGCATCTCTTCTCTCCCCGAATATTAAAATAACAATCGAGAAGGAAGGAATCATACTCAATTCTCGTCTTGTGCTACTTTTACTCCTCATTGGAGATTTCCAGTCGATAAGACAAGCTGCTAAACATACAGGACTCTCTTATCAAAAAGCCTGGAACATGATAAACACCCTTGAAAAAGAAGCAGGATATACGGTTGTTACACGCTCGAGAGGCGGTAAGGACGGAGGAAAAACTCTCCTTACAGAAGAAGGAGAGCGTCTTATCTATACTTTTATCAACTACGAAGAGAATGTACAGAACTACTCAGAGAAGCTTTTTAAAGAAATGTTCATAGAGAGTAGGATCTTTTGATCCTCTTCATTTCCTCAATTATTCTTTCTACGTCGCTTCTCTTTTGGTTAGGATTAAGGAGCGTGAATTTGAGCATTACTCTTCCATTCATAACTGTCTGACCTATGACAATTCCCTCTTCTAGAAGATCTCTCCTCACTCTTTTATTAAGTTCATCACCACCCTTAAGAGCAAATACGACAGACGAAAGTTCCGGCTCTATACTCACCAAAAAATCATCATCATTTTTAATCATCGAATAGAACAAGGAAGCGTTCTCGACCACAGAATCGACAAGCTTTTCGTATCCATCCCTTCCTCTTGTCTGGAATGCCATAAAGACTTTGAGTGCATCAAAGCGTCTTGTTGTCTGAAGACTCTTTCCAACAAGATTTATATATCCGTCCTCTTCATCTTCCTCTCTATTAAGGTAATCAGCATGTAAGCTATATGCCTTAAGTAGTTCAGCGTCCTTCACAAGAAGAACAGAGCATGAGATTGGAAGAAGCCACATCTTATGGAAGTCTATCGTAATGGAATCTGCCTCTTCTATTCTCCCTAAGCGAGAAGAATATTTATTACTCATTATTAAAGCTGAACCGTATGCAGCATCGGCATGAAGATACATATTGTACCTGTCGCATATCTTCCTCATTTTCGATATGTCATCAATACTTCCAAAGTCTGTCGTTCCAATTGTTGCACAGGCGAGGAATGGTAAAAGCCCTCTTTCTACATCTTCTCTAACCATCTTCTCGAATGCATCCATATCGAGTCTGCATGATTTATCTACAGGAACCTTCCTTACTCCATCATAGCCGATTCCCATTACGTGGCATGTTTTATCCATCGAGAAGTGAGAGATCTCGGAAGTATAGAGTCTGAGTTTTCCCGCATTAGGAGGAAGACCCTTTTTCTTTACATCCCATCCGAGTTCTCTAAGGCAGTATGCATCACGCTCTGCTATTATTGCCTCCATGTTTGACTGTGAGCCACCACAGGTAAAAACGCCGTCTGCGCTTTCTGTAAACCCAAAAAGACTCTTGAGACCATTTATCATACTCACTTCAACTTCCGTTGCAGCAGGACCCTGGTCCCAGCTATCCATACTGTCATTGAATGAAGAGATCAAAAGCTCTGACCCGATAGTCTCCAAGAGAGAGGGAGAATGCAAGTGCGGCATATATTTGGTAGACCATGTTCTAAGGAGATTGGGAAGTATAGTCTCCTCAACTTTTGAAAGTGTCTTCTCATAACCGATTCCCTTTTCAGGAAGGAATCCCAAAGCCTCTATTTTATGCCTCAGCTCATAGGGATTTATGCCGGAGACGGCGTCATTATCCTTTATACTCGCGAGAAAAGAAGCCATGGCCTTTTCGACCACAGCTTTATATTCATTCCTCGTTTTGTCATCATTACTAAAAATATATGAAAGGTCAGACATACGCGGCATTTACGTTTCTTACAACGCTCTCGAATATTTCAATACCTTTCATTAAGTCCTCATCGCTGATATTAAGAGCAGTAAGACATCTCATAACAGAGCCGTTACGACCACCCTTCTCCATAACAAGACCCTTTTCAAAGCATTCCTTCTGAACACGTGCACAAATCTCACCACTCTCTTTAGGATGGCCCATGATATCTTTCTCTCCATTTACGTCCACAAACTCTATCCCAAGCATGAGGCCGCGTCCCCTAACATCTCCAATAATCGGACATTCCTTTTGAAGAGAAAGTAGCCGCTCTTTGAAGAGATTACCTTTTCTTACAACCTCTGAGAGAAATTCCTTCTTACTGATTGTCTCCATCACAACTATTCCGGCAGCCATTGCAATTTGATTTCCTCTAAATGTTCCAGCGTGGCTTCCCGGTCCCCATACGTCGAGTTTTTTATTATATATGACAACACTCATCGGCTGTGTGCCACCTATGGCCTTTGAGGCTAAAATTACATCCGGAACTATTTCTGCCTCTTCAAAGGCAAATACTTTTCCACTGCGTCCCATACCGCATTGAATTTCATCACAGATAAGTGGGATATCGAGTTCGGAGGTGACACGCCTTACAGTCTTCAAGAACTCCACTGGTGCTGGAATAACGCCACCCTCTCCTTGGATGGCTTCGATTACAACACATGCGGGTTTGCTTACTCCGCTCTCGCCGTCGAAGAGAAAGCGTTCAAAATATGAACACAATGCCTTAGTTCCCGCTTCCCCACCAAGACCTACAGGACAACGATATGAATAAGGATACGGCATGAATTGTACTCCAGGCATAAGGTTCGGAACTTGTGACTTTGCATAACAATTACCTGTTACAGCCATAGCACCGTGTCCCATTCCATGGTATCCACCGGAGAATGCAATAACAGAGCCTCTTCCTGTTGCTATCTTACATAGTTTAATTGCAGCATCGAGAGCATCTGTACCCGAAGGCGAACAAAACTGTATCTTCACATTCTCCGCCATACCAAATGGAAGAATAGAATGAATAGTCTCTACAAACTTATCCTTAGTAGGAGTTGTAAGATCAAGAGTATGAAGAGGAGCTCCACTCGATATGAGATCGACCATCGCCTTATTTACTCTCTCGTCATTGTGTCCGAGTGCCAGCGTTCCCGCCCCGCACAAAAAGTCGATGTACTTATTTCCCTCGACATCTTCAAGTGTGACACCCTTTGCCTTCTTTAAAGCAAAAGGAAACTTCCTCGGATAGCTTCTTGCAGAAGATTCAAATTCATTCTGTCTCTCTGTGAAGTACTTGTTAGTTAAAGTTTTGTCCATTACCTCTTCCTTATTCCATAAATTAATAAAGCTTTCGCCTTTCCTTGAATCAACAAAGTCTGCCTCGTCCTTCCATATAGAAGAAGGTACTAAGCCCGCTCATAATAACAAATAAAGTAGAGTATGTGTTGTAAAAAATATTTTTTTTATTTTTCAGAGAATAAAGCTGCCATTCGTTCTACTTGATTTCTTTTTTCTCATTGTAGTGTTCAAGAAACGATACTTTCTCATTTCCTTCCCTCACCTGGGGAAAGGTCGAGACATAGACATTGTGTGTACTGTTGAAAATCGAGGAAGCAATATTCGGATTATCCTTCTTAAGCTCTTTAATAAGATTCTTCACAACACTTCTCTTGCTTCCCTTACCGTCCACGGCATTTCTCTCCGTGACGGGGCACGCACAATGAATGAACTCTAGATTATTAAAATCACACCATGAGATGATATCTTCCTCATTTATCCTATATAGCGGCCGTATGAGCTCCATATTCTCATAATTGCGGCTTTTAAGTTTCGCAGGCATTGCCTCAAGAAAAGAAGAATAGAACATTCCCATGAGTACTGTCTCTATTGCGTCATCCTTATGATGGCCTAGTGCTATCTTGTTGCACCCTTCCTCCTGGGCTTTCTTATAGAGCCACCCACGACGCATTCTTGCACATAGATAACACGGATACTTCTCTGCTTTATCAATGTACGAAAAAATCTCCGACTTGAAAAACACCGCATCTATATTGAGTAATTCTAAATCTTTTTTTACCAAAGACAGCGTCTCACTACTGTACCCTGGGTCCATTACCATATATTTCAGCGTAAAAGGAAAATCGGAGACATAAGAAAGCATCCTCATCAATAAAGCAAGCAGCATTGAGTCTTTTCCACCTGAGATACAGACTGCTATTTTATCTCCTTCCTCAATGAGAGAATAAGTTTTCAAGGCATCAATAAAAGGCGCCCACAACCGTGAGCGAAACTCTCTTCTGATTGAATTCTCTATTTTTATATATGTTTCAAGTTCTCTTTTCACATAAGAGACTTTATCACAACACAAGTCTTACTGCCAGAGACCATCGTACTCAATGCAAAGTTCTTCGATTTCCTTCTCATCAAAGTCTTTATTGACCAATAGCTTTCTCAACTTATCTACAGCTCTCTTTCTATAAACCGATTCTGTCTCAGATATTGCTTCGGCAATTCCTTCCTTGATTCCTTCTTCTATTAAAAGGGCATCTTTTTCCGTCAGGACATGCTTATTAGCCTTATCAATTAACTTTTCAATAAAAAACTTCAAATCAACCATAGATACTCTCTCGGATGAAACTATCCTTTTCATCTAATCTTAACACCATATTTCTCAAACAGAAACAAGGAAAGGTGCAATAAGCATATTCAATCGGGGACAGAACGGATAAATTATCCATGCTCCTTCCTACCTTAATAAATTTTCTATTGAGAGACGTAATTCATAATGGAGATATTACTCCCACGGGGAAGTAATAAATGAAGAAATTTTAATGGAACTAAATCCAAAAATATAAAAATTACATGAGGACACTCAAAACTAGTTAATGATATAATCCAGGTGGAAACAATTTAAAATGGACTATTGAGATGTGCTCTAGAATGGAGAATAACAAGATGGCAATGAAAAAAGAAGAAAAGAAGAAACGCAAAAAAACAAACATCTACACCAATAAGACAACCGTTACAGTATACCTAATAGAGAGGTTCCTTGTTATTGGTGTTCTTGTAAGATTCATATTCATGCGTAACTACGAAGGCGCATTCACATGTCTCTTAACACTATTTTTAATGCTTCTTCCCTCTTTCTTCTCTCACACATTCCATGTATATCTTCCGACAGCCTTCGAGGTTATAATACTCGTTTTTATCTTCTGCGCCGAAATACTCGGTGAGATCGCGTCCTTCTACGTCGCCTTTCCATTCTGGGATGCCATCCTCCATTGCACAAACGGATTTCTGTTTGCAGCAGTCGGTTTTGCACTTGTAGATTTCTTCAATCGCAATGAACGTTTCTCATTCAAACTCTCACCGGCTTTTCTTGCCTTTGTCGCATTCTGTTTCTCAATGACAATCGGAGTATTATGGGAGTTCTTCGAATTCAGTGGAGATAGGCTATTCAACCTAGATATGCAAAAGGATTATGTAATCCATACTATATCGAGTGTGTCGCTGAATCCTAATAACAAGAATAAGGCCGTCATAATCAATGACATCGTAGAGACGATAGTTGTCCAAAAGAATGGAACGGAGACTGCACTCGGACTGGGAGGTTACCTCGACGTAGGACTCTTCGATACGATAAAAGATCTCTTTATTAACTTCATCGGAGCTGTCGCATTCTCTATCATCGGCTTCTTCTATGTCAAACACAATGGAAAGGGGAAAATAGCCACTTCACTCATTCCACAAGTAGAGATGAATGATGAAAAGAAGGACGAAAAGTAGAGACCTCCGAAGAGGCCTCGCTTTACTCTTGAAGTAATTTATCTAATTCACTCGATATAGCTTTTTTATCGAGATTCTTTCCGATGATACATAGTCTTATCATCCTATCACCACAATAGGGATCCCAATCTTTGAGGATATCGGGATTTTCCTCGAGAAGCTTCTTCCTTATATCAAGAGGTGCCGATGCAACCCACTTACCGTAGGCAGAACACATAAGCTGACGCCCCGTTGTCTCGAGAACATATGCCATGTCATCCTCATCGCTAAACCAAATCGTACCCTTACTTCTAATGATATTCTTCGGCCATGACTTAACATATTCTCTAAGCTTTTCTCTTACAAAAGGTTTACGGCGATAATAGATGAATGTTCCTATTCCATATTCATCCTCGCTCTCCCCTTCAACTCTGTGTTCGTGGTGATGGTGGTGAGAGTGTTCTTCCTCTTCGTCATCATCGTGGTGATGGTGGTGAGAATGTTCTTCTTCCTCATGATGATTATCAGGGTTTCCCTCGTCCTCATCGTCTCCTAGTCCCCCTTCTTCAGCCGAAAGAGCCCTACACCATCCGGCTTCCTCGAATACCCTATCAAAATCGAAAGAGGATGTTGAGAGCACATCAGAGACGCTAACAGCGCCGAATGTTGTCTCGATTACCTTTATTCCAGGGTGTAAAGCAGAAATAACTTCTCTTACTTTCTTCTTGTCACTCTCGCTTACAAGATCTGTCTTGTTGATAACGAGTGTCGAGCAGAACTCAATCTGCTGTACAAGAAGACTCTCTATGTCCTCTTCCCCGATTTTATCCTTCTCGAGAAGTTTCTCTCCGGAAGCAAATTCATCAACAAGTCTCATCGCGTCAACAACGCCTACTATGTTGTCAAGAACACCATTCTTGATTGACATAAGCTGCTGAGCAATAGGCATCGGCTCACATACACCACTTGCCTCAATCATTATATAGTCGTACTTACCAGAGGCGATGATCCTCTCGATGTTCTTTGCCATCTGGCCTTTTAGAGTGCAGCATATACAGCCGTTTGTCAGTGGCACGATATCTTGTGTATCTGTAATATTAGCGCCCTTTGCAATGAGGGATGCGTCAACATTGACCTCTCCGATATCATTTACGATAACTGCAACCTTATAGCCCTCCTGATTCTTGAGTACATTATTCAGAAGAGTAGTCTTACCCGCACCCAGATAACCACATAGGAGTGTAATAGGTGTCTTAGTTTTATTTTTCATTTTTTTACTCCATAGGTGAATATAATGTTATTTTCAAAAATAGTTAAGATAATATATAACCATCACAATGGACAGCTTTGACATTACTCGGGCCATTTTTATGTTTTACATGAATTAGGCAAGAAAGATGGCAAACGCCTTCAGGCTAGCATATGAATT
>CAVFXW010000020.1:0-58373 GCA_963626675.1 Clostridium sp. CAG:452 | reverse complement strand
ATAAAATTAAACTGCTTGTCTCCATTGCAATTTAGAAAACAAGCAGTCTAGAATATTTTAAGTCCGATAATTCGGGTTCACCTCAAAAATCTGGGGAGCAATAAGAAAGGATGTTGATGATAGTGGTGAAACAGGACAGTATATCCTAACCGGATCGAGCTCAAAAACTGTTGAAACTCCCCACACAGGTACTCTCAGAATTTCGAGGATGAAGATGTATCCGATGAGTCTTTATGAAAGTCGTGAATCAAATGGAGAAGTGTCATTACGTGAACTCTTTCAGTCTCCCGGTTCTTTCCAGGGATGTCATTCTGATCTTACCATCGACGCCATCAAGTTTGCCATCTGTCGTGGCGGATGGCCGCTAAGCCTCTCGAGAAAAACAGAGCGAGCACAGCTTGCGATAGCAAAGGATTTGTTCAATCAGACTTGTTATGCTGATATTTCGGCAATTGATAATGTCAAGAGAAACCCGCTCTGGGCGCGGATGATTCTCTCGTCGTACGCCAGAAATATTTGTACACTGGCAGAAACGAAAACCATTCTCTCTGACGTCAATGCTACGTGTGATATGTCGAGACAGACACTATATGATTATCTATCTGCACTCGAGAGACTGATGATTGTAGAAGATGTCGATGCATGGTCTCCTTCAATACGATCGAAGACGTCTATCCGTTCTTCGAAAAAGAAAAATCTCGTTGATCCTTCAATTGCCACAGCAGCTCTCGGCGTCTCTCCAGAGTATTTTTCCTCTGACTACAGAACTCTCAGCTTCCTATTTGAATCATTGTGCATTAGGGATCTGAAGATTTATTCATCCCTTCAGGGTGGAATGGTGTCATATTATCGTGATCGAACTGGTCTGGAGGCGGATGCGGTTCTTCATCTTGAAGACGGAAGATATGCCCTCGTTGAGTTCAAACTGGGTCAGAGTGAGATTGACAAAGGTGCTGAACACTTAATAACGATAGAGAATCTGATAAGAAAGCATAATGAAGATGAATCTCAATCAAAAATCAGGATGCCTGATCTTAAGTTGGTAATCACAGGAACCCAGTACGGATACAGACGCAGCGACGGAGTGTTCGTAATCCCAATCGGCTGTTTCAAAGATTGACAAGGGTTCTTTCCGTAATGGCGAAACGGGCTTATATCTATATTGGTTTGAGACAATTTTTGTTATAGTGCAGGGGTAGTTGAAGAAAAAGATAGCCTATCCTCAAAATGGATGGATATGTATCATCTATTCCGTTGATGAATCTTTGTGCTATGAGTGGTTGGTTCTGTCTTAAGGGGGTGTTATGAAGGAGAAACTCAATAATAGTTTCTTAGTCATCCACCCACTTGATTTCATTCTCAATCTGCCAGAAAGTTTTGCCATCAAAAATGTTTGTATTTTCAAATTCTGATACTGGATAGCTCGCATTTTGTGATATCGCCTTCCATTTAAATTTGTTATCCAAAGGCTCAATTACATAGAGTTCAAGTAAAGGTCTTCCGTTTTCATAATATCCCTGAATAAAATATTTACGGTTTCTAAAATAGAAAAAACGTTCATCTCCAAAATATAATCCGTCAATAAATTCTTTTGGGTCTCCATCAATCATGTTAGTTTTACTCCTACAAAGTACTTTTTGTACAATTCGATCTCTTCCGTTTTTGGAAAGCGAGGCGTTCGGTCTTTAAAATTGTCACGCTTATATTCGTGGACATGCAAAACATTTTCTTCCCTGTTACCATTGTTTAGATATGGTTCAGGATGATAAGCAATCTCTTTTACAAGATAATGCTCTTTGTCATAGATTCTCATTTCGTGAAATGTTCCATCTGGCTTCAATTTTATATATGCGGAGCTTGAGTGTGCCTCTGCTGGCAATCCATGCTTTCCATTCAAGCCTTGAAGAACTTTCACACCATCAATGAATCCAACGGTTTTATATGTATAACTTACGGTTTTATGTGCTGCATATGTACCTCTTCCGCCCATGCTATCGCACCCCCTTTCGCGAGGATATATAGTCGACGGTAAGAATGTTTCCTTTCATCTCAGGAAATGGACTTCCGAATACGATTATATTCCCTGGCTTTAATTGATCCAGCATTTCGTTGTAACCATGCATGAACGCATTTCTTTCATGTTTGCATCCAATCATTCCAACAGCAACTGTTCCATATTTTTCAATACCGTTAAAGCAGAACTCGAAACTTCTCGGGGTGCTCCAACTAACTGATGGAATTACTTTGAGACCTTTGAATTGCCAATATGCACCAATCCATCTGTTCTTTGCTACATTCTCCATCTGCCTCCATAGTGGCATATCGGCATATATCGAGAAATTAGGAGTAAGTAGAAAGGCATATTGTGAATATCGTTTCAATGAACGTTCTGGGTAGTAATAAATATCTTCAAATCGATAATCATCAACAAAAAAGTGAACTCCTTTATTCCTGTTGTGTTCATTGTCGTTTGGCCGTGTATCTGAACAGGCAATAAGATTGATGAAAGGGGAAGACAATTCTTCTTTTATTATAAGTGGTATTTCCCACTTTCCGACACTAGAGAATGAATTCCTCATGAAAAGTGGATTTTCTCGCATTACTTTACTCGTCATTATGTAACGTCTCCTTAAAAATTGAGCTTCACAAGATATGGATTTTCTTTTCCGAAGAGCGCTAAAATAATGTTGAAATAAACCGGATAGCGATATTCGGAATAGAAAGTCATTTTGGTTGTTGCAGCAATCAATATGACTTTTTTTGTGTGAATAAGAACAATCATGTTTCTTATTAAGCTGCACAGAATAAGTGTAACAGTCGTACTTCGTAGTTTGTGTAGTCATGAGCTTTATATGTTTTCCATTTTTGATAATAGTTATAGGCATAAATTGCAGCTGTATGGCTTATGCAGAAATTGTCTTCAATAGATTCGGGGGATTTGTTCACAAGACGATCAATCAATAGAGGAGGAGCTGCTGCATATTTTGCGAAAAAAATTCGCTTCAGCCTCTTCTGTCTCTGATCCATCTTTATGATCCAATGCACAATGCCCTATTTCATGAAGCAATGTCATATTTATTCTTTCATAAGATAAATTGTCATTGTAAAAGATAATATCCTGTTCTGCGTTGTCCTCTATGTAGAACCCATCTGTACTGATTTTCATGGCTGCATCATATTTAGTATTTGTCAACATGGAGTATGGAATCAATTTAATCATCATCTTTTGTGCAATCTCAAAACCATTGATTGGAATACATCGGACATTGTACCTTTCAAAAAGTGAGACGACTTCATTTTTTATGAATTCATATTGTTCGTTAGAAAGTCTCATGTCTTTCTCCTCTAATTACCGCTGAGTAAAATGCTCAGTATTTCTTTTTTCTCAGCATTGGTCATTTGATTTGCATTACGTGCAATTAAACGTTTTGCATAACCTATTTCACTAGCGGCGTTTTGAGGGATTCCTTCCATTAGATAATCAGATGTTGTGTGGAGTACAATCGCGATTCTAGAAAGGACAGAAGAACGAGGTGTTCGATCTCCTTTAATATAATGAGATATTGCGGCTTCTGTTATTCCGGCTCTTTTGGCTAGTTCCTTCTGTGTAATTCCACGGGATTTCAATAATTCTTCCATTCTTATACTTAATTGATTCCTTTCAAAACTCATGGCAAACCTCCATATTGGTTATTATTCTTATAATTAATAATTATCATTTTGTCAATTAATTTTAATTTAATATTGTTCTGACTATGGAATAGAATTCGGCAGTTTTAAGCACGTTTTCTTTGTTGCTAAGATCAAGGGAACTATAGGAGAGATTGATAGAGGAGTTGAAGAGGCAAAGATAATGTAATGTCGCACTCAAACTGTTAGAAAACCTTGAATTCGTCACTTTGTCTTAATTGAGTGAATACATTGTGACAGAAAATTATAAGTTAAAAGCGTCATCTTCCGTGTAAGTTTATATTCAGATATACCAAGAATCAATTTCTTGAAAATTTGTGTCCGATATGGCGAGTTGAACTTGCACTTTTGGAGCGTCATTACACAAATAAAGGCGCTAATTAGAGACAAAATTTGATAGCATTAACAGTTCACTTCAGATAAATAGATATAAATTAATCCAATATATGAAGATAAAGAGGATAATATGTTATCTGGTTAACAGATTTTGAAAATTTTTATGTAAATTTTTGTATTTTTATTCATTACGTATTTATTTTCTGTGTATTTTGTAGTAAAAGATAACAAATGTTAAAAGCATGAAGGAGATGATTAAATGAAAAAAACTATCGCTTTCTTAATCGTTATTAGCCTTGTTTTCTCCCTCTTTGCAGGTGGAGCAAAGGAAGCAGAAAGTGCTTCTTCCAATAAATTCCATATTGGAATAGTAACAGGATCTGTTTCTCAGAGTGAGGACGACCGCCGTGGCGCTGAGGCTTTCCAGGCAAAGTATGGAGAGGATATGGTAAAACTTGCCATCTATCCGGATAACTTTACGGAAGAGCTCGAAACTACTATCCAGACAATTGTCAACCTTGCTGATGACCCTCTTATGAAAGCTATCATTGTAAACCAGGCAGTACCGGGAACAGCTGAAGCTTTCACACAGATCAAGGAAAAGAGACCTGACATTATTTGTCTTGCAGGTGAGGCTCACGAAGATCTTCCGATCATCGGTGCTGCTGCTGACCTCGTCGCAAACAACGACTTCGTCTCAAGAGGCTACCTTATCATCAGAACAGCTCATGAGCTTGGATGTGATACATTCGTACATATCTCATTCCCAAGACATATGGCATATGAGACAATGTCACGCCGTGTTGCAATTATGAAAAAGACTTGTGAAGAATTCGGAATGTCATTCGTTCTCGAGACAGCTCCAGACCCAACAACAGACGTTGGTGTTGCAGGTGCTCAGGCATATATCCTTGAGAAGGTCCCAGAGTGGATCGAGAAGTATGGAAAGAATGCTGCATTCTTCTGTACAAACGATGCTCATACAGAGCCACTCTTGAAGCAGCTCCTCACATATGGTGGTTATTTCATCGAAGCTGACCTTCCGTCACCTCTCATGGGATACCCTGGAGCACTCGGACTTGATCTTACTGAAGAAGCAGGCGACTTCGAGAAGATTCTTGCTAAGGTTGAAGCTGCTGTCGTTGAGAAGGGTGGTGCTGGAAGATTTGGTACATGGGCTTATTCCTATGGCTACACAGTTTCTGCTGGTCTTGCTGAGCATGCTTACAACGTCATTACAGGTAAGAGCGAACTTCTTGATATGGATGACCTTGCTAAGGCATATAATGTATATTCACCTAACGCAAGCTGGAACGGTGCTAACTATACTAACGCTTCAACAGGCGTAAAGAGTGACAACGTCTTCCTCGTATACCAGGACACATACATTCTTGGTAAGGACGGCGACAAGTATATGCACTCCACAGAGGTTGAAGTTCCTGATTGGGCTTATACAACAATGTAAGACTTCCTTCTGGAAGTTAAAGGGGAAGGCCGGAGAGGCCTTCCTCATTTAACGTTTCAAACGAATGGACAGAGTGTCCCTTGGTTTGAAAAAACTTTGATGGAGATTAAAATATGGCTGAAAACAATTCTCCGTTACTGGAGATAAGGAATGTTTCGAAGAGCTTCTTCGGCAACCAGGTCCTCTCTGATATTAACTTCACTATGAATGAAGGCCAGGTTTTGGGGCTTGTCGGTGAGAATGGTGCGGGAAAGAGCACTCTCATGCAAATTCTCTTCGGAATGGATGTCATAAGAGAAACCGGCGGTTACGGTGGTGAGATATTCATTAACGGTGAGAAGGTTCACTTTAATACGCCTATGGATGCGCTTGATGCGGGAATAGGAATGGTGCACCAAGAGTTCTCTCTCATCCCCGGCTTTGCCGCTAGTGAGAATATCCTTCTCAATAGAGAGCCGAAGAAGGCATCTCTTATTGAAAATATCTTTGGGCCTAGACTTAAGCTCATTGAAAGAAAAGAAGTTGATAGAATATCAGAAGAATCAATCAAGAAGATGGGAGTTCATATCGAAAAAGATATGATGATCTCCCAAATGCCGGTAGGTCATAAGCAATTTACTGAAATAGCGAGAGAGCTCAGCAAAGATAACCTCAAGCTTCTTATTCTTGACGAGCCTACAGCAGTCCTTACAGAGAAGGAGGCCGATGCACTCCTTGAGTCCATAAGAAATATTGCGAAAAAAGGCATATGTGTCATATTTATTACACACCGTCTACAGGAAATACTCTCCGTGTGTGACAACGTTCTCGTAATGCGTGATGGCTACATTGTTAAAGATGTAAAAGCAGGAGAGACAAATGTTCCTGAGATATCATCATGGATGGTCGGACGTGGTAAGAGCCTGAAAGCAGAAACTGTTGACAGCGTAAAAGAGACAAGAAAGCTATCGGATGAAACGATTCTTTCTATAAAGAGACTCTGGGTCGATATGCCCGGTGAGATAGTCCGTGATGTCTCTCTTGATGTCAAGAAGGGTGAAATTCTTGGAATAGGTGGCCTTGCAGGGCAGGGGAAACTCGGTATTCCTAATGGAATAATGGGACTTTATGACGCTGGAGGAAAGGTTGTATTTGATGGCGCAGAGATTCCATTGAACTCCCCGAGAAAGTGTCTGGATGCTTCAATGGCCTTCGTCAGTGAAGATAGACGAGGTGTGGGGCTCCTTCTTGATGAGTCACTCGAATGGAATATCGCATTCTCTGCTATGCAAGTTAAGGGTAAGTTCCTTAAACCACTCTTGGGTGGGATTATCAAGTGGAGGGACGACGAGGCTATCAAAGCTGTTACAGAGAAGTATATCGATGAACTCAAGATTAAGTGTACCAGCCCTAAACAGAAGGCTAGAGAGCTTAGTGGCGGTAATCAGCAGAAGATTTGTCTTAGTAAGGCATTTGCTCTTGAGCCGAAGCTTCTCTTTGTAAGTGAGCCGACACGAGGAATTGACGTGGGAGCGAAAGCTCTTGTGCTCAATGCGCTCAAGCGTTTCAACACAGAATATGGTGTTACTGTTGTCATGATCTCCTCCGAACTCGAGGAACTCAGAAGTATCTGTGACCGTATTGCAATCGTATCGGGTGGAAATATTGCGGGTATACTCCCTGCTGACTCTCCAAGTGAGGAGTTCGGACTTCTCATGGTGAGCAATGTGAAGTGAGGTGGAATGTATGAGTGAAAACTTGACTGCAATTAATATAACTATAAAGGATAGGCTGAATAGAGTAGTGAAGGATTTTGGACTCCCGAGACTCATTATTGCAATCTTTCTTCTTGTTTTATTTATAGCTGCTCCATTTGTTGGTGCAAACTTCTTTACGCAAATTACAAACACCATAAACAGATTCAGCTGGAATGCTGTATTGGTTCTTGCAATGGTTCCTATGATTCATTCCGGTTGCGGCCTTAATTTCGGACTCCCTCTAGGAATAATCTCGGGCCTTCTCGGAGCAACGCTTTCTATAGAGCTTGGTTTTACAGGAGGAGTGAGCTTTTTTATGGCAATTCTTCTTGCAACTCCCTTTGCACTTGTCTTTGGCTGGGGATACGGAAGACTTCTTAATAAGATAAAGGGTGGAGAGATGATGATCGCAACTTATGTCGGATTCTCCGCCGTATCATTTATGTGTATGATGTGGCTGCTTCTTCCGTATAAGAGCCCAACGATGGTCTGGGGGTATGCCGGAACGGGACTTAGAACAACGATTTCACTAGAAGGTTTTTACAGCGGTGTTCTATCGAACTTTTTGAAAATCCAGATAGGCCATTTCTCTTTCCCGACGGGTTCCATCCTCTTTTTTGCATTTCTTGCATTCCTAATGTGGGCATTCCTTCATACAAAGACAGGAACTGCAATGACTGCTGTGGGCTCCAATCCACTCTTTGCAAAAGCCAGCGGAATTAATGTCGACTATATAAGAACGCTTTCAGTTATCATGTCCACATGGCTTGCTGCCGTTGGTATTCTTGTTTATGAACAGGGCTTTGGCTGGATACAGCTTTATATGGCACCGTTTAATATGGCGCTTCCTGCCGTATCTGCAATACTCATTGGAGGTGCAACGGTCAATAAGGCCAATATAAGGAATGTCATTATTGGAACATTCCTCTTCCAGGGAATCGTTACGATGACTCCGACTGTTATCAACAATCTCATGATAGCAATCACTGGCGAGGGACTCGATATATCGGAAGTAATCAGAACGATCGCATCTAACGGTATGATTCTCTATGCTCTTACTAGAAAGACGGAGGCATCAAGATGAAAAAAGTTTTGAATTTTCTGAAGAACAACTCTGTTCCGGTTATGTTTGTGCTTATTTGTGTTGTATGTATCCCTATTTCGGGATTCTCGGTAAGTTTCCTTCTTTCGGAAATTGTTACAAGAATAGCACGTAACTCATTTCTAATTCTTTCGCTTCTTATTCCTATTATGGCTGGAATGGGACTTAATTTCGGTATGACGCTTGGAGCAATGTCCGGGGAGATAGGACTCATTCTTGTTTCTGACTGGAGAATTGCTGGAATACCGGGGCTTGTTTTAGCCATGATTATTTCAATTCCAATCTCGGTATTCTTGGGGTGGATATGTGGGACGATAATGAATAAGGCCAAGGGTAGGGAGATGATCACTGGATATATCATGAACTATTTTGTTAACGGTATATATCAGCTCATCGTTTTATTTGGTATGGGGATTATCATTCCGATTATCCATGATGATATACTTCTTCCGAGAGGATACGGTATTAGAAATACAGTATCTCTTGCAGATATGAGGCAATCCTTAGATAACGCCATTGCTCTCCGCATCGGAGGCGTAAAGATTCCTGTTCTTACATTTCTTATTATTGCACTGATGTGCCTCTTTATCGTGTGGTTCAGAAAAACGAAGCTTGGACAGGATATGAGAGCTGTCGGACAAGATATGGAGGTTGCTCGCAGCGCAGGAATTGCAGTGGAAAGGACAAGAGTTATCTCTATAATCATCTCTACGGTCTTTGCAGGTTTCGGAATGATTATATACCTGCAGAACATCGGAAATCTCTCGACATACTCTGCTCACTCTCAAATCGGTATGTTCTGTATAGCGGCCCTTCTTGTTGGAGGAGCATCTGTTGATAACGCTTCAATCAAAAACGTGTTTTTAGGTGTAACGCTCTTCCATCTCATGTTTATCGTCGCTCCAACGACGGGAGCTGTAATTACAGGTGATTCGATGATAGGTGAGTACTTCAGAGTATTTGTCTCCTATGGTGTTATTACGCTTGCTCTTGCTATGTATGAGAGTAAGAAGAGGCGTGCTCTCAGCCGTGGTGGTGAGGCACTTAGAAAAGCACAAGAGAAAAAAGTGGAGGAGAAGGGAGAATGAAAGTTAATTTGAATAAGACATTCTGGTATAGGGCAGCTTGTATTCTACTTCTCATAATTATTGCAGTTGTGATGGTTTTTATCGGCCGTAAGCATATTGTCTATCTTGATAATAAAGCTCTTGAGTATGAAGGTGGGAGTGTTAGTGCACTCTACAAGGTTGAATTTGTCAATTCTTCTGGAGAGACTAAGAAACTCTATCAAAGGGAGAGAGGCGAACTCGATATAATGGGGCAGACAAAGACGATTGAGCTTCTTGTGACAGAGAAAAAGGGTGGAGAAGAGATTGAGCGCAAGATCAAGATTTCCGTTCCATTTAAAAAGGATGCTGTAGTTATTAATGTTCCTGCTCTTCTTGCTGGGCTTGAGGAAAGCGTTTGGATGACAGATTTTGTTTCGCTTGCAACTGGAAGCGAGAGTAGTGCTGATGAAGAGGTTGAACTTGGAGATGACTTTGGGTTCGGAAGCGAAATATAATTGATATACACCTATCTCTGTCGCCGTCCTTAGGGACGGTATTTTTGTAATGGAGCACTCGCCTCGTCGTTAAACTCCACTTTAGGTGCGATTAACCTAGGATATCTCTCCCGAGATCGAGAGCGTCGACTTGGCTTGGAAAGTCGAACTAGAAGAGCAGAAAACACCACGTTTGGAGCGTTATTTTGACCTTTGATTGTTAGCTCTGCATATTCTGGTGGGTTTTACTTGTGAGTATTCTCTATGAGTGACGCGTTGTAATGGCACTTTGAATACGTCATTACAATTTTTTTTCGGCATGTAAGAGAAAATGCAACAAATGACAACAAAATAAGAAAATCCATTGTACTTTTGAAAATATTATGGGATAATTACCCTTAGGAATAAAACTATGAAATTTACAAAAGAAAAGCGTAATCTCGCAATTACGGGTTTAGTCGTCGGTGCGCTTGCTGTAATTCTTACAGCTTTCGGCAATCCGAAAAACATGGGATTTTGTATCGCATGTTTCGTTCGTGACACAGCTGGAGCTCTCAAACTCCATAGTGCAGGTGTAGTACAATACGTTAGACCGGAAATCATTGGAATCGTACTGGGATCGTTTATTGTTGCTTTAATTAAGGGGGAGTTCAGACCTCGTGGCGGCTCGAGTCCATTTACGAGATTCATTCTTGGTTTCTTTGTAATGGTTGGAGCTCTATCATTTTTAGGTTGTCCTTTAAGAATGGTTCTCCGTCTTGCCGGAGGAGATCTCAATGCACTTGTTGCTCTCGTGGGTTTTGCATGTGGTATTTTCGTTGGATGCATCTTCCTCAATAACGGATTCTCCCTCGGAAGAGCATATAAAGAGAAGACAATTGAAGGCGTGGCACTTCCTGCTGTAAATGTTGTTTTACTTCTTCTCTTCGTTCTTGTTCCGTCCCTATTTGTTTTCAGCGAGAAAGGACCGGGCAGCATGCATGCTCCGATAATTATGTCACTTGCAGCTGGACTTATAGTTGGTGCTATGGCTCAGAGGACAAGACTGTGTATGGCAGGTGGAATAAGAGATCTTTTCCTAGTCAAGGATAGTACACTCTTCTTCGGTTCTCTTTTGATTTTTGTTGCTGCACTCATTGGTAATCTTATTACCGGCAACTTTAACATTTCTTTCACCGGGCAGCCTGTTGCACAGACTAATTGGGTATGGAACTTCCTGGGTATGCTTCTTGTAGGTCTTGCTTCGGTCCTTCTTGGAGGTTGTCCGCTTAGACAACTTGTTATGGCTGGAGAAGGTTCTTCCGATAGTGCTATTACCGTACTTGGACTACTTGTTGGCGCGGCTTTTGTTCACAATTTCTCGCTTGCAGGAAATGCAACTGACAATGGACCGAACACATATGGAAAGATTGCTGTAATCGTAGGTATATTGGTTGCACTTGTAATCGCCTTTGTTAACTCGAAGAAAAAGGAGAATTAATATGAAAGAGATAGATTGCAGAGGACTCAGCTGTCCGGAACCGGTTATCAACACAAAGCGTGCTCTCAATGAGTCTCCTGACGGTGTTGTCGTACTTGTTGATAACAGAGTGCCTCTTGAAAATATTTCCCGCTTTGCCTCCGCTATGGGTTATAATTCATCATCTGTAGAGAAGGATGGAGAGTGGACAATTACAATTCGGAAGTAAAAAATTACTGTGCAACGTTCCATAACCATTATGGGGCGTTGCTTTTTAAAAAAAAGCTCGGAGAGAATTGTTTCCTTAAGCCGGTCCCGAGGTCTCTTTCTTCCTCATGTGGTACAGCGGCTTTCTTTTCTCTCCCTTTTTCTGAAGATCTCATAAATGAGTATCTTGAGGGTGTATTTATCATGGAAAACGGTAAATACAGGAGGATTTATGGAGAAGAGTAAGAAGAGACTCATGGATATGGTGAAGACCAGTGGGTGTGCGGCTAAACTTCCACCGAAAGCTCTTCACAGTGTAATAGACAACCTCCCATTAATGAGTTCTCCTCGTCTATTGGAGGGGTTTGAGAGTGCAGATGATGCACTTGTCTATTCAGTTACAGATGATATTGTTTCAGTCCAAACAGTGGATTTCTTTCCACCAATGGTAAATGATCCTTTTGTCTTTGGGGAGATTGCCGCAGCAAATGCTATGAGTGATATATATGCAATGGGAGGAGAGCCGAATGTTGCAATGAACCTCTTATGTTTTCCCTCATGCCTAGAACTTGATGTTATGGACAAAATTCTCCGTGGTGGTATTGAAAAGGTTAAGGAGGCTGGAGCTGTTATAGCTGGAGGACATACGATATCTGATCCGACACCGAAATATGGACTATGTGTTACGGCTTTCATGAAGAAGGATGATATATGGTCGAATACTAAAGCAAAAGAGAAAGATGTAGTTATTCTTACCAAAGCGCTAGGCGTCGGAATAATCAACACTGCTAATAAAGGAGGCGAAGCTGATAAAGAGGCTGTGGAGAAGGCACTCGAGAGCATGACAAGACTCAATAAGAGAGCTCGTGATACGGCGCGTAATTTATCTGTCCATGCCGCAACAGATATTACAGGATTCTCTCTTCTTGGACACTCAAGTGAAGTTGCAAACGGATCAGGAGTTACTCTTGTTATTGATAGTTCATCTCTTCCTGTTCTTCCCTCGGCTCTTGAGCTAGCACGTTTCGGATTTCTTCCCGAAGGTATGTATCATAACCTCGATTATTGTGCACCCTATGTTAAATTTTCATCTTCTCTTAAGCAGAATATGAAGGATTTGGCGCTTGATCCTCAAACAAGCGGTGGACTTCTTCTTACTATGAGTAAAGATGATGCTGATATCTTTATTTCCAGATATAACGAAGACTACGTGAGAGTTATAGGAGAGGTTAAAAAGAGAGGAGATTGGGCTGTAGAGCTCAAATAGTTGTTACCACAATTAAGGTGGTCTCTATATGAAGATATGAAAATGCTGAATTTAGTGCAACAAAACGCAACATTTTTACTTGCTATCTCATATCTTTAATGATAAATTGTTTTTGTACCAAAAAACATGGAGGGCCAAAATGGCTAAGAAGACAAAATCGGAAATTAAAAGCAGAATAGCCAAGCTTAGAAGCTTGGATATCTCCAAGATGTATTTAAATGATTTCTATCTCACATGGGATAAGACAGATGATGAGATTGCAGCTGTTTTTGAAGTTGCTGAAATTCTCAGAGGACTTAGAGAAAACAATATCTCTACTAGAGTATTCGATTCTGGACTCGGTATCTCCGTATTCCGCGACAATTCTACAAGAACACGTTTCTCATTTGCATCTGCTTGTAACCTCCTGGGCCTTGAAGTACAGGACCTTGACGAGAAGAAGAGCCAGATTGCACACGGCGAGACTGTCAGAGAGACGGCTAACATGATTTCCTTCATGGCTGATATCATCGGAATTAGAGATGATATGTACATCGGTATGGGACATACATATCAGAAGACAGTCGCAGATAGTGTACAGGAAGGCTACGACAAGGGTATCCTCGAGCAGAGACCTACAATCGTCAACCTCCAGTGTGATATCGACCACCCGACACAGACGATGGCAGATATGCTCTCCGTCATCAATTATTTCGGTGGTGTTGAGAACCTCAAGGGTAAGAAGGTTGCAATGACATGGGCATATTCTCCTTCATATGGTAAGCCTCTCTCAGTTCCTCAGGGCGTCATCGGTCTTTTCACAAGATTCGGCATGGATGTCGTTCTTGCTCATCCAGAGGGATATGATGTAATGCCTGAGTGCGAAGAAGTTGCAAAGAAGAATGCAAAAGCTACAGGTGGTTCATTCAAGAAGGTTACTACAATGGAAGAAGCATTCAAGGATGCAGATATCGTCTACCCGAAGTCATGGGCTCCATTTGCTGTCATGGAAGAGAGAACAAAGCTCGTCCAGGAGAAGAAGCTTGATGAACTTGATGCACTTGAAAAGAGATGCCTCGAGAACAATGCAAAGTTCAAGAACTGGACATGTACTGAAAAGATGATGGCTTCAACAAAGGATGGAAAAGCTCTTTATCTCCACTGTCTACCAGCAGATATCACAGGTGTTTCTTGTAAGGAAGGTGAGGTTGATGCTTCCGTCTTCGACAGATATATCGAGCCACTATATAAGCAAGCTTCCTATAAGCCATACGTTATCGCAGCAATGATTATGCTTGAGAGATTCAAGGATCCGGCAAATCTATTAGAGAAGCTCCTGAGCGAAGGCAATGAGAGAGTAGCGTCAGATAATTAAGCTCACTTAGTATATACTGCTGTCCCGGAGAAATCCGGGACATTTGTGTGATGATACAATATGCATAAAAGAGGTGAGTATCATAACTACTTTTAAAGCTATATGATCTCCTTATATGGAAAGAAATGAGGATTTATGCAATATTTGCATAGATATGCACTTTTCATGCATATTAAAAAAATCTATACTCAACCCTATAGGAGAAACTCCATGAAGAAGATTATTACTTTATTATTAGTTGTTTTTTCAATCGCTACTCTTTTTGCTAGTGGAGCAAAAGAAAGTTCTTCTGTTGATAACTCATTAAAAAAGGTTCAGGAGAAAGGTGTCTTTGTACTTGGTCTCGACGACTCGTTTCCTCCTATGGGATATAGAGATGAAAATGGAGATATAGTCGGATTCGATATCGACACGGCAAAGGAGGTCTGTAAGAGACTTGGAGTAAGCCTTGTTACACAACCTATCGATTGGAGTGCAAAGGAGCAAGAGCTCGCTACAGGGAATATCGACTGTATTTGGAACGGCTTTACTATTACTGAGGAAAGACTCAAGGCAATGACATTCAGTGACCCTTATGTAGATAACGCACAGGTTGCTGTCGTGAAAATC
Organism: Clostridium sp. CAG:452; assembly: GCA_963626675.1. Taxonomy (GTDB): domain Bacteria; phylum Spirochaetota; class Spirochaetia; order Sphaerochaetales; family Sphaerochaetaceae; genus Ornithospirochaeta. The sequence goes on along the minus strand of CAVFXW010000020.1, from coordinate 43,605 downwards.
TCCTCAGGCTACAATACACTCTCAGATTTGAAGGGAAAAATAATCGGAGTCCAGGCAGGCTCCTCTGCAGAGGACGCAATTGAAGACACTGAAGGCTTTAAGGAGAGCGTCAAGGAAGTTGTTGAATTTAAGGACAACCTAACTGCTTTAATGGATCTTGAAATCGGAGGTGTCGATGCTGTAATCATGGACAAGCTTGTTGCAAATGATAATATTGCACGCTCGGGCAAAGGCATATTCAAAGTACTAGACGAAGGCTTGGCAAATGAAGAGTACGGCATAGGATTTAGGAAGGGGGATGTTGCTCTAAGGGATGCTGTCCAGAGTGCTCTTAATGATATGGCGGCAGATGGAACACTTAGTGAAATTGCTACTAAGTGGTTCGGAGCAGATATCACAGTTGTAGGTAAATAATCAATGGGAAAACTTCTGCTGCAGTTATTGGACGGAATGTATGTTTCGTTGAGAGTGTTTTTTCTTACTCTCATATTTTCTCTGCCATTAGGCTTTGTTGTATGTAAGGGAAAGATGAGTAAGAACAAGGTTCTTTCGTTCATAGTGGATCTCTATATTCAAATAATGAGGGGGACTCCTCTTATTCTGCAGCTGATTTTCTTTTATTTCGCGCCGTATTATCTCTTTGGTTTTTCATTTAAGCGTTTTACAGCTGCAATAATTGCCTTCACAATCAATTACAGTGCTTACTTTGCTGAGATTTACCGTTCTGGCCTCCAGAGTATAGATAAGGGACAATATGAAGCAAGTAAGGTTTTAGGGTTTACTAGAAGCTATACTTTTTTTCACATAATACTGCCACAAGTCATAAAGACAGTAATGCCGGCATTGGGTAATGAGGTTATAACACTTGTAAAAGATACAGCACTAGCATCTACAATCGGGGTTATAGAACTCTTTAGAGTAGCGCAGACTTCATCATCGAGAATTTTCTCGACTATGCCTATATTCCTTGCGGGGGTCTTCTATTTCATAATGAACTATGTTGTCTCGTTTGTCTTTGCCCATATTGAGAAGAGACTTGATTATTACAACTAGGAGAGAGCGTATGCAAGAGATGATAAAAGCCGAATCTATAAGAAAGAACTTTGGTAAAACAGAGGTTCTCAAAGATATATCATTCGTTCTTAATAAGGGAGATGTCCTATCAATCATAGGTCCCAGTGGCAGTGGTAAGTCAACTCTCTTGAGAATAATTACGCAACTCGAAACAGCTGATGGCGGCTCTCTTAAAATAGCGGGAGAGAGTCTTTTTGAGAATAATAATGGAGTTGCCGTATATAGGAAGGAAAAGGAGAGAAGGAGAATAGCACTCCGCACGGGACTTGTATTCCAGAACTTTAATCTCTTTCCTCATTTTTCAGTCTTAAGAAATGTTACAGAGGCAGAACGAGCTGTTTTGAAAATGGATAAGGCAGAAGCCGAAGAAAAGGCTCTTGCACTCTTGAGACGCATGGGATTGGAGGATAAGGCTTCCTCATATCCATCATCTCTCTCGGGGGGACAGCGACAACGAGTATCAATTGCAAGAGCGCTTGCACTGGATCCTGAAGTTCTCTTTTTCGATGAGCCAACTAGCGCTCTAGACCCTGAACTTACGAGGGAGATACTCAAAGTAATAAGGGATCTAGCCGAAGATAAAATGACTATGGTTGTAGTCACACATGAAATGAATTTTGCAAAGGGAATCTCTGACTGGGCTATATTTATGGATAAAGGCGTCATAGTCGAGGAAGGAAAACCCGAGAGAATATTCACTTCTCCCGAGAAGGAAAGAACAAGGAGATTTATCTCCTCATTCGAGGATTGATGATATCTGTAATGACTTTATGTTGAGAGAAACGGCGACATGTATTATAGTTGTACATGTCGCTTTCTTACGTGAAAGCATATAGATTATGTTGGATCTCTACGGTAGAAATATTACATATTTAAGAATAAGTGTGACGGATAGGTGCAATTATAGATGCCGTTATTGCATGAGCGAGGAAGGTGTTCAGAAACAGTCCCATTATGATATCTGTTCATTCGAGGAACTCCTTCTAATGGTCCGTGCGGCCACCAGATGTGGAGTGAGGAAGATAAGAGTTACGGGGGGCGAGCCATTAGTTCGTCGTGGCATTGTTGATTTTTGTAGAATGCTTAAGAGCATTGATGGGGTAGAAGAACTTTGTGTGACAACAAATGGTAGTCTTCTATCTTCCCTTGCAGGCCCTTTAAAAGATAGTGGAGTTGATAGGCTCAATATAAGCCTTGATACACTACGCCAAGACCGCTTTAAAGAGATTACAAGGCTTGGTACTCTTGAGGATGTAATAAATGGAATTGAGACTGCAAAGAGGGTTGGTTTTAAGAAGATTAAAATAAACACGGTGCTCCTGGGCGGTGTGAATGATGATGAAATTCCAGATTTTGTGAATCTGACAAAGAACAATGACTACGAGGTGCGTTTTATTGAACGTATGCCTATCGGCTACGGGGCAGCATTTGCTTCTTTTATTCCTGCTAAGAGGGTCCTTGAAAAGTGTCCTAATCTTAAAGCAATCGAATCCGAGGGTGTTGCTGAAAGATATATGCTACCCGGGGCAAAAGGAAGTGTTGGCCTTATAACACCACTATCTAACGAGTTCTGTCCTGAGTGTAATAGAATAAGAATCACATCAGATGGCGTTCTCAAACCTTGTCTTCATTCTGAGAGTGAGATTCCTTTGAGAGGTCTTGATGAAAAGGCCCTTTTATCTGCCATTGAGAGCGGCATTCTCGCTAAACCACGCCATCATCATCTCAAAGAACGTGGTTTATCAGAAACTACGAGAAATATGAATCAAATTGGAGGCTAGGGGATGAAATTGACGCATTTTAATGAAGAAGGTCGAGCTCATATGGTTGATGTTAGCCGAAAGAAAGAGACATCTCGTACAGCCATAGCTCTTTCTGAAGTACATATGTCCTCTCAAACTATGGAAAAAATAAAAGAAGCAAAAATAGGCAAGGGCGATGTTCTTGCGGTGGCACAAGTTGCAGGAATAATGGCTGCAAAGAAAAATAGTGACATTATTCCAATGTGTCATCCACTAATATTGAGTAGTGTTGATATATCATTCACTAGTGAAGAGAGAGATGAGGATGCTATCCTTTATATAAAGAGCGAGGTTAAATGTCTCGGTCAGACAGGAGTAGAAATGGAGGCTCTAAGCGCTGTAAGTGTTGCTGCATTGACTGTCTACGATATGTGCAAAGCTGTTCAACGTGATATGGTTATCTCGAATATACATCTGTTGTATAAGGATGGTGGAAAGAGCGGGGTTTATGAGTGTAAAAATGGCTGAAGTTGTTTCTGTAAATATAAGTGATAAAAAAGGTGTTAGAAAACACCCTGTAGAATATATCGATGTAAGGTGTAACCACGGTATTGTCGGGGACGCTCATGCTGGAAATTGGCATAGACAGATAAGTCTTCTATCTGAAGAAAGTGTCGATACGATGCGCTCTCTCTCTTCGATTAAACTAGACGAAGGGATCTTTGCCGAGAATATAAACACAAGAGGAATTGACTTAAAACACCTCCCCGTCGGGACGAAATTGAAAGTTGGAAATACGATCCTTGAGGTGACACAGATTGGTAAAGAGTGTCATCAAGATTGTGCTATCAAGAAGGCTACAGGGCGCTGTGTAATGCCAACTGATGGTATATTCGCCATTGTCGAAAAGGAAGGAAGGATTCAAGCGGGAGATAGTATAGAAATACTTCTATGAGGCAGGATGAAAAGGAAGATTTTTCTTTTGTTCGGCTTTGCATAGATTTAATCTATCTTAGTTGTTATTCAGGTTCAATTGCAATGAAGCACTAAAACTGTCAGAAAACCATGCTTTGAAAAGCGTCAAAATAGTAGTCTTGAAGGTTGGATTTGGCTGCCCCCAGCTTTTCAGGCAACCTTGAATAAGTCACTTTATCTTGATAAAGCGAATACAAGTGGCAGAAAAATATGAGTTTTAAGCGTCGTTTCCCGTGTAAGAATAGATTTTGCTATACCAAGACTCAATTTCTTGAAAATTGGTGTTCGGCATGACGAGGGGACTTGCACTTTTGGAGAGACATTACAATTGCCCACAACTCGGTCAGTCGCCTACGGTCACTTCGGGAAGCGAGGGCTTTAGTGGGAGCAGTAATCTTTACTTTTTCGAGAACTCCACTTGGAAACCTTTATTTTTTTACAAAACGCGATATAATAAGTAAAGGTTTGTAAGGAGGTGAAGCGGAATGTTCTCGTATGATGGATTATACGATCAGCTCAAGAAAAAAGGAATCAAGAAAACAGACCTGACAGCGAAAATCGGCATATCCTCGCGCACGATAGCGAAGATTGCAAAAGGCGAAAAACTATCGGCGAAAACGATGCAGAAAATCGCCGATTATCTCGGCTGTGATACAGAACTTTTGTACAAAGAGGTTTCCTCAAATGCGATCCTTCAAATTCTACGTGACGAAAAGGAAGCCGGGATATCCGGCGGGTTATACCATGAGCTCGAGATTCGGATGACATACAACTCCAACCACATCGAAGGAAGCAAGCTCACGGAGGATCAGACAAGATTGATTTTTGAGACGAACACCATTGATTGTGGTGACGGAGTACCTGTGGACGATATTCTGGAAACAGTTCATCATTTCCGTGCGATTGATTATGTGATTGACACGGCTGAAGAGGAACTGACCGAGGACATTATCAAGCATCTGCATTATATCCTGAAGCATGACACAAAGGATTCAACCTTGAGCTGGTTTGCAGTCGGGGATTATAAGCGTAGGGCAAATATGGTCGGAGGATACGAAACCGCAAAACCGAAGGAAGTGCCGACAAAAATGAAATTGCTGCTGTCGCAATACAACGCTAAGAAAACGGTCACTATAGATGATGTGATCGCATTCCATGCAGAGTTTGAGCGTATCCATCCCTTTCAGGATGGGAACGGCAGAGTGGGACGTCTTCTCGCACTGAAGGAGTGCCTGCACCACAACATTGTTCCGTTTATCATTGAGGACAGCAAAAAACACTTTTATTACCGCGGGCTTTCAGAGTGGAAAGACGAAAAAGGCTGGCTGAGAGACACTTGCCTTGATGGACAAGACACTATTATCCGGCTGTTGGATATGCTGGAGATACCGCATTCATAATAAAGCATCGGTTAGCCGCCGGTGCTTTTTTTATGCGATAAAACAAGAGGAGAAGCCAAAACAAGAAGACCAAGCATCCCGGCTGTGCATCACTCGTACCCTACGGCACGAAGTACTGTGAGAAACATAGGTCCCTACACCCTAAAGAGGTTCAGTCAGCAGTAGGGCGAGGCTACGGCAGCACATGGCAGAATGTGCATAGGCGTTACCTTGCGACGCATCCCTTGTGCGTGAAGTGTATGAAGGAAGGAAAGTACGTCAAGGTAATCGATGTGAATCACATCGTCTCGTGCAGAGGAGATAAGAAGCTCTTCTTAAACGAGAGCAACTGGCAAGTCTTGTGCACCACCACAACAGCATCAAGATGTAATATCGCACTCAAACTGTCAGAAAACTATGAGTTTTAAGCGTCGTTTTCCGTGTAAGTCTAGATTTTGCTATTCCTTGGCTCATTTTCTTGAAAAGTCGCATTCAGCATGACGAGTTGTCCTCGCACTTTTGGAGAGGCATTACATCAATTAAAACCTTATTATTGAGTATATCGTGTCGTTTAGGTGAGTGGAAATTTTATTAGAATAAATTTTTTAGATTATATAGCAACAAAAATATTCCTAAAAAAGAATAATTTTTTATATTTTAAAAGTATTGTTTACGTTGCATTTTTCACGAAGAAAGAGGCAGTAGAATTAGGGCCGTGATTTTAAAGCTTTTTTAGAGAAGTCCCAAAATCTTTCTGCCGCCTCAGGAAGTTTTGTTCCACGGAGCCTAGAGAGATATGCTATTCTTTTCGATTCGGGAGATTTTAGTGCTATTATTTTGAGATTGAGACTCTCTAAAAGTGGGTTGTACGGCACAACTGCAATGCCAAATCCTGCAGCTACGAGGCCTGCAACTACTGCATCCTCCTCAGTCTCCATATTAATGCTAGGAGATGCGTTAATTTGTGAAAAGAGACAGTCGATGCTTTTTCTTAGTCCAGATTTCTCTGAAAAGATAATTTGAGGGTAGTGGAGTGTTTCTTCGAGTGTAATTTCGTCTTTTTGTGAGAGAGGATGCATTTTTGGTGCTATAACGACAAACCTAGAAGACTCGAATGGTATAGTTTCAAATACATCATTTTCTCCACTGATAGATGTAAAGCCGTAGTCGAGTTTTCCTTTTTCTACTTCCCTCAGAATAGATGAACTAAAACCATCTATAGTTGTAAGAGAAAATTTAATTGGATATGGAACTGTATCCATGAAGTCTCTCATTAGTTCAGGAACAATTGTTGAAGCGAGGGTTCGTATACCTCCTATGACGATATATTTTCCGTTTTTGCCGTTTTCTTTTACTTCTCGTGTTCCTTTATCGAGAAGCGAAAGGGTTGATGATACTGTTTTACGGAACTCTTCTCCGTAATATGTAAGATTAATTCTCCTTCCTTTCTTTTCAAAGAGCGGCAACTCGAGTTCATCCTCCAGTTGTGATATTGCGTATGTCAATGTGGGCTGCGATATGTTAAGCGTTTCAGCAGCTTTTCCATAGTGTTCAATTTCGGCCAGTACTTCAAAATAGCGCAGATGATCCAAATTCATGTTCTTATTATACATAGAAAATTTCTATCAATTCTATAAAAGTCTTCAGTTTGTTCTTTATTTTTTTAAAAAATATAATCTAAGCAAGAAATTATAAGATTGTTCTGGAGGATTTATGGAACGTAAAGTTGTTCTTATTACCGGTGGCGCTATGGGACAGGGAAAGTCACATGCACTCAAATATGCTGAAAACGGTTTTAACGTTGTACTTGCAGATATGCAGGATCCTGAGGGTGAGACATTCCGAGAGACTACTCAGGAAATCGAGAAGACGGGAGCCGAGGCCCTCTCTGTAAAGTGCAATATTTGCTCGGATGAAGATATGAAGAATCTTTTTGAAAAAGCATGGGAGAGATTCGGACGCATTGATGTCGTTATTGCAAATGCAGGTGTCATCAACTTCGGCTATACATGGGAGCTTACCGACCAACAGGTTGAGAAGGTTATTAATATAGACCTCATCGGAACATGGCGCACAGATAAGTATGCTGCAATCTACATGAGGCGTCAGGGTTTTGGACGCATCATTAACATTTCATCAACCTCCGGCTTATACGGAACACCGAAACTTGCCACATATTGTATGGCGAAGTGGGGGGTCAGAGGATTGACGAAGACACTTGCACAGGAATTGAAGGGAACTGGAATAGTCGTCAACACAGTCTGTCCTACAAAAGTAAAGACTCCGATGTGTGAAACGGAGAGCTATGTTGAGTTTATAAACGAACTTACCGGAAAGAATTTCAAGGATTACAAGGAGATGTATGCTTCTGTTCCTTTCTTAGACGTTTGTGATATCTCAGACATGGTCTATTGGCTCGGAACAAGCCTCAGCGCAGGAAAGTTCAGTGGGCGTGATCTCTCTCTCGACCTCGGAACACTCCAGATGTGAGGTAAAAGATGAAAATCACATCTAAAACAAGATGGCGTGTATTCGCCGGAGTATGGATTCAGAGCCTATTTACCTCAGCTACTGCATTCTTTAGCCTTTTTGCTCTTCCTTTGTCCTCTAGCTACGGCTGGACGAGCACAGAATTCAGTATGGCATATACCATATATATGTTTGTATATTGTGCCGTGGGCTTTCTCGGAGGATTATTGGCAGAGAAGCTTCAACCTAGAACTGCTATATATCTAGGTCTAGTCTTTTTCGCTTCGGGATGGTTTCTTACGGGATTTGCTTCCTCACTTCCTCAGCTCTATATTTTCTATGGCCTCTTGGCAGGAGCGGGAGCGGGTACTATATATCCTGCATGCCTACCGACAGCGCTCAAGTGGTTTCCTGATAAAAGTGGATCTATTTCAGGTCTAGTGCAGGCTGGCGCTTCATGTGGGCCCTTTATCCTTTCTCCTGTTGCTCAGTATCTTATAAGTACGTATGGCGCACAATCTGCATGTAGAATTCTCTCTTTTATATTTCTCATCGGAGTCGGAAGCGTTGCATGGATGATTGTACCCTGTCCAGAAGGATGGAAACCAGAAGGATGGACACCTGATAAAACAGAAAAAACACCAGAGTCGAAGAACTACAATATTAGAGAGATGGTGAAAACCCCAGTATTTTGGGTAATGCTTGTCATCTTTGTATTTGCAAATGCAGCGGGAACGATGATGGTCAGTGCAACGTCCCCAATAGCGCAGAACCAAATCGGACAGTCTGCAATGACTGCTGCGCTATGTGTCTCCATCATGACGCTTGCGAATATGTGCGGCCGCATAGGGTTCGGATTTATATATGACGTTTTCAAGGGATGGACATCACTTATACTTGTCCTTCTTATGAATGCATTATCGATGTGTATGCTTATATATGCAAAGAGCCTTCCATATTTCATTGTATGTATAATTCTTGTAGGTTTCTCTTTTGGTGGGCTCTTGGTTGTCTTTGCTCCGATTGTAAAAAATGTCTTCGGTACTAAGTACTATAACCGTGACTATGGTCTCATATTCATCGGTTACGGCATAGGTGCCTTTATCGGCCCGAAGATCAGTGCTAGTTTCTATGATGCAACAGGATCATACTCCATGGGATACATAGGCTCAGCTATCTTTGCTCTTTCTGCTCTTGTCCTTGTTTTTGTTGCAAAAAAACTATCTTTAAAAATGAGTAGGAGCTAAGTCCTATTTAACTATTTCGCCTTTTCTCTTCAAGGGAAAAGGTGAATTCTCTATCTTCTTTGCATTCGGTTCTGCTTAATCATTCTTAGGTATATTGCTTTTTCTTTCCCCTCTAGTGCTATATTCTTTTTTTATCTTAGGTGTAATAATTGCGCTATGACTCTTGATATGACAAAAGGAAAGCCGTCTAATCATTTATGGCGATATGCCCTTCCTCTACTTCTCGGCTCTTGGCTGCAGCTATTATATAATGCAGTAGATTCGATAATAGCAGGGCGCTTTATCGGGAAGGAAGCTCTCGCAGCAGAAGGAATTGCAGGGCCGGTAATGAATCTCCTCATCCTCTTTATAACTGGACTCTGTATAGGAAGCAGCGTTCTCATGAGTGAGGCATTCGGAAGAGGAGATTACAGAAGACTCAAGGAGTGTCAGTCGACGCTTCTTCTCTTTGGCTTTATTTCCTCTCTTATTATTTCGTCTCTTCTTGTTGTCTTCTCGCGTGAGATTTTGTTTGCTATATCATGTCCGGAGGATATTTTTGATATAACAAACATATACCTGAGGATCATATTTGCCGGGACACCTTTTACTTTTATGTATAATGCCCTTTCCTCGGGACTCAAAAGTGTAGGAAATTCGAAGACTCCTTTGATTTTTCTCGCATTCTCTTCAATTTTGAATGCCCTTCTTGATCTTATATTCCTAGGTATCTTCCGCTTTGGAATCATATGCTCTGCTTTGACTACGGTTATAGCAGAAGCTTTTTCATGTATTCTTGCTTTCATTTATATTTATAAGAAAGAGGACGAATTACGTATTGATAAAGCTTCTTTCGGAATAAAGAAGGATATTCTCAAGAAAATTCTCTCCTACGGTGGCCCTACGGCTTTGCAGCAAGCAGTGCAGCCTATCGGAAAAGTTCTCATACAGGGGAGTGTAAACTCTCTTGGAGTTGATTCTATCGCTGCATTCAATGCCGTTACACGCGTCGATGATGCGGCATGTATCCCGGAGCAGGGGATAGCTTCATCCATCGCCACATTTATTGCACAGAATAGAGGGGCTGGAAAAAATGAACGTATACGAGAAGGCTTTAGGAGCGGTATCATACTTGAAGTGGGATACTTTGTATTTATCGCGGCTTTCACATACATTTTAAAGAGGAATATAGTATCACTCTTTGTAAGTGGAGAAGATTATCTTGTAATATCATACGGAGAGGAATATCTCTCGGTTATGGCGTTCTTCTATATTTTCCCCGCACTTACCAACGGCTTTCAGGGTTTTTACAGGGGAATGGGGAAGATGTATACAACACTTATCGGAACATTTGTTCAAACTGCTATTAGAACCACAGCTACTTTCTTCCTAGCGCCGAAATACGGTATTCTGGGAATATCTTATGCGTGTGCAATAGGTTGGGTCTTTATGCTCCTTTTTGAAATTCCATATTATTTTATAACAACAAAGAAAAGAGGTCTAAGATAGAATGAAAAACAAAGCGAGAATGCTACTAACTTTATTCTTTACATTTTTAAAGATAGGAGCATTCACATTTGGAGGCGGTTATGCAATGGTTGCTTTACTCGAGGCCGAGTTCGTGTCAAAGAAGGCTTGGCTCTCACAAAGCGAATTTCTCGATATTGTTGCAATTGCGGAGTCGACTCCGGGGCCTGTAGCAATAAACAGTGCAACATATATAGGCTATAAGAACGCGGGATTTCTCGGTTCTCTTTTATCGACTATTGCAGTATCTCTTCCATCATTTGTGGTCATTTATGTGATATCGCTCTTCTTTGATGATTTTCTTTCTCTTAAGTGGGTTGGGTATGCCTTCAGGGGTATACAATGCTGTGTTGTTTATCTTATTTTCTCTGCAGGAATAAAGATGCTAAAAAATATGGAGAGAAACTTTAAGAGTATTTTGATTTTCTCATTAGTTTTCTTTCTCTCCATTCTTTTCTCACTGCTTTCTTTCTCCTTCTCATCAATTTTCTTTATTCTTGCTTCCGGTTTCATATATTGCTTTATCTCTTCTTTTGGAAATTGTGAAAAAAAGGAGGCGGAATGATTTTATTAGATCTCTTCTTCTCGTTTTTCATTATAGGTCTTGTTTCTTTTGGAGGTGGATATGGAATGATATCACTCATAAGGGAGACCGTCTTATCAAAAAATTGGCTTACTGAAAAAGAGCTTATGAATTTCATTGCCGTAAGTGAATCCACTCCGGGGCCTCTTGCTGTCAATATGGCTACATTCATAGGCTCTTCTCAATGTGGCTTTCCTGGTGCCTTTCTATCGACTCTTGGGGTAATACTCCCATCATTTGTTATCATCCTAATTATTGCAATTGTTCTCAAAAATCTTCTCAAATATAGAAAGGTAAATAACTTTCTTCTTGGTGTTAGAGCATGCGTATGCGCCCTGATTATGGCAACAGCTGTTAATCTTTCCATTTCTCAATTCAAAGTAGGAGATACACTTGATATAATGTCGCTTGGAGTCTTTCTTTTCCTTGTTATTATACATATAGCATATAAGAAACTAAGGAAAAAAGGCCCCTCTCCGATATTGATGATTGTCTTATCAGGAATAATCGGTGTTATTGTCTGGGGATAAGTCTCTCTAAATAGAAAGCGCAAAATCTAGCGTCCTATTTTTTGTCGTATCACTATTGTTAAGAAACATTGGCTTTTCTCCTGCCTTGATGATAGCGGCTATGGCATCTGGAGGCTGGTTTTGGAATGACATTGCAGAAAGAAACTTGGTTATTTTCAGACGAATGATTTTGAGTGCAGATATCATCAGCATTAACGTTCTTTTGTTCTTTTTAAGCTAGGAAGAGTAGAAATAGAGACTAGTACTGCAAAAACTTTCCAAAAATAATTATTTTTGCACTGTAATGCAGAAAACTTAACTTTTTCACGGTTTTATGCTATCTTATTGAAAAAGGAGAGTGATGGGACATGATAGAATCGCATGAGCTTAAGAGGCGTGATGGTTATCTGAATAAACTGATTGCTTTTCAGGATACAGAACCTGTTAAGGTGATTACAGGTATACGCCGCTCAGGGAAGTCCAGCCTGTTAAAACTGATGGTGCAACATTTAAAGAATACGGGAATCCTACCACAGCAGATTATTGAGATGAATTTTGAATCCTTTGACTACAGGGGAATGAACGCTGACGATATTTATCATTATGTGAAAGAACACATTATTCCCGGAAAACGGATGTATCTTTTCTTTGATGAGCTGCAACGAATCGAATCCTGGGAGGATGCGATAAATGCCTTTCGTGTGGATTTTAATTGTGATATCTATATCACCGGCTCAAACGCCTATCTTTTATCATCAGAATATTCCACATATCTCTCCGGGCGATACGTAGAAATCAAAATGTTGCCACTTTCTTTTAGTGAGTTTCTTGATTTTCATGGTTTTGATGTCCGTGAAATGCAAAGTGCTCTTGGAGGAGTCCGCAATGAGATATTTGACAAAAATGGCGAACGATATGAGAAGCGTGAGGTTTTTGATGCTTATATGCGTTTTGGAGGGATGCCCGGTATAGCGAATTGTGGATTGGAAACGGAAAAAGCACTGTCTCTTCTAGAAGGCATTTATTCCACGGTGGTCATCCGCGACATTCTAGAGAGAGAAAAACGTAGAGGTCAAAAGCAGATTACAGATCCCGCGCTCTTACGTAAGATTATTCTGTTCCTTGCAGATAAAATCGGCTCTAACGTATCCATTACATCTATTGGCAATACACTGGTAAATGAAGGGCTTTTAGATGATGGTAAACGTAAAGGATCTCCTAGCGCACATACTGTGCAAGCGTATGTGAATGCGCTTTTGGAGAGTTATTTTTTTTATGAGATCAAACGTTTTGATATCAAAGGCAAGGATTACCTTCGTACACTGGGAAAATACTATATCGTTGATATTGGATTGCGTAATTATCTCTTGGGCTTCCGTGATCGTGACAGAGGCCATGCCATTGAGAATGTTGTTTATTTTGAATTGCTTCGCCGTGGGTATGATGTAGCTATTGGAAAGATTGGCGAGAAAGAGATTGATTTCATCGCAACGAAAGCCAATGAGAAAAAGTATATCCAGGTGACGGAATCTATGATGAGTGAGGAAGTGCGAAGGCGCGAGCTACAGCCACTAGAGAGCATACGTGATAACTATGAGAAAATCGTGTTATCCCTTGAGAGAGGACTTGATGATTCTTATGATGGTATCAAATCTATTAGCCTAATAGATTGGTTGCTTGAAGAATGAGAGGTGCATTTGTTTCATACTCAACATCCGAAGAAGATACTGTATTCAGTGTAATGTCTCTCTCGAACCCTCAGAAAAACATAAATAGAAGGCACAAAATCTAGCGTATAAATTTCAAGTTGTATCACTATGTTGATTGAGCAGATACAATGTAGCAGAAAACTATGAGTTTAAATCGTTTAAACCGAAACGCTTAGTTAGGGCGTATTCTGATAGGATTTTCTTGTGAGTGGATTATAACCTTTGGGTCAACATTTCATTAAGAATGTAATCGAGGCATGCTGCTATGCTAAGTGTGTTGTCCATGCCTAGATGCATTTGAAGAGTTTTTGTGAAAAATGAGTGGTTATCAGAACAAAAAAGTGTGAAAAAGCAAAATATGCTTCGATAACTTAACTTTTCTCGGCTACTAGAGTATAATAATGTTGTCAGAAAGCAAAGGAGATTAAATATGCTTTTTAAACGAGAGAAGTATTTGGAGAAGATAAGACCTTTTTACCATGCTGATGATATTATTAAAGTTATAACTGGTGTAAGGCGGTGCGGAAAGTCCAGCCTTATGGAAATGATTGCTGATGAGATAAGGCAAAATGGAGTTGATGATGACAATATTATCTATTTGGATCTCGATAAGCGTGAAAACCGCAGAATAAAGACACCAGACCAGCTCGAAGCACTTATTGAATCAAAAATAAAGAATCTCGGACCAAAGTATCTATTTATCGATGAGGTTCAGAATGTCACAGACTTCGAGGAAGTTATAAATGGATTTCGTTCTGATGGTGGATTCTCGATTTTTATTACAGGTTCGAACTCCTATCTCCTGAGTGGCGAGCTTATAACGAAGCTGACTGGACGATATCTCGAATTTGAATTGTTTACCCTTAGCTTTGAGGAATATGAGCAAATTAAAAGCTTTTACGGTAAAGCGATCGATTCAAATTTGAGTGTGGAATTGAATCATTACATTCTCGAGGGAGGATTTCCGAGAACTATATTGATAGATGACATTAGTGCAAAGAGAACCTACGTTACAGGAGTTGTTAACGAGATTTTTGAAAAGGATATCAGACGCAGAGTCAAGATTAAAGACAAAGCATCGTTTGAAGTGGTAAGAAATTATGTGATTAATAATTTCGGTGCTACCATGAGTATCAAGAGCTTAACTGATGCGCTTGAAAAGAATGGAAGTAGAATTACAAGAGCGACAGTTCATAAGTATATTACGGCTTTAGTTGATGCTAAAATATTGTATGAGTGTAATCGATTCGACATGAAGTCAAAGAAAGCACTTGCCGGTGAAAAGAAATATTATCTTGCTGATCTGAGCTTTTACTTTGCACAAAATACAAACAACAGAATTAATTTCGGCCCTGTTCTGGAAAATATGGTATATATCTATGCCCGAAGTCTTGACTATTCAGTCAGTGTTGGAAGAATTGGAAAACTTGAATGTGATTTTATTTTACGAAGCACAGAAAACGATTATTCTTATGTTCAGGTGGCATATACAATCATTGAGAGCATAGATACAGAAAATAGAGAATATAGACCTCTCGAAAGCATAAGGGACAATTATGCTAAGTACGTGGCCACAACTGATTATATGCTGCAAAAGCGCAACGGTATCAAGCATATCAATTTGATGGACTTTATGATAAGTGGATTGAAATTTTAAAGATAAAAGGGAACCTAGTTACGATGGTCGTACAAAGGTGATGATTGCTATAGTTCGTCCGTCTATTGACTGTGATGGGATATTTTGATCCTTGTTTTTTGTATGGTTAACCATTCCTCTTTTTTCTTTCTCATCTGTTGTTGCTCCGGGATGAAAAAAAGTATAATGATAGGGATGAGAATACTATGCATTTCAGATACCACACAATCTCTTGCCTTCTCTGCTATATGTAGAAGTGTATACGGAAGCATTGATATGATTCTCAGCAGTGGCGATATGCCTCTCGAGTCATATGATTATGTTTCGACAATGTTCAATAGTGATCTGTGCTATGTATATGGTAACCATAATCTAAAGGACTATAACAAAGCTATGAAAAAAGAGGGCTTTCACGTTCATAGAATCGAGGACAATAAGTTCTATGGTTTTATGGTTGATGGGAAATGTTATAGGGATAAAAAGACCGGATTATTAATAGCGGGGCTCGGTGGTAGTATGCGCTATAATGGTGGAGACAGCCAATACAGTGAAAGAGAGATGAGACGGCGTATTCTTTCTCTTATTCCAGTGCTCTTAATCAATAAATTCCGTTATGGGCGCTATCTCGACATTCTCATAACGCATGCGCCTCCTTTTGGACTTGGGGACAGGGAGGATCTTTGTCACCGTGGTTTTAAATCGTTCTTATGGTTTATTGATAGATTTAAACCGAAGTATGTGCTCCATGGACACGTCCACCTTTTAGACAGAAATGCAGAAAGGGTGAAAATGAGGGGGAAAACTAAGATAATAAATGTATATGGTGCGTACCTTTTAGAGGATGAGATGCTTGGAGGAGAAAAAAGTGGCAGATAACGTAACAGTTATAGATGACTTTGTAAGGGCAAGGCGTAAGGCAAAACTTGATAGGATATTTGCTTCTTTCAGGTGGAAAAATCCTGATCTCTTGTCATTCTATGAAGTGACAAAACTTATAAAGCCAGAAAGCCAATCCTATAAAGGGATGCAGACCATTCCTATAAAGAAGATTATCGGCTCGGAGAATAGGTATCATGATTTTTCTTTAGCATTCGCACCTAAAAGCGACAAGATGAGGATCCGTTGGGAGAATATTGACAGAGCTCGTCTTGATGATATTCCGCTTCCACCTATTAGTGTATATAAGCTTGGGGAGTGGTATTTTGTGCGTGACGGCAATCACCGCGTATCGGTAGCACGTATGAATGGACAGGAGTTTATCGATGCGGAAGTGGTGGAGCTCTCTTCGAGTATAGAACTCAAGGAGGGTATGACGCTCAACGAGATAAAGAAGAAAGTGGTGGAAAATGAGAGGGAGAGCTTTATAAAGCAATACAATCCAACATATCTACCGATGGATAGAATAGTTTTCACTACACCCGGCTCTTACCCTGAGATGGTAAACCATATTCTCGTTCATAAGTACTATGCCAATGAGCATCTTGATTATACAATGACATTTGAGGAAGGTGCTGTCAGCTGGTACAATAACGTTTATAAGCCGATAGTGGATGCCTTAGATAAGGAGCATCTATTATCCCTCTTTCCCGGTTATAGCGAGGCCGATATCTACATGTGGCTTGTCCGGCGCTGGGATGAGATGAAGCGTACCGATAGTTATGCAACCGAAGAGGCTGCTGCGGAGGATGTTAAAAAAACGCAGGGCAGTGGTTTTATTAAACGGTGGATTACCTATTTAAAGCGGAAATTCGCCAGGGAGTAGAATATGAGCAGAGCAGATGAAATTTTTATCTCGAACATCAAGGACATACTTCACAGTGGAGTCTCGGATGAAAATGTGAGGGTGAGACCTCATTGGAGCGACGGAAGCGAAGCTCATACGATAAAGAAGTTTGGCATAATCAACCGTTATGACCTCAAGAAAGAGTTTCCTATCTTGACGATACGTCGAACATATATGAAGTCTGCTGTAGATGAAATGTTGTGGATATGGCAGAAGAAATCCAACAATATTCATGATCTCAAGTCTCATGTGTGGGACAGCTGGGCCGATGAAAACGGCTCGATTGGAAAGGCATACGGCTATCAACTGGGGGTGAAACATCGCTATAAAGAAGGGCTTTTCGATCAAGTAGACAGAGTCTTGTATGATTTGAAAAACAACCCGCAGTCTAGGCGTATAATGACGAATATCTACAACCATCACGACCTATCAGAGATGGCGCTCTATCCTTGTGCATACTCGATGACATTTAATGTTTCGGGCCGTACACTCAATGGTATATTGAACCAAAGGAGCCAAGATATGCTTACAGCAAACAATTGGAATGTTGTCCAATATGCGGTTCTTATGCATATGTTTGCATCTGTGAGTGGACTGGAGGTGGGAGAACTTGTTCATGTCATTGCAGATGCTCACATATATGACAGGCACATTCCTATTGTTGAGGAAATCATCAATAGCGCTAGTTATCCCGCGCCTATTTTCAAAATGAATGAGGAGAAAAAGGATTTTTATTCATTTACTCCGGACGACTTCTCTCTTACGGATTACAGATATAATCCTAAGAAGTACAATATTGAGGTCGCTGTTTGAGGTTAATATGCAGGCTATATTACATTGTGATAGATACTGGGGAATAGGAAAGAAGAATGATTTGATGTTCCATCTCCCGTTAGATATGGCATATTTTCGATCAACAACACTTAATAAGGTTGTTGTAATGGGCTCCAATACTCTTTTATCTTTTCCTGGAGGAAAACCCCTTAAAAAGAGAACAAACATTGTCCTATGGCCAAAAGGAGATCTAGAAAAGGCTAATAGAGACGGCTTTATATTGGTTGAAAGCCTTGATGATTTATTCAAGGAAATTAAGAAGTACAGAAGCGAAGATGTTTTTATCATAGGAGGGGCTATGATGTACCGTACAATGCTCCCTTATTGTGATAAGGTGCTCCTTACAAAGGTGGATGCTGACGGAGGCGCAGAGGTCTTCTTCGTAAATCTTGATGAGGAGCCGCAATGGAAGCTTATAGAAGAAGGAGACAGAATAATCGACAATGGCTATCCTATCAGATTCTGTACATATGAAAACGAGGAACCTCTTAAATTATGAAAGGAGTTAAGGAGAAGGGTAACTATGGAGAGGGGAGCATACTCAATCATATACTCTCTTTGGCTTTTCCGACATTGATAGCGGAGCTTGTGAATGTTCTGTACAGTGTTGTGGACAGAATGTACATCGGTCATATGGCCGGGGTCGGAACGCTTGCCTTGTCGTCTGTCGGTGTTGTTTTCCCTCTCATAAGTTTTATCAGTGCATTTCCTTCTCTTATCTCCTCTGGCGCAGCACCGATAGCTGCCATAATGAGGGGGAAGGGGAACGACGAGGAAGCAGAAAAAGTAATGGAGACCGCCTTTACATTTTCGCTCTTTATCGGATTAATTCTTACTCTCGTTCTCTACCTTTTCCGTACACCTCTTCTTTATTGGATGGGGGCTGATGAGGCGACAATAGGTTACGCTCTCGACTACTTCCAAATCTATGTTCTTGGTACGGTCTTTGTTCTCATCAGTGTAGGATTTAACTCTTTCATTACGATGCAAGGCTTTGGTGAGACTGCGATGATGACTGTCATAATAGGTGCGGTTCTCAATACGCTTTTGGATCCTATTTTCATATATGTTTTTTCGTTCGGTGTCAAAGGTGCTGCAGGCGCAACTGTAATAAGCCAATGTGTCTCTTCCATATGGGTAATACATTTTCTAAGAGGAAAGAAGAGCATAGTCAAACTTAGAAGACTTTTGATTGATACGTCTTATCTAAAGAGAATATTGAAACTTGGAATTGCAGGTTTTATGTTCAAGATGACAAACTCAATTACGCAGGCCCAATCGAATGTGACGATAAGACAATTTGGGGGAGAGCTTTCGACTCTTTATATAGGGGCTATGAGTATAATAAACTCCACGCGTGAGATGGTCTCTCTTCCGATCTCTGCTCTAACTACATCCTCTCAGCCTGTTTTGAGTTATAACTATGGAAGACGCAATAGAGAGCGTATTTGTTCAGCAATAAGAGTGATGACAGTTAGCACTCTTCTTTACGGCTTTATTTCTTGGCTGGTCGTTCTTATATTCCCTTCACTCTTAATTTCATTCTTTACACCTGATACGGAACTTATCGAAATAACAATTCCTGTGATGCGTATTTATTTTGCCCTCTTTTTCATGATGGCACTTCAGTCTTCAGGTCAGACTACGTTTGTCTCTCTCAATCATCCCAGAAATGCTGTGTTCTTTTCCCTTCTAAGAAAGGTATTTTTGGTTTTCCCTCTTATAATTATTCTTCCACGCCTTGGCTTGGGAGTAAACGGCGTATTCTATGCAGAGGCAATCAGTCAGCTTCTAGGTGCATCGGCATGCTATCTTACAATGTATTTTACTATATACAGACCTATTAAGAGTGTCTCCTATGAATGGGAGAAATATTGAGGAGGATACATTATGGAAAGACAGGATGAAGGTTTGGCTTTCATGCTCAGGTATGAGAATGTTGCATGGTATGAAGAGGGGAAAATAAGAGTTCTCGATAGGCGTGTATATCCTTTGAAGATAGAATGGTACATATGTTCTACAGTTGAGGATGTAAGAGATGCTATTCGTGATATGGTGACGCAGTCAACCGGGCCGTATACTCTTGCTCCGATGGGAATGGCACTAGCTGCATACCTAGTAAGAAACAAGAAGAAAGAAGAGATAGAGACGTATCTAAAAAAAGCCTCCCAAATAATTTCATCTGCGCGTCCTACAACTCAAAAGAGGATGTTCTCACTTACCGAAAAATGCATTCCCATTGCACTAGAAGCATTTAAAGGGGGAAAGAGAGCCGACTATGCTGTAAGGGATTACGTTGTCTCAATGAACAACGCTCGCTACAGCAGAGTAGATAAAATAGCCCGTCTTCTTGTTGATAAATTTCCCATGGGTGGAAAAATCATGACTCAATGCTACGCTGAAACAATACTTGGTCTTATGCTCAGAGAGTGCAGAAGACGAGAAAACAATGTAAAGTTATTCTGCCCGGAGACAAGGCCTTTTTTCCAGGGTGCTAGATTTACAAGCACAGTTGCTTATCAAATGGGATTTGATGTAACTCTAATTACAGACAATATGCCGTCATTTGTGATGGCTAATGAAAAGATTGATGTCTTTACTTGTGCGGCAGATGCGATAAGCGTGGACGGCTATGTCTTTAATAAAGTAGGAACGAGTGGAATTGCAATACTTGCAAAGTACTATGGAGTTCCGGTTTATGTTACAGGCGCTCCTGATAGTGGCCACCCCACATATGATACTGTCACAATCGAGATGAGGTCTCCCGAAGAGAGTCTCTACGCAATGGGTGTAAGGACTGCCATAGAAGGCGTTAGGGGCTATTATCCTGCGTTTGATATGACACCTCCGGAGAACATAACGGGAATTGTTACTGATAAGGGAATCTTTAAACCCGAGGAACTCTATCATTATTTCGATGATGGAAAATTACCAGAGTTGACGGTTTGAATGTAATTCTATTTTATCATCTTTTTTCGAAGCAAAAAAACAAATATAGGTGTATAACTCATTGAATAACAAGATTTTATTAAATGAACATATGAATATTTTTCTGATTGACTAAAAATCTAATTTTAAGAGATACACATTCATAATCAAAAGTAAAACTATACAAAATATATAAAAACTGTGCAGAGGCTATTAGTGTAGCTTGACCCCCCCAGACTTCACGGGATATAGTAAAATAAATTTAAAAATTTAGAAGGGACCAAAATGAAAAAAGTAATAACAGTTCTATTAGTTTTAGCATTAGCAATAACAGCAGTAACAGCTGCGAATATCAAAGTCGGAGCAGAACTTGGATATGGCGTGGATATTTTTAAAGCTACAAAGATGAATGATGGAGAAAAGGAGTTTGCTAACTATTATTTAAATAGGGGTATTGCTGCTAATCTTACCGGTGAATATGACTTTAATGATAGCTTTGGTGTTAAGCTATCTGCAGGAATTATGTATGCTTTTAAGCCTTACAATAAATATGTTGCTAGTAACAATGAAGGAAAATATAAGAAAATGGATAGCGCAAAAAATTCAGGTCTTTATTTTGATGTTATCCTCGACGCAAAGTATTCCTTCAATCTTAATGAGAAGTTTGCTCTTTCCGCACTTGCAGGTGTAGAGTTAGTTTCTGGTCATTATGTTAAATATGGCGATAAAAATGTTGATAAGAAAACAAACAATGTTGGTATCGGCTTAAATGTTGGTGCTGAAGTTTCGTACATGATCATCGACAACCTCTACATCAATGGTGGAGTCTCAGGATCATGGATGTTTGTTAACATTAATAAGTATAAAGAATTTCTTGACATAACTGCATGTGGAACAAGTACTATGACATATCTTTACAAAAGCTTCTACATCCGCCCATACGTTGGTGCACAATACGCTTTCTAATAGTATTAGGATAAGTAATATTAGGCTTCCTTCGGGAGGCCTTTATTTATCCTTTAAAACCGTTAAGTCTATTTGGCATGAAGGGGGTAGCTTTCGTATCTCCTCTGTTGTGCTTGATATTAAAAATCTCGGATGATGTAACACCCGAGAAATCCATTATTCAGTCTTGATGCTTTCGATAGCTTCTTTTTCTATTTTTATCCCCATCTTATTCCATTCACCACGGTGGTAGAATATGACAGAAAGAATTGTTCCGATTGACCATCCGATAGGCCAGCTTAGCCATATTCCCGTTACTTCAAGAGCTGTTCGTGACAGTACATATGCAAGAGATACTCTCAAGATGAGATCTGCAAAAGTTGTCACCATGAAAGGCTTCATCATGCTTGCTCCCTTAAGCACTCCGTCACATATAAGCTTAACACACACGATAGGGTAGAACGGGCATACAATTCTCAAGAATAATCGCCCTGTCTCGAGTGCTTTTGCTGAGGGGTTATCCATGAAGAGTCCGAGTAGGAAATCAGAAGTAAATACATATAAGAGGATGAAAGGAATCGAGAGGATCCATACCATCTTTATGCCACTCCAGCAGCCGTCTTTCACTCTCTCTGGTTTGCCTGCCCCTAGGTTTTGAGCCGTGTAGTTCGATATCCCATTCCCTATTGTCTGGAACGAAGTTATTACGAGGTTATTAAGTTTTATTGATGCTGAATAACCTGCAATTACAGCTGATCCGAAACTGTTAATGATCGATTGTAGAATAATATTACCGACACTAACGAAACTCTGCTGTAGTGTCGATGGAATCGCAATAGAAATGAAAGATGAGAAGAGAGTCTTATTAAAGAGCTTAACCCTGCCCTCTGTTTTTATAGGTTTCAGTCTCAGGAGGACAAAGATTAAAGCTAGTACTGCGCTTATTCCTTGACAAATAAACGTCGCCCATGCAACTCCCGCAACACCCATCTTGAACGCTGTTACAAAGAGAATGTCCATGAAGATATTGGCTGTTGAAGAGAGAGCAAGGAATATAAACGGGGTTCTACTGTCGCCGAGTGCGGAAAAGATACCCGTTGAAATATTGTATAGAAAGAGAAAAGGCAAGCCTAGAATATATATATCGAGATAGAGGGCACTGTCAGAATAGATGTTATCTGGAGTATTTATAAGTGTCAGAAGCCCATCCATTGTAACTAAGCCTATAATCATGAGTACAAAGCATGTTACAGCTGTCGAAATAAGAGAAGTGTAGATAGCTGTCTTCATGTTCGAGTAGTCTTTTGCTCCGAAAAGACGTGAGGTTATTACAGAGCATCCTATGTTGCAACCGAATGCGAATGCAATGAATATGAGTGTAATTTCATAACTGTTTCCTACTGCAGCAAGTGCATCCTCAGATATGAATTTTCCTGCAACAAAACTATCTGCGATATTATATAGCTGTTGAAAAACAATTGATCCAAATAGGGGGAGACAAAATTGTACTAGGACCTTCCCCGGTTTTCCTATTGTTAAATCTCTGTTCATTTTCACTTTCCAAAACGGGATATTATTACTTTTGTTTGTCTTTGAAAATAGGAGGACTCTCATCCTCCTATAAATTATTTCTCTGTTATATCACAGAAGAAGTATTTCTCCGAGAGTGCTTTAAGCGTTCCGTCTTCCCTCATTTTCTCTATGGCACTGTTGATAGCCTTCTTTAGAGAGGCAGAATCATCTCCTTTTCTCATAGGGATTGCGACACTCGTTGTCTCGTAGTCTACACATGCAACGATAAATGGAGCATCCGGATGAACGCGCATATAGTCGTAATAAGTCACCTCGGCATTGAGGGTAGCATCAATTCTTCCTGCATTGAGCAATTCGAGGGTTTGTACTAGATCATCTACTCCACTTACTTCTGCTCCGTATTTCTCTGCCGTCTCTGCGTAGGTACTTGAAATTGTATTTGCTGTCTTCTTTCCTTTAAGGTCTTCCATTGAGGAAATTGACGTATTGTCACTTTTAGTTATCACAACGGTCTTGTTGTATGCATAAGGGGTAGAGAAATCATATTTCTTCTCTCTCTCTGTTGTGATATCGACACCATTGATCATTATGTCGTAGCGTCCGGCATCAAGACCTGCAAGAAGTCCATCCCATTCGCCTTCTATGAATACAGCTTTAACTCCGAGAATAGATGCGATATTTTCGCCTATTTCAGTATCAAAGCCGACAAGATTATCGCTCTCATCATGATAAGTCCAGGGCGCCCATGTTCCTTCCATCGCGATTGTTATCTCGCCCTTTTCCTTAATACGCTCAAGCTGATCTTTTCCAGATACATCTTCCTTGTTTCCACCCGCAAATATTGAGTTTGCAAGCAGAATTGCAATGAGTGAAATTGTAATAAATTTCTTCATTTTTTTCTTTCTCCTATTCTATTTTTGAGAGTTCCATTTTCGATATGAACTCCTTTGTTCTTTCCTTTTTGGGATGAGAGAACATTTCTCCTGTTATTCCCTCCTCCACTATTACTCCATTTTCGATGAAAATTGTGCGTGACGCGACAGAGCGTGCAAAGCTCATCTCATGAGTAACGACTACCATTGTCATACCTTCTTCTGCCAGTCTCTTCATAACCGAGAGTACTTCTCCTGTTCTCTCCGGGTCTAACGCACTCGTCGGCTCATCGAAGTATATTAAAAGTGGATCGAGAGCAAGGGCACGAGCGATTGCAACTCTCTGCTGTTGCCCTCCAGATAGCTCTGAGGGATAGTAGGATGCTTTATCAAGCATTCCGACTTTCTCGAGGTTTTTCTTGCTTATTTGTGCTGCCTCATCCTTCTTCATTTTTCGTGCTGTCACAAGGCCTTCCATTACATTTTCAAGTGCTGTCTTATTAAGAAAGAGATTGTAACTTTGGAATACAAACCCCGTTTGCATCCTAATTTCTTTAATCTCCTTCTTTGTAATGGTGGATGTGTCGTACTTTTTTCCATTGAATGTTATTGTTCCTTCATCTGCCTTCTCTAGAAAATCTAGGCATCTTAGTAGGGTAGTCTTTCCTCCTCCGGAGGGCCCGATAATTGCAATTACATCTCCCTTCTCGACAGAAAATGATATTCCGTTCAATACGTTGAGCGAATCGAAGCTCTTTTTTAGCCCAGAAACTTCCAAAACCATCAAAAGCCCCTCCTTTTTCCCTTTCTCTCTCCCCAGGATTGAAGTTTTGTTAAGACTGTACACATGATTAGGTAGATAAATCCCACTTCAAGGTATAGAACAAGCGGCTCGTATGTTCTTGCAACAATGCGCTGAGTTGCCATGAACATCTCAGTAACAGTTATGTTGGCTGCAAGGGATGTATCTTTGATCATCGAAATAAGAGAGTTGAAAAGTGTCGGAAATGCTATGCGGAGTGCTTGTGGAAGGACAATTCTTCGCATTGTCTCTAGCCAGCTCATTCCAACACATTCTCCCGCCTCCGTTTGGCCTGGGGGAACTGCAAGTATTGCAGCTCTTATTGTTTCGGCAGAATAAGCACCTTCATTGATAGAAAAGACGAGTATTGCGGCGGGAAATGGCTCAATTAGAATCCCCAGAGACGGCAGCCCATAGAAAACTACAAAGAGCTGTACAAGAAGGGGAGTTCCTCTGATTATCCAAATATAGAAGCGTGCAATTGTCTTTAATACAGGCACCTTTGCAATCTGGATGAGTGCAACTATAGTTGCAATTACAAGTGCAAAGAAAAATGATATAAGCGTCAACGGGATTGTTCTAAGTAACCCCGGCTTTAATATTTTCCAGAATGAATCAACAACAAGACTCCAGATTCCGCTGTTCAATATATACTCCTTGAATTAGATAACTGAAAATTAGACATAAGGCGAAATAGTGTCAACTATTGAATGAAAGAAAAAGATTAGGGACTGTTCATTATTCCGTAGTTAGAGTAGACTAACTATATAAGAGAGGATCCTATGACTTTTGAGACAATCGGAGAGAGAAAAAACGAAGCAGTTCTATTCTTTCATGCTATGGGTGTAACGGGAGGAAGTAGCGAGCCTATTGCAGAATACCTTAGGGACAAGTATTACTGCATTCTTCCAACTTCTTCTGTTTATTCAAAAGGACAGAGGTATGTATCGAAGGAGAATGAGGTGAGGGAGATTCTTTCTTTCCTCTATAATGAGGGGATACAATCTCTAAAGATGGTGGTAGCCTCTTCATTAGGCGCTGATTTGGCCTCTGCTTTTTTATCGATGAGTACTATTAAGGTTGAGTATGCCTTTTTCGATGGCGGCCAGTTTGCACAAATTAGAAAGCCGATGAGGATGATTATGACTCCATTTCTCTACGCTGCAATTAAGAGCCTATATTGGTCGAAGGGAGAAACTCTCAAACGTATCCTATGGTGCGATGACGACAATATAAAGCCATATTTCATAGAGGCTGGACGAAATCTCAAATATGGTAATCTACGTCGTCAAATGAATGACAGCTTATTGGATAAACCATTTATTGAGTTCAATAACATAAAAGAGGAGAATTGTTATTTTGAATTCGGATCAAATGAGGAACATTTCAAATATAGAGATAACGTAATTGCCTCTTATCCAAAGGGAAAGTTTCCAATATTCAAAGGCTTCAATCACATGGAGTATCAAATACGAGATCCAGAAGGGTTTGCAAGAATGCTTTCATCCATCATGTCTGGTAATGGAATAACAGAGCTTCCATTTCTTGAATAAAAGGTACTTTTCATGGAAAAAGAGGATAGATACATAAAGGAAACCACTCTACTTGATTTTTCTTCCCCTTTAATATTGAACCTTGTTCTAGAAAGAGGATGGAATAATCTAGAGAGCGTAGAGAAAGTTAAAAGCATATATAATTACGTGAGGGATGAAATCCTCTTCGGTTATAACAGTTCTGATAGAATATCTGCGTCATTAGTACTAAAGGATGGCTATGGACAGTGCAATACAAAAGCGATCCTCTTCATGGCGATCTTGAGATGCGTTGGGATCGAATGTAGAATACACGGCTTTGAAATAGATAGGCGCATACAAAAAGGTGCGATGAGTGCTTTTATATATCGCCTTTCCCCGAGTAGTATAATACACAGCTGGGTTGAAGTACATCTCAAGGGAGTATGGTACAACCTAGAGGGCATCATACTCGATAAGAGGTACCTCGAGAAGATTCAAAGAAAGTTCTCTAAACATAGTGGAACTTTTATAGGTTATGGTGTCGCATGTAAGGATCTAGGAAATCCTATGATCGATTTTTCTCTCAATAATACATATATACAGAGATTAGCCATCATAAAAGATTATGGTACTTTTGATTCTCCCGATGAATTATTTGAGATACATAATCAAAAATTGTCTTTCCTTAAAACCTTTCTCTATTCTCATTTTGCGCGTCATGTGATGAATAGAAATGTCAGGAGAATAAGAGATTCTATATAATCAGCTCCTCAAGAGAGAAAAGAAGAGGAGCTAGATTTTCTCAAAGTGAATCGTAGAGCTCGCTGTAGCGAATGGAAGAGTTCTTCCATGACCAATCTGCATTCATGGCGCGCTTTATGAGCTCCTTCCAGAGCGTTCTCTTCTCATGATAGATATAGTAGGCATACTTTATCCTTCCGAGAAGAACTTCCGGTGTAAAGTCGAAGAATGTCAATCCCGTTCCAGTATTTTCAAATTCATCGAACGGTACGACAGTATCTTTAAGGCCTCCTGTCTCATGCACAATTGGGATTGCTCCATATTTGAGTGATATAAGTTGAGTCAATCCACACGGCTCGAATAGAGAAGGCACGAGGAAAGTATCAGCAGCGCTGTATATACGGTGAGATAGAGCATCGGAGAATTCAATTTTCGCCTTCACCTTATCTGGGTATTTTGCTTGATAGTACCTGAACATGTTCTCGTAGTATCCATCTCCTGTTCCCAAGACGACGAAATTAATGTTCATCTCGCATATTCTGTCCATAATAGAATCGATGAGAGACATTCCCTTCTGGTCGGTGAGGCGGCTTACAAGTGCTATCATAAAGGCATCTTTGTCTTCCTTGAAGCCAAGTTCCTTCTGAAGTGCGAGCTTGTTTTTAGTCCTTTTTTCAATAAATGATGAAGGAGTGTAATTGTTCTCGATTTTCTTGTCTGTTTTCGGATTCCATAGGTTATAGTCAATTCCGTTTACAATACCCAGTAGCCTATTTTGTCTCCAGGCGAGTATATCTTCCAGTCCATCCCCTGCTTCATGTGTCTGAATCTCCTTTGCATATGAAGATGAGACTGTTGTAATCCAGTCGGAGAATACAAGGCCTCCTCTCATCATGGAAGCATTCCATTCGTTCTTTTCTATGGAAGTATCTTGATACGGGGAGACAAGAAGTCCGGGCTCAAAGAGAGAAGAGGGAAGTGCACTTACCCATTTGAGGTGTCCGACGTTCCATGCTCCCTGGAAGCGAAGATTGTGTATGGTGAGTATCGTTCTTATACCTTTGAAGAAATCATCGCCCTGAAAGATCGTATTTAGATATACCGGGATAAGCGATGTCTGCCAGTCGTGGCAGTGGATTATATCGGGTCTGAAGCCTATCAAGGGCAGTGCGGAGAGTACAGCTTTTGAAAAGTATGCGAAGCGCTCGAGATCCAAGAAGAGATCAAAGTATGGTTTATCTCCCGAGAAATATTGATTGTTATCAACAAAATAGTATGTGATACCATCCTCTTCGAGCTTGTTTATTCCGACATATATGCGGTTGTCCATTTGGAAATAATAGACATTAGTCAGTCTATTCTTGTATTCATCTTTCAATAATGCATATTGTGGAAGGATGACTCGTACATCATATTTCTTCTTATCGAAGGTTTTAGGTAGAGCTCCAACAACATCAGCCAATCCTCCGGTTTTTACAAACGGCACACACTCAGAGGCCGCAAACAGAATTCTTTTCATTTTTTCCTCCGTTTACATTTATAACATATTCTGCCGTAAGAAAGAGAAATAAAGTTAGAAAAGAAAGACAATACTCAGAGCTTACATTCCTTCCACCCCTTAGGAGTGAGGACAGATAACTTTGTATATCCGGCTTCTTTGAGAAGCTTTATGGCTTTCTCGTAGCCGTAATCGAGTGTAGATACGTAGTGGGAGTCGCTTGAGAGGGTGACTCTTACATTTCTCTTCTTCATGTGTTCAAGAAGAAATAATTCAGGATATGGTGTTGTTCGCCACCCTCTACTCATTGCTCCTGTATTTACCTCGATTATCTTATCGGTGGAGATAACCTTATCGAGATATTTTAGTGCCAATGAACGATATAATGGTTCTTTTGTGTCAAAGAGATTCTCCTTCTCGTTGAACTTTGTATATAAATCAAAGTGGCCTAGAATTGTAAACGGGACTTCTTCACAAAATGATGTAAGCTCTATTAGATAATTTTCTATAAGAGCGAGTGTGTCGTTATTGAATGCAAGAAGTGCTTTTTTCCATTCCTCCGGAGTATTGTCGACACTGTAAAATCCATTTGGAGTGCGAAAGATATGAACCGAGCCTATAGTGTAGTCCAGCCTTTTGTCTATTTGAGGTCTCTTTTCACCATTTATTCTACTCTCAAGCTCTAGGCCTAGAAAGACATTGATTCTTCCTTCATATTCTTTCTTTAGTGATAGGACTGTGTTGAAGTAGTTTTCCTCTTCTTCTTTCTTTATTCCACAGACATCGAAAGGGTATCCTGTATATGCGTGGGATGATATTCCAATTGAATCGAAGGAGAGGGCAATTGCTCCTTCTATCATTTCTCTTATTGTGTTCTTTCCATCACAAAAGGTGTTGTGAGTATGAAGTGATTGAAGATATTTCATAATTAAATCATTACATGCATTCTTACTTTTTGAAAGTAGAAACAATCATGCGGAAGTATTATACTCTAGCTATGACAAGCGTAAATCTGAGTCCGAAGAATTCAATAAATGAATGTCTTTCTTCGGCACCGAAAGGGCCTCTTACCATAATACTTGGTGAGGGTGTGTGGAATGAGAAAGTTTTAGTCAATAGAAGCGATGTTACATTAATCAGTGAAAAAGGTGCTGTTATTAGCGGCAGAGACAGTCACGGCGATATTGTAAATGGAAAGCGAATAAATACGGGGGAGAGCGCAACTTTTACAGTCGCAGCACCTTCCTTTTCAGCCCTTGGTGTTACATTTGAGAATACATTCCCCTGGAGCGAGGCGTTCCGGCGTAATGAGGAAATGACAGAGGGTGTAAAGAAAGATTTGCAGGCTGTTGCTCTTCGCATTGCCTTCGGAGGAGAAAATGCGTCTTTTAGATCATGCTCATTTCTCGGCTGGCAGGACACTCTCTATGTGGACTACGGATTATCATCCTTCGAGGACTGTACTATCACGGGTGCTGTTGATTTTATTTTTGGTAGTGGCAGTGCTCTCTTTCAAGGTTGCGAGATACGTTCTCGTGGACGGGGGTATATTGCAGCACCGTCGACATATAAAGACGATGAAGTGGGATTTGTATTTCACGATTGTTCTTTTACGAGAGACAGTAACTGCGGAGACGAAACGGTATTTCTTGCTAGGCCTTGGTATCCCTCGGGTAGCGACGATAGACTCCCGATGGCGCTATTTATAGATTCGGAGCTCGAAAAGCATATAAACAGCCTCCTTTGGGCTGATATGACACAACTGAGAGAGGATGGAGAAAGGATCCTCCATAAGGGCAGTGATGCGAGATTCTATATAACTAGCCGAGACCATGAGAATATAAAAGCAGAGGAAGCAGAGAATATTCTCTCTTCTTTGGTTGCACGTTTTAAATAAAACCAAATTTTCTCATATATGGTGTTATGTTGAGATAAGTAAAGATCTCTTTCTTGAGAGAATAGAATGTCATATTGAATAGGGTGACTAGATCCTCAACTGTACTGTTCTCTATCTCGGAAGAAGATGTATACTCAATGGCCTCGTCAGATATTGTTACACTTGAATAACTGAAAGGTCTCAAAGCCCAGCGGGAAGGGTCGCATTCTGCTTCGACTTTGCTCTCTATATCATCAGGAAGAGAAGGGAAGAAGTCTATTGAGGTTATTTCTTCGACTTCATCAACTGAAAGCGCAAAATACGAGAGAGGCTCGGATGAATTTTCATGGGGGAAGATGAAGCCTATTGCTTTTATATCCGGCTCTGTGTAATCGAGAATTACCTTGTAGAAATATTTTGGAACAGCGACTTTGTTCTCTCCAATTGTTTCGTATGGTCCATCTGTAAGAACGGGACCTGTCACAACGTAAATTATCTCATCCTCATATGCAATGCTCCTTACGGCGCTCTCCATATCTGCCCATATGCCTGCATTGAATGAATGAGTTTGGGGACACATGTTCGAGAGGTAGAATGTGTCGCTCATGGCCTCCTGGGACCATTTGAAATCTGCTGCCGGTGCCATATGGCCTCTGTCATATCCACTTTTACGGTAGTCGCCAAGCTCAGCAGAGCCAGTGGGTACAGCATCGTCTTTTCTGAAGTTATCCTTTCTTTCACTTTCAGGAGATGAAAGATTTTCGCGTGTGAGACGATATGCCACCCAATACGGTACTTCATACTCCTCGGAATATGAGAGAGTGTAACCGGTGTGAGATACAATTATTTCGTCGCTCGGGCCAATTGGAAGCTCTAAATTCTCAATTTCTCCCGCGCTCTTTAACTCAATTTCACTCTCTGACGGCGTTATGTAACAGAGAACAAAGAAGAGCAAAACGAGAGAAAGAAGAAGTAAAACTATTTTAAGACATGATCTAATCTTTCTCTTATTTGAAGAAGCCACTTTTTTCACCTTAACCGAATGAATAAACAATCTTGAATCAATGAAATTACACCTTTCTTAGATTTTCTTTTTTCTTTCGAAAATATAAATCAGGAGGAATATTACAATAAATGAAAGAGGAAGAAGTGGGGAGAGGGCATTGCCTGAAGAGAAGAAAAAGGGGGAAGAAGTGAGAGAGGCATTCTTTTCTCCGACAATTACTAGAGCGAATATGTTGTTTGCCGTATGAACTGCCCATGAGTAGGTATATGAGTGGAATTCTGTCGAGATTAGTGAGGAGAGAAAGCCGAAGAGAAAATATGATAAGACCGGTATGACGAAAGATGTGCTTTCTATTACCTCTCTATTAAAAAGGTGTGGAATGATGAAGATTAGCCCTAAGACGAAAGCAAGAATGATTCTCTCATTTCTCTTCAATTCACCTCTAGGAGAATATATCTTTTCAGGAAGTACTCTGTAGATGAACTCTTCACTGAGTGTCTGAAAGGGAATAAGAATAAGAGTTAAAAGAAGAAAACAGAGTTTAGTCTCTATTGTATCTTCGTTGTTAACAGTGATAGTTCCTCTATTAATAATTGAAACTAAAATGAGTACTATAAAGGTAATGAGAAAAGATAGGAAAAACTTTTTGTAGCTTATTTTTCCTTCCTCTATGTATGAGAGTAGGCTCCTTGAATAGATTCTTCTTATCATATAGGAGAGGGCTATCAGCGACAGAATATGAGGTGTGAGAGAGATTATGAATACGCCCGCCTTTCGGCTATAAAGGGGACTTTTTCTCAATAAAAGTACTACGCCTCCACCGACAAAGATATAAAAAGCTATTGAGAGAATATCTACTAATAGATATACAATGCTCTCGTCTTTGTATTTATTTGAGTCTTTCAACTGCCGTCTCCATTCTAAGAAGAGCTTCTTTTACTCTTTTTAAAGACACTCCGTAATTAAAGCGTACAAAAGAGTAGTATTCTTTTCCAAACCAAGTTCCGTCATTCATCGCAACAGATGCATTAACACCGAAGAAACGCGAGAGAGTGCCACCCTCTGGGGACAAATAGAGCTCTTTATGCCTTGTTACCTCTTCTAGTATTTTGGGATAAATTTCGCTGCAATCTAAGAGCGTTACAAATGATGAGTTTCCTTTTACTTTTTTTATGCCAAGAGACCGGGAAGAAAAGAAGGAATCGATTGTGTCGGAGTTTTTCTTGAGGTATAAAAGGAGCTCTCTGTTATAATCATCCGATTTTCTATATGCCTCTTTCGTCATCTCTCCGATAAAGTATCCTGGAGTTGATAAAAAGAGAGCTTTCTCTCTCTCTTTCCATTTTTCAAGCATTGCTTTATTAGAAAAGATAGCAAATGCACAGTGCTCTCCTGCAATATTGAATGTCTTTGAGGGAGCCATGAATGTTATCTCATCAGCGCCTATTTTCTCGTTTGCTTTTCCCATTGGGATATGGGTAAATCCCGGGTGGACAAGATCTGAGTGTATTTCATCACTGATAACAGTAATGTTGTTTTTCTTTGCAATTTCCAGTATTGAACATAGTTCATCTTCTTTAAAAACTATTCCTGTAGGATTATGCGGTGAGCAGAAGAGTATCATCCTGGCTTCTTTTATTTTCTCCTCGAGTTTAGATATGTCGAGAGAGAATGTTTGAGCGCTGTAGGATAGGGGAAGCTCAATTATTCTCCTTTTTGATAATGAGCATATCTCTCTAAAGGGCCTATAACAAGGTGTCACAACGATGATGCCGTCCCCCGGAGACGAAAAGAGATCAACAGCCCCCGCTATGCCGTGGAGTAGTCCCATAGAATAGCTTATATGGGACTTATCGACACTCCAGTTGTGTTTTCGTTTAAGCCACGAAGAGAAGATTTCTTCTTCATCGTTGAAGACAGGGTAGCCGTAGACGCCGCTTTGAGCTATCTCGATAGCTTTTTCTATAACTGCGGGCGGCGAATAGAAATCCATGTCTGCAACCCAAAACGGTTCAGCCTCACCGTTTCCACATAGCGCTTTAAGTGCTTCCTTATTCCATTTTACGCAATTACTTTGAGTGCGATCTGGAGTATCATCAAAGTTATACATACTTCGATTTTACTCCATTAGAAAAAATAAGGTAAGGTGTTATCAGCGTCTATATAGTTCTGAAACGGGCACGAGTGGTGTTATCTTCGCTTCTCTTCTATCGAGGTGTATCGCATCGAAAGAGCATAGTTTATAGCATGAGAAGCAGCTTATGCATTCATTTTTGATCTCGGCCCGTTTTGTCTCCATCTTTATATTCCCAACCGGACATATGTGATAGCATACGCCGCAGCCTGTGCATTCCTCTCCAACTTTGAGTCCACCTCTTGGAAAAGATGGAGTATTTTTTCTTTCTCCGATCTTCTTTTTGAATCTATAGAGAAAAGAGGCTTTAGGAAGTTTGATTAGCTCTTCTTCTGTTTCTTTGACAGCTTCTCTTATTCTGTCATTAAGCTCGTCTGTAATTACAAGAAGACTCTTATCTACATCGGTTTTTGAGTAGACGGTTTTGGCAAGAGAGCTGTTTAATGTGGGGAAGAAGATCACATTGTAATAGGAGAGATTTAGGCCTACATCTTCAAATTCTTTCTCAATTATTCTGCCGTCAAAGCTTTCTTTGCCTCGTTGTGTTGTAATGGCATAGATATACTTCAAAGCCGAATTGTCACGTTTTTTTAGAAAATTGAAGAATTTTTTCATTTCTGGGGTGAGACCAGAAGAGTTAATTTCTGTTACGATGCCTAGACTGTCTAAATCATCCGGAAGAGTAACGCTCCCGTCATTAATTTTATAGACATCGTAGAGAGATGTTTTTTCGAATGCCTGGGCTAGATATAGGGCATCTCCGATTGTTGAGTAATAGATAATAGCGCTGTTCATTGTCTTAGAGCTCCTAAAAGGGAGTAGAAGGTCGGGAATGTTACACTGACTGCACTCTCATCGTCGATTATCGTATCCTCCTCTGTTTTAGTTCCCGCAATCGAGAGTGCCATAATCACCCTGTGGTCGCCGTGGCCGGAGACAAGTCCGCCTTTAAGTCCTCCCTTACCTCTTATTATAAGGCCATCTTCCATTTCCGAAATATCTGCACCCAGCTTTTTTAGCTCTTTTTTCATAACTTTTATCCTGTCTGTCTCTTTTAGCCGGGCCTGACTGACATTTCTGAAGACTGTCGTCTCCTTCGAGAACGCGGCAAGTACGCTTAGTGAGGGAAGTGCGTCTGGAATATCGTTGATGTCGTAGTCTCCTCCCTTTATGTTCTCCGGTCCTGTTACAGTCACACTCATTCCACTCCATTCTACCGTACAACCCATATCTACAAGGACTTCAAGAATGCGCTTATCGCCCTGTGTTGAGTCTCTTTCAAGTCCTGATACTGTAATGGAAGTTCCATGGAGCGCAGAAAGAACAAAGAAGAAGGAAGCAGAGGAGAAATCTCCTTCGATATATTCATCTATTACTTTGTAGCTCTGTCCTCCCTTTATTCTGTTATCCATAAGATCATCTGAGAGGGAGAATGAGAGATGCTCTCTTTTGAGCCACCACTCTGTCATTCTTACATACGGCTTTTCGTAAAGAAGCGAACAGCACACGCGGCTATCTTCTTTACATAGAGGTAATGCTAAAAGAAGCCCCGAGAGGTATTGGCTTGTTTTACACTCTATCGTCGTCTCTCCACCTTTTATTGGCCCTTTTATGGTTATTGGTGGAAAACCTGATTGGGAATGTGTTTCGGCCCCTAGATCTTCAAGGGACTTTAAGAGGGGAAGGAAAGGCCTTTTTTTAAGTTGGTCGTCTCCCGTTACTATAAAGGTAGTGGGGAAGAGCGCAAGGATCGGAAGAATTAAGGCTGTTGTAGTTCCACTGTTACCACAGTCTATCTCTATTGTTTTATCGTCAAGACAAAGATGAGAGGAGTCTACTACTATCTTTTCATCCTCCACTAGGATATTTACTCCGAGAGTGCGGAGTGCGTTCACGCATGAAAGAGTGTCCGATGAATACAGCGGATGACGGATTATGGACTTTCCACGTGCAAGTAGCGCAATGAGAAGTGCTCTTATCGTTTGGCTTTTTGAAGCGGGAATTGTTATTGTGCCTTTGTATGTAGCTCTTTTTATTACCATGAGGGTGATTATATGAAAAAGAGGAACGGTAAGGAAGAGAATATGTTCTTATAATAACAGAATTGGTAATTATTATGCAGAAAACTGTATATTTATGCTTACTTATTGAATTTATCGGGTACATTTGGTAGGATTCACAAATATTTCATTAAGAGGCGTAATAGATGAATCCGAAGACTTTAGGCTACATCATCAAAAGAGTACTGCTTGCAGTTCTTACAGTTTGGATTGTAATGACTATAACCTTCTTCGTTATGCATTTTGTCCCGGGAGGACCGTTTGCGAGCGAAAAGGCTGTATCTCCTGCCGTCCAGGCGGCCCTTGAGGCAAAGTATGGACTGGATAAGCCACTAATGGAGCAATATTGGTCATATATAAGTGATATAATTACAAAATTTGATTTCGGACCGTCGCTGAAACAAAGAGGTAGAATGGTTATTGATGTTATTACTGATGGACTCAAAACCTCCTTCAAGCTCGGTCTTAGAGCGGCACTTTGGGCGACTATTGTTGGCGTGGTGCTCGGCGCAGTGGCTGCTCTCAACCGTAATACCATAGTAGATAGAGTAATCATGGTGATAAGTACGGCTTTTGTAAGTATGCCGTCATTCATAATGGGATCTCTACTTCTTCTTGTATTTGCCGTAACGCTGAAGTGGCTTCCTGCCAATGGAGAGACATCGAAGGGACTTATTCTCCCTATAATTACTCTAGGACTAAGCCCGATGGCACACATAATTAGGCTTACACGTTCGAGCATGCTTGATGTGCTTGGACAGGACTATGTCAGAACAGCAAAAGCCAAGGGCGTGAGACCGGTAAAGATTATTTTCGGCCATTCGCTCAAGAATGCACTCATTCCTGTAATTACATATGTCGGTCCGATGCTTGCATATATTGTAACGGGCTCTCTTGTTGTAGAACAGATCTTTGCTGTTCCGGGAATCGGAAGAGCCTTCGTACAGTCGATCATCAACCGTGACTATCCTCTAATTATGGGGACGACAATTATGCTTTCGTCATTAATTGTCATCATGAATCTCTTGTCAGATATCCTTTATAAGGTTGTCGACCCGAGAATTGATTTCAGTTAAGGAGTAGAACAGTGTTAAATAGACATAAACCTTTCAGCATACAACAGGATTTAAGTTCATTCCTTCCTGCCTCAGAAGAGGAAAAGGCATATATGGTCCAGATGAGACCTTCCTCTACGTTCTTTAAGGATGGTCTTAAAAGATTTAAAAAGAACAAGGTTGCGCTTGTCAGCTTCATAGTAATTGTTGTAATCACGCTCTCTTGTATCTTCATCCCTGTGTTCTGGCCTTATTCATATGAGGACCAGCTTGGAATAACACCCGGTCGCCCG
Organism: Clostridium sp. CAG:452; assembly: GCA_963626675.1. GTDB lineage: Bacteria > Spirochaetota > Spirochaetia > Sphaerochaetales > Sphaerochaetaceae > Ornithospirochaeta. The sequence goes on along the minus strand of CAVFXW010000020.1, from coordinate 6,902 downwards.
GTCGATTCATCATACAAGAATCTTGCTCCCTTCGAGTACGGTAAGACCGAACTCAAGAGAATAGAAGCAGGAGAAAAGATATTCCCACATATCTTCGGTACCGATAGTGCGGGGCGTGACTACTTCATCCGTATAGTATATGGTACGAGAATTTCGCTCTCAGTCGGTTTCTTTGCATCTCTTATTGTTCTTGTTATAGGACTCACGATTGGAAGTATCTCAGGATATTTTGGGGGAAAGGTCGACCTTGTCATAATGCGTATTGTCGATGTCATCTATTCACTGCCTGATATGCTTATGATTATTCTTCTGGCATCTGTCATCCGTGATCCACTTTCTGCGGCACTTGAAGGAACTGTATTTGAAAAGATTGGAAGTAATATTATATCACTCTTCATCGTATTCGGGCTCTTGTATTGGGTCAGTATGTCTCGTCAAATAAGAGGTCAGATTCTTTCTCTCAGAGAGCAGGAATATGTTCTTGCTGCACGCACTGCGGGAGCAAAGGGAAAATGGATTATTACAAAGCATCTTCTTCCTAACTGTATCTCGGTTATTATTATATCAACAGCACTCCAGATTCCTTCGGCTATCTTTACAGAGAGCTATCTTTCCTTCCTAGGCTTGGGCGTAAATGCACCTATGCCGAGTTTGGGTTCTCTTGCCTCTGAAGCGCTCAACGGTATGTATTCGTATCCCTACAGGCTTGTTATTCCTGCAGTCATCATTTCGCTTATCGTACTCTCTCTCAATCTCTTCGGAGATGGACTGAGAGATGCATTCGACCCGAAATTGAACAGCTGAAGGAGGATGAAAAATGGCATTACTTGAAGTTAAAAATCTACAAACATCCTTTTTTACGGACAGCGGAGAAGTTAAAGCTGTCAACGGAGTTTCATTCTTCCTTGACCATGGTAAGGTTCTTGGAATAGTAGGTGAGAGTGGAAGTGGAAAGAGCGTTACCGCATATTCAATAATGCAAATACTTGCTTCCACTGCTGTAATAAAGGAAGGTTCTTCGATTAAATTTGATGGCCAGGAGCTTGTAGGCGCAGGGGAAAAGAAAATGCGTCATATAAGGGGAGGAAAGATATCGATCATATTCCAGGACCCTATGACAAGTCTCAACCCTACATATACCATTGGCCATCAGCTCATGGAAGCTATACTCCTTCACACCTCGAGAACGAGACAAGAGGCAAAAGATAGAGCTATTGAAATGCTGCGCCTTGTCAATGTCAATGAACCTGAAAAGAGAATGAATCAATATCCATATGAGTTCTCCGGTGGAATGAGACAGCGTGTCATGATTGCTATGGCACTTGCCTGCGAGCCTGATATCCTCATTGCAGATGAGCCGACGACAGCTCTTGATGTGACAATACAGGCTCAGATTCTTGATTTGATGAAGGACCTGCAGAAGAAGCTTGGGATGGCTATAATTCTCATCACCCATGACCTAGGAGTAGTTGCACAGATGTGCGATGAGGTCATCGTAATGTATGCCGGCTCCATATGTGAGCAGGGGACAGCTGATGAAATCTTCTACAATCCTAAACATGAGTATACAAAGGGCCTTATGAGGAGTATCCCAACTGCAGATACTGCAGGAACGAAGCTCAAGCCAATAAGTGGAACACCGATAGACTTGTTGAATATGCCTCAGGGTTGTCCTTTTGCTCCTAGATGTGAGAATGCAATGAAGATATGTCTTAAGGAGAAAGCACAGAGGATGCTTATTAATGATGACCATATGTCGTCCTGCTGGATGAATGTAAAAGAAGCTCTTGAAGACGGTACTGCAACCATAGAGAAGAAGGAGGTGTGAGTATGGAAGACAAGACACTTGTTGAAGTAAAGAATCTTAAACAGTATTTCGATATCAACATGGGATTCTTCAAGACGCGCCCCCTTAAGGCCGTTGATGATATTTCATTTACGATAAAGAAGGGTGAAACGCTCGGTCTTGTCGGAGAATCTGGCTGTGGTAAGACCACTGCGGGCCGGTCCATTCTTCATCTATATAAACCAACTAGTGGGGAAATTATCTATGACGGTACACCGGTATCGAAAGAGACGATGAACGAGTACAGAAAGAAGGCCACTATGGTCTTCCAGGACCCTTATTCCTCTCTTAACCCCCGTATGACGGTCGAAGATATAATCGCAGAGCCACTTGATGTACATAAGATGTACTCGAGTAAGGAGGAGCGAAGAGAGAGAGTACTCGAGCTTATGGGATATGTAGGTCTTAACAGTGAGCATGCCTCGCGTTATGCGCATGAGTTCTCAGGCGGACAGAGACAGAGAATCGGAATTGCACGTGCCATTGCCGTGAGCCCGGAGTTCATAGTTTGTGATGAGCCTGTCAGTGCCCTGGATGTCTCTATCCAGGCTCAGGTTATAAACATGTTCGTTGATCTCCAGGAAAAGATGAACCTTACATATCTTTTCATTGCTCATGACCTACTTGTCGTAAGACACATTTCCAATAGAATTGCTGTCATGTATCTAGGAAAGATGGTTGAGCTCGCAGATGCAGGTGAAATTTACTCTCATCCACTTCATCCATATTCCCAGTCACTTTTATCAGCTGTGCCTGTTCCTGATCCGAAGAAGGCAAGAGCAAATCAACGTATCGTTCTCTCTGGTGATATTCCGTCTCCTTTGAATGCGCCATCGGGTTGCCCATTCAGAACACGATGTCGTTTTGCCAAAGAGGAATGTGCAGAGAGTATGCCGGAATTCAAAGAAGTAAGCCCGGGACACTTTGTTGCTTGTCATCTTGTTTAATAAAAGAGCCTTCGGGCTCTTTTTTAATGGCTCATAATCTCGAGGAAAATTATGAATATATGTTAGTTTACTTAAATGAGCTTAAAGATGAGGCAATGAGAAGTAAATAATATCCGGCTTCTAAATTGTTATTAGATAAATAATTTGCTATTTAGAAATAAAGTTGAATAAATGTATAGTTTTACTATGATAAAAGTGTTACTTGAATAACATATGTATAAATATACGATAATTTGTATTTTTTATGTTGTTTATCTATTGCCTTTATTTTAAGGATTGGTGATAATTTTCTTTAAATTCCTATAAGGAGAAAATATTATGAAAAAAACATTAGCATTAGCTCTTGCTCTTTTGATGTGTTTCGCTCTTTTTGCTAGTGGTAGTTCTGAGACTAGCAAAAGCACAGCTACAACAGTTAAGACAGCAGAATCTACATCAATCTCCGTTTGTGTTGCTTCTGAGCCTGATACAATCGACCCAGCTCTTAACAGCACAGTCGATGGCGCTACTCTTGTTGCACACCTCTTCAGTGGACTTGCTAAGTGGGCACAGGATGAGAGCGGCAACCTCGTAATCGTATCTGATGTTGCAGAGGAGCTTGTAAATGGCGTTGAGAACGCTGATGGTTCCGTAACATATACATATAAGCTTCGCCCATCAGCATGGTCAGATGGAAAGAGTGTAAGTGCAAAGGATTTCGAATTTGCATGGAAGAGAGCAGCTTCTACAGCTCTCGGCGCAGACTATGGTTACATGTTCGAAGTCGTCAAGGGTTATCCTGATGATCTAGCTGTAACAGCACTCGATGACAGCACACTTGAAGTCACAACTTCTTCCTATATTTCATATTGGAACGAGCTTCTTGCATTCCCAACATATTTCCCTGTAAGAGAAGATGTTGTTGCAAACGAGAGCTGGGCAACAGATCCTTCTACATACGTATCAAACGGAATGTATTACCTTGATTCTTGGGCACACAACTCAGTCATCACTCTTAAGAAGAACGTAAATCATCCAGATGCTAGCGAAGTAACAATGGACGAAATCAAGTTCTATCTCTCCGATGATGCAAACAACATGCTCTCTAACTTTGAGACTGGTGCATGGCAGCTCATCGACGATGTCCCGACAGAAGAAATTGCAGCTCTTAAGGTCAAGTATCCTACAGAGTTCGTTGTTGCAGGACAGATCGGTACATACTACGTATGCTGGAACATCAACGAAGATATTCTTCCTTCAACATCTAAGCTCACAGGTAAGGCTGCTGAAGAAGCAAGAGAAGAAATCAGAAATGCTCTCAGCCTCATCATCGATAGAAACTACATCTGTGAAGAAATCGGACAGGCAGGTCAGGTACCGGCATCTTCTTTCGTTGCTATGGGTATGACAAATGCTGATGGCAGTCAGTTCTATCAGACAGCAGGGGGCACAGATAAGAGCTACTACGGCTACTATGATGTTTCTGAGGATGCTTTCGAGAGCAACTTCGCATCTGCAGTTGAGACACTCAAGAAGTACTACAACTATGATGCAAAGACAGGTATGTTCACAAACTTCCCGACTCTTACATATCTTTACAACACATCAGCTGGACACAAGGCAATCGGTGAGTATCTCCAGAGCGCATTTGCTGCTATCGGCGTAACACTCAACCTTGAGAACCAGGAATGGAACACCTTCCTTAACACAAGAAAGGCTGGTGACTATTCAATTGCTAGAAACGGCTGGCTTGCTGACTACAACGACCCAATCTGTTTCCTCGATATGTGGACAACAGAGAGTGGTAACAACGATGTTCAGTTCGGTAAGGGTGCAAACAAGGATACAAAGGCTTACTCCCTCGACCTCACAAAGTACGGCTATGACCTCAAGGTCGTCGACGGCAAGTGGTCTGAAACATATGATGTTCTCATCTCTCTCATCAAGAGCTGCACAGCTCCGGAGACAAGAACAGCTCTCATGCACGAAGCTGAGGATATGCTTATGCAGTCAGGTTGTATCGTACCTCTGTACTTCTACACAGATATCTACATGCTTGATGATTCAGTTAAGGGATTCTTCTCGAACCCACTCGGTTATAAGTACTTCATGTATTGCACAATCGACTAATCAATTGGCATTAAAGAATGATAAAGCCTCCACATTAGTGGGGGCTTTATAAATATAGGTAGCATTATTCTATTGGCCTATTTTCTTTTGCCTTCCCCCGCTTAGATCTATATCTTTTCCAAAGGAAGAGCCGGATGAGAAACTACTCTTATCTAGGTGTACTTTATTTGTCGTTGTTCTAAGTCTTGTGTCTTTGAATGCGATTTTCTTCGCCTTTTCTTTAGTTTCTTCTTGTATAGTTTTAACGAGTGAAGTATCTTCTGATGAGGCTGTTTTCTTGATTATTGCATCATATACACCAGCCATAAAACTGTCCTTTGTGACCTTTTTACCTTCTCGCCTTAATCTAAGTACTTCAATTTCAAGTATGGAAAATAGATAATCAAATAGGTAGAGTGAACTTTCACATTGTTCAAGCGAACCGTATGAAGTAAGAGTGACGCTTTCTTGAGTGTGGTCCTTTACGATAAAGGAACCTGTATTTTCACTGACAATATTTGTTATGTAGAGAATGTACGTTGAAATACGCTTACTTTCATAAAGATCTACATGGTAGATTTTATTTTCCTCTATTTTTTCATTAAGCGCACTTTTTTCTATGAGTTCTCGCGCTTTTTTCAATGCAGAAACAGCCTCATTCTCAAAGGATGAAGATGAGAGTGCTATTAATTTCTCCACCTTTTCTCTTGTTTTTTCCTTCTTGAGTAGGTCATCTTTAAGTCGTGCCTTCTCAAAGCCTTTGTCTATTCCAAGATTATCGGCAATTTCACGAAAGATAGCAGAGTGCCCTGTCATACTTGGATTAAGGATATAGTCGACAGCATGAGCGCATTCATGTATGTAGACGTTTCTTATTACAGATATGGGATAATCCAAGAGTTCTTCTGAAAGAATGATTATTCTCTCTCCCGCAATGAATGCCCCGAGCTTCTCATTCCTATCCATATGTGCAAAGAAGAGGCCATTATATAGTGGAGTTGTAATCGAATATTTGATTCTTGCTTTTTCTTTTGTCTCTTTCTCTATCGGAAGAAGAAGAGTTCTCATTCTTTCTTCTTTTTCGCCTATTACTTTGATAGTTCTATCCATGAGAGAAGGATAGACAATACAGGGATAAGAGGCAATTACAAATTAAAAGATGATTATTTTTTTAATTCTCATGTTTTTTGTCCTATGTTAATGATGGGTACAAAAGATGAAAGCAAAACCGTTTATCAAATGGGTGGGAGGGAAGACACAGCTCCTGGAAGAAATCAGAAAGAAATATCCTTCTCACATCGAGAAGTATTGTGAGCCCTTCGTCGGAGGTGGCGCTGTTCTATTTGATGTTCTCTCATCTTATAATCCTATTGAGGTCATGATTAATGACATTAATCCCGAGCTTATTAATACTTATAGACGAGTCAAAGATGAGCCGGAAGAGCTTATTAAAGAGCTGAAGCGAATAGAGGAGGAATACTACACCTCCAAGGATAAGAAAGAATATTATTTATGTAAGAGAAGTCGTTTTAATACATTAATAGCAGATAAAGCCGACACAATAGAGAAGGCTGCACTTTTTATCATGCTCAATAAAACCTGTTTCAATGGCCTCTATAGAGTTAACTCGCACTCTCTTTTTAATGTTCCGTTCAACCATGCCGAGCATCCTATGATCTGTGATGAAGAGAATATAAGAGAGTGTGGAAAACTTCTGAAGAATACTGTAATAACATTAGGCGATTATTCGTGTACTAAGGATTTTATTGACAATAGAACTTTTGTTTATATTGATCCTCCATATAGGCCACTAACAGCATCTTCGAGTTTTACGTCTTACAATGAAAAAGGCTTTGGCGATAAGGAGCAGATAGAACTAAGGGATTTCATTGAAGATATTTCGGCTCTTGGTGCCACTGTTCTCCTGAGTAATTCAGACCCAAAGAACACAAATGGAGAAGATGACTTCTTTGATTCTCTCTATTCTTCCTTCAGAATAGAGCGCGTAAAAGCAAGTCGAA
>CAVFXW010000019.1:0-9036 GCA_963626675.1 Clostridium sp. CAG:452 | reverse complement strand
TGGGGGGAGAAATCTCAGCCATGATGCTCTGGTAATTTATTACCGAGTAGTTCACGGGTGATTTATGAATAAAGAGATAACAATGGAGAAAAACGGTTTTTATTGCTTTAGGCGTGGTTTTCCTAATTATACGAAATCTATCTTTCTTGATAAGAACGAGATAGTAGTCGATGATTACGGAAGAATAATCGGTGTTACAAATCCCGGGAAGTTTCTCTTTGCTTCAATACCACCAACAGATGGTACTCTTCAGCTTCTTGAAGTAGGAAAGAAAGCCTTTTCATTATGCACTAGACTAAGAAGTATTTCATTTTCAGATAATCTAGAAATAATTGGAGAGGAGGCTTTTTTAGGCTGTAGTGCCCTCTCATCAATATCTCTTCCTCCTTCGGTTTATGAAATAGGTGAGGGTGCTTTTGAAAAGACCAATATTAAATCCTTCATATTTCCCACAGAAATTGAACACATTCCGCCTCGCATTTTTATGGAAAACAAGGGACTCGAATGTGTTGGGCTATCGGATAAAACAAAAACGCTTGGAGTATTGTCATTTGCCGGTTGCACGGCATTAAAGAGTATTTCACTTCCGAAAAGGCTTGGTATTATTCCAGATGGAGTTTTTATGTCATCCGGTATTACGAGTATAACACTCCCAAATACAATTGAGAGAATAGGAAGCGCAGCATTCAGTCAATGTCGTTATCTCACAGCTATTTTCTATGATGGAGACGAAAGTGACTTTCGTCTTATTTCCTTCGGCCGCAATTGGAACCGTGGAATAAATAAGGATTGCGCTCTTTATTTAAAAGACGGGAGAGGGAGTTGGTATAACGCTTTTGAAGAAAGAAAGAGAGATAGCGAAATAGAAAATGCACTTCTTCTCTTTGGTTTTCATGATTTGCCATCCAAGAAGGAATTAAGAGAGGCCTATCACAAAAAGGCAGTTAACTTTCATCCTGATAGATTGAGCTCTCTTAATCTTGATGAGGCGTTCACACGCTTTGCAGAGGAAAAATTCAAAGAGTACAAAAATGGGTATGACACGATAATTGAATATATCGAAAAAAAAGGGGAGCGCTAAGCTCCCGTTGAATGGATGATATATCGATTATTCGATGACTGCGAGTATATCGCCATTATTTACGATAAGATAGTCGACTCCGTTGTCTTTGATCTGTGTGCCTGCATATTTATCATGAAGTACAGTCTGACCTACTTTGACGCGGATATTCTCATCGTCTCCGATTGCACAAACTTCAGCTATCTGAGTCTTTTCCTGTGCTGTCTGAGGGATAAAAAGACCGCCGGCAGTCTTCTTCTCTGCTTCTTTAGCTTTAAGTAATACTCTTTCTCCAAGTGGAACAATCTTCATATTTTTTACCTCTTTATATTAATTGTAGGGTGAATGAATTCACATTTAATGAATATAAGAAAACTCAATTAAATCGGCAAGTGGAAATGAGTACAAATTATCAATATTTGAAGGAGCATGGAAAAATAAAAGAATATATGATTTTTCTCTTGTCAAATTCATTATTGTTGTTATCTTACTTTGTAGTTTAGGTGAAGTTGATTATGGGAAAAAGAAGAATGAGTATGTATAAGGATGCCCTAAAGGCAGTTGAGGCACATCGCCTTAAAGATGCCTTCGAGATCTATTGCTCTCTATTTCTCCCACTTGGAAAGAGAAGCATAGAATTTCTATCCTTCTTTCGTTACCAGCTCTCAACTTATTTAGCAGAAAAGAATAATTATTCTTTATCTCTTCCTGAAGGCGATATGGTTTCTGATTTGATAGAGATGGTATACGATGAAACGATTGATAATATCGAGGAATCTCAAATTCCTATATCAGATGATGGAAGAATTAATATTCTTGAATCAGTGGAGATTGTCTTTCCGTGTCAAAAGGAAACACATAAAGATAAAAAAGCTCTTCTAGTGGCAAAATGACACAAAATAGTCTTTGTTTTTCTTTTTTGTGTCAATTAGACACGATGTTTATTCAAACTATAATAATAAATAATTAAATAACTATTTATACTATAAAATTTTAATAAATTTGGCATAGTGTTTGCATTTATATTTTCAAGGAGTAAAACTATGTCCAAGAAATCATCTTCACTTTATAATCAATATGATAATGAGGTCCTTTCCTCCTATCTTGAAGCAATCGATAGAATTCCCCTTTTAAGCTATGAAGAGGAGTATGAACTTGCCCTTAAGGCAAAGGAAGGTGATAAAAAGGCAAGGGATAAAATCATCTCTGCTAATCTTAGATTCGTTGTAAGCGTTGCAAAGAAATATCGCGGTCAGGGAATGGCTCTCGAAGATCTCATCAACGAGGGTAATATTGGGCTAGTGACGGCAATAGACAAGTTCGAGCCCGAGAAGGGATATCATTTTATAAGTTATGCCGTATGGTGGATAAGACAGTCAATTCTTAAAGCACTTGCAGAGCAGTCGAGACCTATTAGACTTCCTCTCAATAGATCTAATGAGCTTATTTCCATTTCAAGAGCAAAGAAGGCTCTTGAGACGAGAGGAATAGTTAATCCTACTCTTGAAGAGATAGCTCAGGAGAGTGGGGTGGATAGAGAAAGCGTAAAGAGCTTAATCGATATTACCAAAGATATGGTCTCTCTTGATGCACCGGTAAGAAATGACAGTGGTAATGATGAAGAGACTAATCTTGAGAACTTTGTTCAAGATAAGGCAGAAGACCCTGAGAAGTGTATGATATCTAATATGATGAGTGAGGACGTAGAGGCGCTATTATCAACTCTTTCTGAGAAGGAAAAGGATATAATCATGAAGCGCTTCGGCTTCAATCATCAAGATCCTATGAGCTTGAGTGCAATTGGAAGTGAGTACAACCTTACGAAGGAGAGAATAAGACAGATTGAGAAGTCTGCACTTGATAAACTTAAGAGAAACGGTGAAGAGAAGGGTATTAAATACTACAACGTAATTTAAAAAGAATAAGAAATATAAATATTTAGGGCTTGTTTTAATGTTTTCTTAAGACAGCCCTGATTTTTTTAAGTTTTATCTAAAATAAAATAATCATTTGTTTATACTTTTTGTACAGCTTTTTCTTTGTATTAAAGTAGATTATTGCTTTCATATTATACATTATTCGTTGACCGAAGAGAGTTTTGTCTGTAACATAATTTATCTCTTAATTCAAAATTAAAAAAAAGTAGGAAAATTTAAACATGGAAGAAAAAAAGTATGTTTATTTCTTCGGCGAAGGGAAAGCGGAAGGAACAGGTGACATGAAGAATCTTCTCGGAGGTAAGGGTGCGAACCTTGCAGAGATGACAGCAATAGGACTACCCGTCCCTCCAGGATTTACAATTACAACTGAGGCGTGCGACTTCTTCGATAAGCATAATGGTTCTTATCCTAACGGCTTGAAAGACGAGGTCATGAAGAATCTTGAAAAACTCGAGGCAATGATGGGGGCAAAACTTGGAGACAAGAAGAATCCTCTTCTTGTGTCTGTCCGCTCGGGAGCGGCTCAATCAATGCCGGGTATGATGGATACCGTTCTCAATCTCGGTCTTAATCCATCTTCTCTTCAGGCTCTTATTACAAAGACGGGTAATGAGCGTTTTGCATGGGACAGCTACAGGCGTTTTATCCAGATGTTCGGCGATGTCGTAATGGGCGTACCTCATTCAAAGTTCGAAGATGCATTACAGTCAGTAAAGGATGAAAATGATAAGACATTCGATACTGAACTCGATACCGAGAATCTCAAGGAAGTTATCAAGAGATATAAGGTAATTTATAAAAAATATACGGGAGAGGAATTCCCCGAAGACCCACAATACCAGCTTTTCAAGGCAATCGACGCTGTATTTAGAAGCTGGAACAACGAGAGAGCTATCAAATACAGAATGATGAATGACATCAGAGGTCTTCTCGGTACGGCAGTCAACGTACAGGCAATGGTCTTCGGCAATATGGGCGAGACAAGCGGCACCGGTGTTGCTTTTACTCGTGACCCGTCCACAGGAGAAAATAGATTCTTCGGCGAATACCTGATGAATGCACAAGGTGAGGATGTTGTCGCAGGAATAAGAACTCCTCAGCCGATTTCGACTCTTGAGAAGGTTAATCCTAAAGCATACAAAGAGCTATGCCAAATCAGAGATACACTCGAAAGCCATTATCATGATATGCAGGACCTTGAGTTTACAATCCAGGAAGGTAAGCTCTATATGCTCCAGACACGTAATGGAAAGAGAAGTATCTTCAGCTGGATACGTAGCCAAGTCGAGATGGTCGAAGCTAATCTAATCGACAAAGAGACTGCTGTAGAAAGAATTCCTGCAAGTGAATTCAATAAGCTTTTTGCTCCGATTCTCGATAACAAAGTCATTAAAGATCTCAATATACGCCCAGACGCAAAGGGCCTCAACGCTTCCCCCGGTGGAGCATGTGGACAAGTTTACTTTAATGCTAAAGATGCAGAAGCCGCTGCAAAAGAGGGAAAGGATGTCCTTCTTGTAAGGGTGGAAACATCTCCTGAAGACATTGGAGGAATGGCTGTAAGTAGAGGTATTGTTACCTGCCGTGGTGGTATGACAAGCCATGCTGCTGTTGTTGCTAGAGGAATGGGATGCCCGTGTGTATCTGGATGCTCTGCCATTACTGTCAATGAGCCTAAGAAGACTCTTACTGTAAACGGTAAGGAACTTAAAGAAGGCGACTATATGTCTATCGATGGCTTTACCGGTAATGTATACGCACAGAAGATTGCCGTTAAGCCTAGTGAAATAATGCAGGTTCTTGAGGGAACAATGCAGGAAAGCGAATCTGTTCTTTATCAGAACTATAAGAAGCTAATGGGCTATGTTAACGAGATAAAGACGATGAGCGTCAGAACTAATGCCGATACTCCGAAGGATGCTCGTCAAGCTATTGCTCTTGGAGCCGAAGGCGTTGGACTATGTAGAACCGAACATATGTTCTTCGGTGGAGAAAGAATCTTCTCAATGCGTAAGATGATTCTTGCTGACAACGTCAGAGCACGCGAGAGTGCGCTTAACGAACTCCTGCCGATGCAGCGAGAAGACTTTGAAGGTATCTTCGAGGCAATGAACGGACTTCCGGTTGTTATCAGACTTCTTGATCCTCCTCTCCACGAGTTTTTACCTAATGACCATACATCTCGTCACGAGATGGCTCTCAGAATGGGAATCAGTGCAGAGGAAATTGCACGTAAATGCAATGAACTTCATGAATTCAACCCAATGCTCGGCTTCAGAGGCTGCAGACTTGCAGTTGTATATCCAGAAATATTACGTATGCAGGTAAGGGCAATCATGGAGGCTGCAATCAACACAAAGCGTAAGGGATTTAAAGTTCATCCTGAAATCATGATTCCACTTGTTGGTATATGGAAGGAGTTCAACTACTGCAGAAAGAATGCCGTGGATGAAATTGAAAAGGTTTTCTCTGAGCAGAACCTCGTAATTCCTTATCAAATTGGTACTATGATCGAGGTTCCTCGTGCAGCGTTGACTGCTGATGAGATAGCAGGAAGTGCAGAGTTCTTCTCCTTCGGAACAAATGACCTGACACAGATGACATGCGGCTTCTCGCGTGATGACTCAGCTTCATTCTTGACTCACTATGTCAATGATCCTGATAAGCAATTCTATGATTATGATCCGTTTGCAACGATTGATATGGGAGGAGTAGGAAAACTCTTGAAGATGGCTGTCTCTCTCGGCCGCTCCGTCAGACCCGATATGAAGATGGGAATCTGTGGAGAGCATGGTGGAGACCCGAAGACCATTCTCTTCTGTCAGAGCGCGGGACTAGACTATGTCTCATGTTCTCCGTTCCGTGTTCCTGTTGCAAGACTCGCTGCAGCACAAGCCGCAATCAAAACGAAGGCTTGATTGAATTAACAATAATATTTGGGGTGCACATCTATTTTGTACACCCCGATTTTTTTATCAACAAAGAATTATTTTATTACAATTGATTGTAAGAGGTTATTTCATTAGAATCTCCCGTATGAGTAAAAAGAAAACACTTTTATTTGATATGGCTAAATCATATGTTGTAGGTGCAACTATGACAGTTCCGGGAGTATCTGGAGGAAGTATGGCCATGATTCTCGGTATTTATGATAAGCTTATTTCCTCTGTTCCTGAGTTATTATCAAAGAATTTCAAGCGGTCATTTATATTTCTTTTTCTATGTGGAACATGTGGGCTTCTTGGAGCTGTTATGGCATCTCCTCTTATTGAATATCTTCTTTCGTCATTCTATTCGATTGTGATGTTTTTCTTTATCGGTGCGATCATAGGCTCGATTCCCGATATAATCCATAAGAGTAGAATAACTAGAAGAAACTGGCCATCTATTTTTTATTCATTGATAGGGGTTTTACTCGTTATTCTCATCAGCTATATTCCAGCCGGCTATGTAACTCTTGAGGACAGTAACTTCATAATACAATTAGTCTGTGGGATAGCCGTATCTATAGGCTTTGTCCTTCCAGGAATATCGACAACGTATCTACTTGTTGTACTAGGATTATATGAAAGTATTATCTCTCATCTTTCATCTTTGTCTTTTCTTCCACTTCTACCACTTGCCCTAGGAGTTATCATCGGGACATTTCTTCTTACGGGACTATTAAAGAAGTCAATGGAGAGTTATCCTAGTATAACATTCCCCATAATACTCGGCTTTATGGCAGGGTCTGTCTTCCTGGTTTTCCCTCCTCTTGAGAGTGGATGGTATCTTTTCTTTTCCATTATTGCATCTATTTGTGGATTTTCACTTGTATACTTTGTCTGTAAAGAAGAGTAGATTGTACTGGATAGAAATGAGAGTGCAAAAGGGGTAGGGGAAATATAAACTAAAGCAAGGTCATAGTTATTGGTCAATTGGCTTACCTAAAGAAATGTATTCTCAAGTTGTCTCGTAAAGGCCGATAACTTATAGCACTTAGCTTTCGTGATATAGACACTCTTGGCGTGGCTAAAATAAAGGTACGGTGCAAGAGCTGAAGACTACAGAAATAGAGTATTTGTAAGGTTCTCAGTGGAGAGGGATTGTCATAGTTGAATTTCTACTTTTTATTTGTCTTATTCTTGTAGTGCTTTCCTCTTATAACTTCTCCCTGTTACCTTCAGGGTTCCAGTGGGAGAAAATGTGTTACCTAAACGTGCACCAGAAAAGGCCCTTGATACAAAAATAAGCCAAATTTTATTTTCTTGTATATAAAAATTAGCTAGCTCAAAATCTTGTGTTAAAGATGTACTTGGCTAAATCGCAAAAAGAGTACTGAACCTTTATTAGCTTAAAGGATTTTGTTTGACGAAAAATCTGTTTTCTTGATAGTTGGTTTGTAATACAGTATCCTAGTAATGGTTGGAGATAATATGATTGACCTAAAGAAGATATTTGATGGCTTAGAAAAAGTGAGTGTTGAAGTTAAGGCTGCACAAGGAGGTCTTCCAAGTAGTATCTGGGAGACCTATTCTTCTTTTGCAAATACTTTTGGTGGTGTTATTATTCTTGGAATTGGTGAAGATTTGCAAACAAAGAAATTCCTTCCTTTAGGTGTTACTGAGCCTCAAAAGCTTCTCTCTGATATTTGGAATGTGCTGAACAACAAGGAAAAGATTAGCAGTAATATTCTTTTGGAACATCAAGTCTACTCTATTGATTATGAAGGCCGTTCATATGTTGTTATAGAAGTTCCAAGGGCTGACAGACACGACAAGCCCGTCTATATAGGCACAGATATGTTTGCAGGTTCGTACAAACGTAACCATGAAGGAGATTTTCACTGCACTAAGGAAGAAGTGAAAGCAATGCTCAGAGACCAAACCGATACTTCTTGTGATTCACTTGTTCTTGATGATGTCGGGCTTGAGGTGTTTAATGCTGATAGCATAAAGAGCTATAAGATAAAGTTTAAGAATGCACATGAAAATCACGTTTGGAATGATTATCCAACAGAGGATTTTCTCATTAAAATTGGGGCAGCAAAGATTTCCAATGCAGACAGGAAGATTCATCCTACACTGGCTGGTTTGATTTTCTTTGGCAATTTTCTAAGTATTACAGATGAACTTCCCTCCTTCTTCCTTGATTACAGAGAAAAGATGGCAAAAGATACTCGATGGTCAGACAGGGTTTGTTCTGGAGATTCAGACTGGAGCGGTAATGTTTATGATTTTTACTTTAGGGTTATAGACAAGCTTACATCTGATATAAAACGTCCTTTCAAACTTGATGAGAATTTAACTAGGGTCGACGATACACCCCTACATAAGGCTGTACGAGAATGTCTGGCCAACGCATTAATTCATGCAGATTACTATGGGCGACGGGGTATTGTTATAGATAAAGAATTTAGGAAGATAACAATATCCAATCCAGGAACGTTTAGAGTGGATTTGAATGCTGCAATTGAAGGTGGCATAAGTGATCCTAGAAATACTAAGATTTTTAATATGTTTTCTCTGATTAATATAGGTGAACGCTCTGGAATGGGGTTGTGCGATGTCTACAACGCATTCAAGGAAAGTGGATGTGAAGAGCCCAGTTTTGTTGAATCTGTATCTCCAGATAGAACTAGCCTAACATTGTATATGAGCAATGAAGGTGATGATGAGTTTCTTGATGGAGAAGATGTTCAAGATTATGTCCGAAACAATGTCCGAAACAATGTCCGAAACAATGTCCGAAACAATATTTCTTTAAATAGTACCGAAATGGATGTGTATAACTTAATTAAAGATGATAATTCATTGACTGCAAGGATAATCTCAACAAAACTTGGTATAACCTCTAAAACAGTAGAAAGAGCAATAAAAAAATTAAAGAAACTTGAATATATAAGTCGTGAGGGTGGTAGGGCTAAAGGTTTTTGGAAAATTCATAAATAGCATTTGTTTCAAACTTTAAAGGGTTTAAGCTGTAACATTCAACTTTTAGGAAAAAAAGCGGGAATCCTCGGTAATTCAATTACAGAGATGAAAGCGTTTTATTTGT